>JBNLFN010000037.1:0-45927 GCA_050305555.1 Desulfobacteraceae bacterium | reverse complement strand
GGTCGTAATAACCGATTGCGCTGTGGAAGTTCCTCATCATTTTTCCCGTCCAAAAAACGGGCTTTCAAATCCGCCACAAAATCCTGGCTTCCAAATATAAAGCCATGCTTTAAATCTTCCCACATGCTGCTTTGCTCGTCTGAATATTGCTGAACATTTATGCGGTAGGCCTTGTGCTGATCTTGACCGGACAGCTGATGTAAGATTGTTTTAGTGGTCAACCTTGCAGGTACCTTCTTATTTTTATAAGCATAAAAACCGTAGCTGCTCCACTCGTAATCGGCAAGCCTTTCAACTAGGCCGGCCCTGACAGGATTGCGATGAATATAACACGATAATCGCAGAAGGTAGGCGTCGTTTTCATCAAGGTTCCAGGGTTTGACGCCCCAGTGGTGTACGTTCCACCATTTGTTTTTCTCGATGATTTCGATCCGGTCGGGCAGGCTCATCTGCAGCTCGACGTAGCGGTTTCTGGCTTCGTCCACGGTTTCCGGCGGATCGGTGCCCACCAGGTGCTGCCAGAGCCGTTGCGCCCGCTTTCGGCCAATATTTTTTTGTTGGCATAAGGAATATATATTGTGCTCTATTCCGCACTATTTCTTGCGCCTAAAATAACTTAAGAATACGCAGATCAAAAGAACAGCTAAAGTAGCGAGGCTTTCATTCGAAACAGTATGAAGATTGGCTTCTTCTCCCTTGAACAGATGATATATTGTAACTGTGCAAATAAATACAAGTGCGAGTTTTGCGAGGGTTAACGCAATATCAACATATTTATAGATCAAGCCCTTCTTTTTCACTTTATACCGCATGACAATCCCAATCGCCTGTAGAAACAAAGTACCTGCAATAGCCAAACCTCCATATACAACCATATTTAAGTACCGGACATAATCATAAGGGGAGGTTATGATTGATTTACCTTCAAATTTTGGCGCAATGAGGTGAATCAGAAAGTTAGCCGGTTTTTGTGGGAAAATTGTGGCTTGAATAAAAATAATTATGGATAGTAAAAAATAGAGGCATCCCAAATAAAATGAGACTTTATTCGTACTATTCGTATTCATAATCAGCATCTTTTGGATATAGGCTTATAGAACAATGGAACATAGCAACGGATGGGAGGAACAATGTAACTATTGTAAAAAACCATGGCACCCTCTGGTATCATGGCTTTTTGTTCAGAAAAATTGTCTATTAAAGACATTATTGCTATCCAGGATAATCACACCGCGGGCAGCGACGTATATTTCCTATCTTTAGATATTTTGAGTATTTTGAAAAAGCGTACCAGTACCATCTGAGACCGCATTGGGGGCACCGGATGCTTATCCATAAGCTTACAAGCATAATAAAAGCCGTGATGAACCCGCCGAAAAAACAGATCCGCCAAAAATCAAAAAAACGATAAAAATAAACCAATCCTACTATCCCGAGAAGCATAACCGCTGTCGCAACGAAAAATGCGCGCCAAAGATTTAGGAATTTGTTTTCCTGGTTCGATACTTCAAGAATAGGCTTTTTTGATTCAAAAGTCGGCTGGGTGTCATTTCTCTCCTCGTCCGGATAATTGCAGCGAGGGCAATGGCTCATATAGTCAATCGAGATATTGCGCTTGTGGTCCTTTGCCATTGCATGCCAAAACCATTTGAGTTTGGATCGGGGGCATTTTATCATCAGGCAAAGGCAGAGCATTGCAACACAACCAGTCATAATTGCACCTATATCGATGGCAAACCTTACATTTTTCCCAAACAACTCCAGCAGATATCTACTTAGCTCAGTGTCGAATGAAATGGCTATGATATCAAGAATCAAAATTGCTCCTGAACCCATACAAAGGCCCATCAAAACACGCCATTTTTTTGCTTGATTGGAAATATGATTGATTGATTTTTTTGAGTCTATTATCAATAGTTTATCAGCCTTTCTCCTTTCTGTTTAAATAAGCGAATTTCCCTCTCATTTACTCCAACGAAATTGGAGATGATCTAAAAATATAGCTGTCCTTTTTTCCTTTTTCCCCACCGTCCCGTTCCCCTGCTTTATTCTCGAGTTATCTTTCTTGTCAGCAAAGTTCCAATTATTATACCAAGGATACTGGGCAAAAAATAAAAGGAAAGATGGGGAAGGTTTGATAAGCAGGAGCCTCCTGCCCGATATCCCCCGACAGGCCAACAACCATATATCAAGTAAATTATCATGCTGAAGACAAGCATTAATGCAATTCCTGACAGCACCGTGCAAATCAGCCAGACAAGCAGGGTTTTTTCTGAAATTATCTCTCTATTAAAAAATGCCATATTTAGTTCCATTCCGGAATTAATAGTTAAACACGTTACGATTTTTTAGTCGCCAGCCTCAATTGATCTACGTAGTGATTCCGTAATATCAATTACTTCCATACCTCTTGGAGGATTATATTTAATCTTATCATCTAACAATTCCGGATTTAAGTTTATTTTTGTAAATACTATTTTTATTGTCTCTCTTTTATCCGTTGAGCCTAAGGAATATTCACGCAAATGATTGTTAGGGAATTCAAACACTAGTCTTGCGTGTTTAAAACTTTTCTTGAACCGTTCGATATAGCCATGCTTTTTTTTCATTCCAGCAAACTTTCGATTCATAATGTATTTTAAAAAGCTGTCACTATTCAAGTATCCCGATAAAATAATACGATTGTTAGAACACTTCGCAGTTAAATCATAAATTGAAAGCAAGGCTTTTACTGTTGAGGGATAATCTTCTCCACTAAAAAGACCTGTTCCCATAATATAGTACCCTGTATCAAACGGCCTTTCGTGGTCCACGATTTTAGATAACGCTATTTTCGAAATCTGAACGATTTTCTTTGAGATCTTAGTTTCAACCCATTGATATCGATTATCATAAACAACCTTATTAACGAGTTCATCAGCTCCCTTGGGTATTTTTTGTATGATACACAGCTTGTTCGGCTTCTTTCCATAAATTTTTGATGTAACAACTTTTCCATTTATAGAGACAACGGCATCGATGCTGTAGCTGTTTATTTTGTCTATTCCGGAAGTTAGCGTCTTTCTATCTGCAGATATATCACGACAGTCACCACCATTGGTTTTTGCATGGCACAATTCTCCATACAAAGAAATGATAATTACAAAAAAAACCACGAATACCCTTGGCTTACTCATGGTATACCTTTTCCACTGCTAAAAACAGTTATGTCGCCGAATTTCCATCCACCCCATACATGAAGTCCCACTCCAGCCATAGGTATTGATATAGCGTAAAAACCTGGGGTGGTGATTCCTTTGTTTTTAATGACATTTTCTGCCAGCCACCGCGTTTTCTTATATTTTTGTATCGTATCAATTGTTTTGCCAATCCCTTTTAAACCCTTTAAAAAGCTGTCAAGTTTCCCAACTACAGAAAAGTCAAAATCCCAAGCCTCTGTCACTCCGTTCATCTGTAATTGGTTTTCATATCCATGAGCTATAACAAAAACCGCCCCGATACTTCCTCCCAAGCCTACTCCAAACTTCCACCCATTGATATTAATTACGGCATTTCTCACATCCGGCAATTCATCTCCGAGATTGTATATTTTCCCTGTAAGGTCATGTGCGCCTATTACGGCCAAGTCACCTGAATGACTTTTGGCGATACCTGCCCACACCTTCCTCAACACTGATGGTTCTACTAAGCGCGGTATATTAATTATCTGATCGGGTATATGGATCAACCCGGGCGTGGCATCAGTTGAAAAAACATAATTTTTCCCATCCGAGGTCTTTTTTTTGCACCCAACGTAGTTGCGAAGATACCAATTTACTTCAGCAGGATCTCGCGTTTTAAAATTTTCATAGATTAGTTCCCACTCTTCCATATGATACTTTTTTGCTATTGTTCCAAAACTCTCATCGTCTCTTACCTTATAGATAACCGAACTGGGCGGGTGATAATCTTTAGGTATTAATTCGTGCGGTTGTTTCTCAATTGGCATTTGAAAAGCTCCGACCCATCAACTTTAGTATTATTCTTACAATCAAACCTTACAATTTCTTTGTCTATCCCATCCACCAGCAACATTTCCGGCAATTCCCCCATTTTCACGCTTTTGTTTTGTATAGCGCCATTCAATCTTGCCATAGTTAACTTTGATTTTTTCTGAAGGAAAAATGCCCTGAGCCACCATCGCAACTTCGCTTACTATGCAATTGGTTAATTTATACTCCATGTACTTTATCTTTTCATTTCCAGATCGACAAAACTCAATCACAATTATATCGATATGCGTTCCTCCCGCGCACGCTATTGCAAGTTTCGGGGAAGCACTATCTAACTGCTTAACAAAACTGAAGTCCGAAAAATCTGCTCGTTCAGCACTGCCTCCCCCGGCCGAACTGGCTGTATGTGAAACCTTCTGCGAAACTTTAACATCGCACGACAGGACTTCTATCCAACCGTGATGTTTATCATCTGTACTCTCACCTTCTATCCCATCGATCTTTACAAATGCGTCAAATGCCATTATTTTCAACTCCTTTTTGAATTGAGTAAGCCTGTAGCGATCAATGTGCACACTCGCACAAATTAGAGGGATGCGATAAAATCGAATTACCCTCGATCCCATCGATCTTAACAAAACCATCTAAGGCCATAGCTTTCGATCCTCCTGTGTATTTAGATAAAAATAGATCTGTAATTAAGGCGGTGCCTCCGGTGGGACCCGGAATCAAACACACTATGATATGGGTGTTTTCTATATGCCTAAAACGAAGGATGGAATCTGTGGGGCTGATTTAGGCGAGTATTTTTTTATACACCTCCTATTGTTTTGTCAAACATAAATTGGTTTCCGCGATCACGCAGCGATACCGATAATCTGCGTCAGGAAATGTTGGTTGGGGTTCAGATGAAACCCAAACGCTAACCTGGAAGGCGTGTTAAACTGAGAATCGGCAAGCGACGCGCCTGCGTCGCAAAAGGCGGTGAATAAAGGCCAAAACTGCAAAACCCCGAGGAGAGGCTCCCCGGGGTTTTGCGTTAACTTGTTAACACCTGAAAACACAGGTTTTTTGATGGCTCCCCAGCGCGGACTCCCTTCGGCTGCGCTTAGGGCAAGCTCACCTTCACGGACACCGGATTCTGCCGACTGGGGAAAAAAGGCTCTGCCGAAAAATCGGCAGAGCCATTGTTTTTGGCTCCCCAGCGCGGACTCGAACCACGGACACGGTGGTTAACAGCCACCTGCTCTGCCGACTGAGCTACTGGGGAATGTGGTTTTCCCGGGCGGAATCCCGCTTAGGAAAATTGGGTTTTTAATGGAGCCGGGGATAAATGTCAAGGAAAAACAGTGCACCAGCATAGGTAACCTCACTTGAGAAATCGAAAGCAACGATGGCGTCGATCTTTATCAGGCCGGCGCGGAGGCCGGCCCAACGATGAATCAATGGTGGTCAGACAGATGATCTTCTTCGGGCCGGGCTCTGTCCCGGCCTGTTTTGACCATGTTAAAGCCAATGCCGTCTGTCGAATACCTGGCCCTGAGGCCCTGTTTGTTTTTGTCATCAGCGTGAGTTTTGTGGATAAGCGCTTTAATAAATGCTGTTGACAGTCGGCCATAGTTTTGGCATTAGCATTGTCAGTCTAATGCGTCGGCCACCGTCTCCAATCAATTTCCATACCTTGCCGGCATATCAAGCAGACGCAGCGGCGTCTGCACCTTAGACAATTCTGATAGATCGCTATCGTTACCAAACAATCTGCTTTCTGTTTTTTGAGCTGGTCTGTTTTGTTCCTGGCCCTCAGCGCCGCACCTGTGGATGCATGCGACTTTAAAGCAATCTAACGCCATATTCATCAAAACAAGGAGGGAAAAACATGTTCGATGGATTTGTGCACATCGACGGCATTCCCGGCGAATCTGATGATGAAAAACACGCCGGTTGGATCGAAATTATGGACTTCGATCTTGATGTCAGCCAAACGGTAACCTGCCGGCCCAGCAGTCTGGGCGGGGCCTGTGCAGAACGGGCCGATTTCTCGGAATTTTGCTTCACCAAAATGCTGGACAAGGCATCACCCCAACTGGCCCAGGCGGGTGCCGCCGGCACCCATATCGACACCATCGTGGTGGAACTGTTACGGGCCGGGGGCGAAAAAACCCGATTTTTGAAGTACGAATTCGCCCATTGCATGATCAGCTCGTTTGCCACCTCAGCGGAAGGCGAATATCCCGAAGATGACGTTGCCTTTGTCTACGGCAAGGTCAAGTGGTGCTACACCCGGCAGGCACGCGCCGGCGGCTGGAGCTCCGGTAACGTGGCCACCGGCTGGAACCTGGAGAAAAACTGCAGCGCCTAAAGCCAAATGCAAGACGACATTTAAAAAGGAGAAATCGATGCCGATCCGTAAATCCGTCAGACGCGGAGACAGCTTATGGAGCCTGTCCAACCGCTATTTGGGCAGCGGCGTGAGGTATCCCGAAATTTTGAACTTCCACAACCAGGAGGCCGCCCGCTACGGACTGCGGATTATCGACAACGAGGATTTGATCTTTGTGGGTGAAACCATCCTGATTCAGCCGCGCTCCAAGCAACCGGCCCCGAGCCCCCGTCCCATGGCCAAAGGCAACCAGTGGCCCATTCCGCCCAATGTCAAGCCCACCTATGTCATCGGCCGCGACACACCGCCAATCGACTATGTAACAGCTTATGGCGATTACACCATCCATACCGAAATGAGCGGTGAGATCGGCATTGAAAACATAACCCCCGGCCACAGCAAATATGTACACAACTTTGAATTGTGGATGAGCAAAAGCCCTGAACAGGCCAGATCCAAACTGCGATCTGTCTACGACCCGGCCATTGCCGCCTTGACCGCCAAACCGGAAGTGGTATTTGAATCGGGCCGGGTTAAAATCCAGGCCCCCATATCCGCCAAGGCCAATCTCGGACCTTATTCCGTTGAGGTTCAAGCCGTGTCACCGCTACAGATGACAGGTATGATTAAACCTCAAACCATCAGCGGCACATTTGATTTGGGCCGGTACCGGTATAGATATACCGCAGATGTTGGATTCAACGTTGATGTGATATGGCACCAAAAGCCTAAGGGCAAGCCAGAGCTAGTGAAGGCTACAGAACCGGTTCAAAAAGTCGAACTCGTTGAGAAGCCAACCGCCCACACAACAAAATGGGATCAAACGGTTGCTCAAGAGGGCTTTGTAATGGCATTGGTAACCATAATGCTTTACGCAGCCAACAGAGCCGCTGAGGTTTGGGCGATAAAAGGCATGAAACCCTTAATTATGCCGCCGTTTAAACACAAAATAGATTGTCATAATTACAACAGAAATGCTTAAGTGCGCGATATGCGAAAATTGTCAAACATTTTGCTCACGCTTAGCATATTGTCTCTTATAATATGGCTATTGTTTAGATGGCACTACTATCAGACACTTCCCAAGGAAGAGATTGACGCTCTTTTTAAGCCCATTACATCCAAATACGGGATTAAAATCGTTTATAAAATAGGAGATGATTTTTTTTCGCCCTTGGAAAATCCGCCTATCCCGGCAGGGCCGTCACGAAACAGTAGAGTCACTCCCATAAGGCACATAGTGCTGAAACGCTATGCCGATCTGTTAAAAACCGCATTTGATAAGTATCCAATGGATGTGATCAACAATTACCTGAAAGCCATCCAGTTCGCTGGAGAGATAGAAGATGATGTTTATTCAAGTTACTGGGGGACATATGATCCGTTCAGGCGAATAATCTACTTAATTGACAACGGCGATAAAAATGATAACCAAGCCATGAGCACTTTCCATCATGAATTCAGCTCATTGCTGTTGAAAAGCCATTCTTTTTGGGTTGATCCTTGGACTGAAAATAATCCGAAAGATTTTAAATATTATGAAGATATATATGATAACTACGCCACAATGAAAAAGAACCGTGAAGTTGATAAGGATTTTAATGAAAAAGGTATGGTATCGAATTACGGTCTAACGAGTTTTGAAAACGACTTCAATGAATATTCCGCCATGATTTTTACCTATCCAGAAAGGTTCAAAAAGATCATGAAAAGGTACCCGCGTGTGCGGGGCAAGTTCAAAGTCTGGCTGGAGTTTTATCACAAGATCGATCCGATATTCACAGAGCAATATTTGTTGGGCAACAGTTGAACCAATGAGGAGGACGTGACCCCACCGCATCGTTCGGGTCTGTTTTTCTTAAGGGTTTGGCTGTTCGCCGATTATAGTGGTACGTGAGCCGCGCTGCCTGATTTTATATTTTGGTGTCGTGAGACACTACCCCCTAACTTTCGTGGGCGTAGGATATTTCAGGGGAGATCTTATAAGTGGTTTCAAAACCTCCCCTCGGGCCCAATCTCGGCGTTGGGCCTATAATGCAGGCCGGATCAAGTCACTTTTAACTTTTGAAAATTGCTAAATGCGGTTATCCGGCACACTTTTCAGGGCAAGTGCATATAGTCGTGGCTGTTTGTTCTTTTGCAATTTTGCATTTTCAATGAAAAATTGCAGATATTATTATCACCGTTGACACGGTGAAAAAGATGGCATATGCTTTAGCATATGTCATCAGATGGATAAGGAGACCATCAACATGCAAACAAAGCGACATGTCCGCTTATTTCGCAACGGCCGGAACCAGGCTATAAGAATTCCTCGGGAATTCGAACTGGAAGGTGATGAGGCGTTTATACGTAAAGAGGGCAATCGATTGATCGTGGAACCGGTGAAAAAGCGCGGTTTGCTCTCAATATTGGCCGGTTTAAAAAAGATTGATGAAACCTTCCCTGACGTTGACGAAAAAATCTTGCCTCTGGACGATATCAACCTATGAGTCCGAACCTTCGTTATTTATTGGACACGAATATTATTTCCGAGTTGGTTCGAAATCCCCATGGTGTGGTGACAGATCGTATTGAACAGATGGGCGAAGAGAGTATCTGTACCAGCATTGTTGTCGCCGGCGAACTGAGATTCGGCGCTGAAAAAAAAGGATCCGAGCGCCTCGCCTTCCAACTGGAAGCCGTGCTTTCGGCAATCACCATATTACCTTTGGAAGAGCCTGTGGACAGACAATATGCCACGCTGCGACATCACTTGGAAAAAGCGGGGACACCCATCGGCCCGAACGACATGCTGATCGCCGCCCATGCGCTTTCCCATGGCTTGACATTGGTTTCAGCCAATCAACGTGAGTTCTCCCGTGTGCCTGGACTTGCTGTTGAAAACTGGCTTCACGTATAAGGCGATTTCAAAACGCCCCCTCGAACTCAATACCCGCATTAGGTCGAGGCGTCCAATCCTCGAAATACTCAATGTGCGTCTGCGGTCGGCGGCCTCGCCCATGCCGTATCTTGAGTCCGATTGAAAACATTTTGAAATTGCCCTATTTAAATTGATATTTTTTCTTTAGGCTCACCTACCCCCATAAGGGCTAAATTAAGGATCGTGACTCAGACAATTTGTTTCCAGGATATCTGATTTTATACCAGGCCGGCACAGAGGCCGGCCCTACGATAATCACTCCGATCCCTGGTGCTTAATGGGCTTTCGTAAGGTCGGCTCTGTCCCGACAGGTTAAGAAGATGATACTATTCCGTCACCTGGGCGGTGGCCTTGATGCGCAGGGACAGTTCGTCCAGTTGTTGTTTGGCTGCATCGGACGGGGCGTTGGTGAGCATGCAGGCCGCCTTCTGGGTTTTGGGGAAGGCGATGACGTCGCGGATGGATTCTTCGCCGCAGAGCAGCATCACCAGTCGGTCGAATCCAAAGGCCAGGCCGCCGTGGGGCGGGGCGCCGGTCTGCAGGGCATCCAGGAGGAATCCGAATTTGTTGTTGTATTCCTCGGGGGCCATGCCCAGGATTTTGAACACCCTGGACTGCAGGTCGTTGTCGTGAATACGGATGCTGCCGCCGCCGATTTCGAAGCCGTTGAGCACCAGGTCGTAGGCTCTGGACCGCACGTTTTCCGGGTCGCTTTCCAGGATGTCGTAATCTTCTTCCAGGGGCGCGGTAAAGGGGTGGTGCAGGGCCTCGTGGCGTTTTTCATCAGGGTTGTATTCAAACATGGGAAAGTGGGTAATCCAGACGAAATTAAAGGCATCGGTATCGATCAGTTCCAATTTTTTGCCCAGGTGGTTGCGCAGATGGCCCAGGGCTTCGTTGGTGACCTTGGGTTGATCGGCTACAAAAAAGATCAGGTCCCCCGGCGCCATATCGATGCGCTCGGCCAGCGCGGCTTTCTCTTCATCGGTAAAAAACTTGGCAATGGGGGATTGCCAGCCGTCTTCACGCACTTTGATCCAGGCCAACCCCTTGGCTTTGTAAATGGATACAAATTCCGTTAAATCGTCGATCTCTTTGCGCGAAAAATCGATGCAGCCTTTGGCGTTCAGGGCCTTGACCAGGCCGCCTTTTTTGGCCACCGAGGCAAAGACCTTAAATCCGGAACCTTTGACGATATCGGAGACATCCGCCAGTTCCAACCCAAAGCGGGTATCGGGTTTGTCCAGGCCATAGCGATCCACCGCCTCGGCATAGGTCATGCGGGCAAAGGGCAGATCGAGTTTGCGCTCCAGGACCGACTCGAACACATGGGCTACGAGTCCTTCGGATACGGCCATGACATCCTCTTCTCCCACAAAGGACATCTCCATATCGATCTGGGTGAACTCAGGCTGGCGGTCTGCGCGCAGGTCTTCATCCCGAAAGCAGCGCACGATCTGGTAATAGCGCTCAAAGCCCGAGACCATCAGCAGCTGCTTGAACAACTGGGGGGATTGGGGCAGCGCATAAAACTGGCCGGGGTTGACACGGCTGGGCACCAGGTAGTCCCGGGCTCCTTCCGGGGTACTGCGCGTGAGAAACGGGGTTTCAATGTCCAGAAAGTCCCGCTCGTTGAGGTATTGGCGCACGGCGGCCGATGCCTTGTGGCGCAGGATGATGTTTCGGTGCAGATGGGGCCGTCGCAGATCCAGGTGGCGATGGGTCAGCCGAATAGACTCGGACACGTCCACGCTCTCTTCAATCATAAACGGCGGCGTCACGGCTTCATTGAGAATGCGCAGTTCATCGACCAACACTTCAATGGCGCCGGTGGTCAGGTTGGGATTGACCATGCCCTCGGGCCGGGGCTCCACTTTGCCCTTGACGCCGATGACATATTCGCTGCGCAGCCCGTGCGCCTTGGCATGGACTTCAGGGTTCAGTTCAGGATTGAACACCACCTGGGTCAGGCCCTGCTGATCTCTTAGATCGATAAAAATAACGCCGCCGTGGTCCCGTCGGCGCTGCACCCACCCCATAAGGACCACTTGTGTGCCCACATCTTCGGCACCCAACGCATTACAGTGATGGGTCCGTCGCATCTCTTCCAGCAGATCAGCCACTGGTTTTCTCCTTTCAATAAAACGTCCCATTTTGGCCAACCTCTGTGTTGGGCTCAAAGTTCAATCCTCGAAATACGGCAGTATTTCTGTGGTTAAAATTTTTGCCCGCCTGGATCTTGACCAAACTGAAACGTTAAAACTGGTTCGTTAGTCTAAAATCTTTTGCAAATTCGAAACTAAATCCTCAATGGGCAGTTCCTGCTGCTCCTTGGTACTCATATCTCTTAACACGGCGGTGCCTTTTTGCAGTTCGGACTCGCCCACAATCAGCACATGGCCGGCGTTGAGTCGATCGGCCCGTTTCATCTGGCTTTTCAGACTGCGGTCGGCATAATCCATTTCGGCGGAAACGCCGGCCACAGCCAATTCAGAGAGCCATTCAAACGCCTGTTTCTGCGCATCCGCACCCAATGCGGCAATGTAAAGCTGTATGGCTTTGGGCGCCGGTTTTTCAATTTGCCCCACAATCTCCACCAGGCGATCGAAACCAATGGCAAATCCGATGGCCGGGATCGAGGGGCCGCCCAGGGCCTCCACCAACCCGTCGTAGCGACCGCCGCCGGCAACCGCGCTTTGGGCCCCAAGGGAGGTCGTCTGCATTTCAAAGGTCGTGCGCGTATAGTAGTCCAGCCCCCGCACCAGGCGTTTGTCCGGTTCAAAAGGCACCTTGAGCTTTTCGAGGGTGGCGGTGACCGTATCAAAATGCGTTTGACAGGCATCGCACAGATAGTCCACCAGCGCCGGCGCATCGGCCACCGCCTGGCGGCAGCCGGGCACTTTGCAATCGAGCACCCGCATGGGATTGCGCGCTTTGCGGCGCCGGCAATCGTCGCACAATTGATCGTCCACCTGGTCCAGAAATGCCAGCAAGGCCTGCCGGTATTGGGGCCGGCAGGCAGGGCAGCCCAGCGAGTTGACATGGGCTTTTGTATCGCCGACGCCCAAACGGTCAAACAGGGTGTGCAGCATAAATATCATCTGCACGTCGATATAGGGGGAGGCGATGCCGAACGCTTCCACGTCGATCTGGTAAAATTGGCGGTAGCGGCCTTTTTGCGGGCGCTCGCGCCGAAACATGGGGCCCATCAGGTAGAACTTGTGGGTGGGATCGCCGGCGTAGAGTTTGTGCTGCACGTAGGCGCGCACGATGGAGGCCGTGGCCTCGGGACGCAAGGTGAGCAGATCGCCTTTGCGGTCGGCAAAGGTATACATCTCTTTTTCAACGATATCGGTGGCCTCGCCGATACTGCGGGCGAACAGCTCGGTCTTTTCCATAATGGGCACACGGATTTCCGAGTACCCAAACGCTTCGAATACCGCGACCGCCGTCTGCTCTACCCGCTGCCACAGCGCCACCTCATCCGGTAAAATATCTTTGAATCCGCGAATTAAATTGATCATAACGTTTTCCTGCCCATACCCTTGCAAGAGACTTTATCACCTGATCTCGAGCCGCTTTGCTTCGTCACAACATGTGTAAACTCTGGACCATAGCTTAATTCTTGGAATTGAGTCAATAGTTGAGCAGCCTTAAAACGTGCGCAGTAACTTTATTTTTCATTGCCAAGGAGACGGACAGTGGTATTCGAAATAGTCTTAAGTTTTAAGTTTTAAGTTTTGAGTCGAGGATTTTGCCGATTTTATTATGTTTTTTATTCGAGCAAAGGGTCGGATTTGCAGCTGAATCGATTGACAATGATTGCGCTTTTCAGTAATTTGGGCACCAGTTCTTCGATCCCTTAATCCACAGCTCAGGAAGGCACCATGATCATTGGGCTTGATGTCGGCGGCACCCACACGGATGCGGTCTTACTGAGCAAAGCGGGACCCATCAAAAAGATCAAGGTCCCCACCCATGCAGACAATCTATTCCAGACCGTACTGGACGGTCTGACCGCGCTGACCGAAGGCGTTGACCTGCACACCATTCGCCGGGCCGTGCTGAGCACCACGCTGGCTGCCAATGCAGTGGCCCAGCAAACGCTGCCCACCGTGGGCATGGTGGTCTCCGCCGGGCCGGGTATTGATCCTGAGCATTTTCGCACGGATGGCCACTATCATGTTGTACGCGGCGCCATCGATCATCGGGGCCGCGAAACGAATCCTTTGGATGAAGCCGAGATCCGAACGATTGGTGAAACCTTCAAGCACAAAAACATCCAATGCGCCGGTGTGGTTTCCAAGTTTTCCACCCGCAATCCCGATCATGAAAATACCATCGCACGTATTCTGGCACCCTATGTCCCTCATATCTTTATGGGGCACCAGGTTTCAGGGGCGTTGAACTTTCCACGCCGCATTGCCACCACTTATTTAAATGCCGCTGTCTATCCGCTGCACAAAGAATTCTACCAGGCTGTCGAGCGTTCCATGGTGCAAAAGGGCCTGGAGGTGCCCCTGCGCATCTTAAAGCCCGACGGCGGCAGCATGAACTTTGAATCTTCGGTGCACCATGCCGGCCAGACCATTTTATCGGGCCCTTCAGCCAGTGTCATCGGCGCCTTGCCATCCGCGCCCACGCAAGGCGCCAGCCTGGTGTTGGATATCGGCGGCACCACCACCGACATGGCGGTGCTGGTGGATGGCATCCCCCTATTAGCGCCATCGGGTATTGAGATCGGCCCTTATAAGACTTTGATCCGGGCCCTGAGAACACGCTCTCTGGGCCTGGGTGGAGACAGTGTGGTTGCCGTCCACCAGGGGCAACTCACCATCGGCCCGCAACGCATGGGGCCGGCCCTGGCCTATGGCGGCCCGGTGGCCACACCCACGGATGCCTTTTGCGTCCTGGGTCAACTCACCGACGGCGATCTCCAACGGGCCACCGATGGCCTGACACCCATCGCCCAAGCGCTCCAGATCCCGGTAAAAACGGCTGCCCGACAAATCATCGAGACGATGTGCCGCCGAATTTTGGACAGCGCCCAAGCCATGCTCGATGACATCAATTCTAAACCGGTGTACACCGTGCACGAATTATGGGAAGGCAGCCACATCCAACCCCAACACCTGCTGGTTCTGGGCGGCCCGGCGCCCCATTTTGTCCCCCACCTGGACGCGATGTTCGACGGTCAGGTGCGGGTGGTGCCCCATTGGCAAGTGGCCAACGCAGTAGGCTGCGCCATGGCCCGCACCACATGCGAAGTCATATTGTTGGCCGATACTGAACAAAAATTGGCCACCGCACCCAGTGAAAATTTCAGCCAGTCGATTTCGCCCCATTTTCAGTTGGAAGATGCATTGGATATGGCGCACGCGTTGTTGAAAACCAAGGCCGGGCACCGAGGTGCCGATCCGGCCCTTTTGCAGACCGAAGTGCTGGAAGCCGCCCAGTTCAACATGATCCGCGGTTTTAGCACCATCGGCAAAAATATCCGGGTGCGGATTCAAGTCAAGCCGGGCCTGATCGACGGATACTCGGTGCTCGGTGAGGATGGTCGGTGAGCGGTGATCGAATTATGAACTATGAACCAAGAGCTGGATATTATGCTGACAGCCAAACATAAAACCGGACTGGTCTTTTTCCCGGCCTTTGATTGGGCCATCAGCCCCACCCACCCGGAGCGGGAGGAGCGGCTGTTGTATACCCAGGACCAGGTATTTGAAGAGGGACTCCTGGATATCGAGGGCATGGTGGAGTTGAAGCCGGACCTGGTAACCGTCGAAGATATTCAACGTGCTCATTTTTGTGTGCCCGACCCCCGGTCCGTGATGACCGAATCCCACTTCATCAGTGCCGGTGGCGCTAAAACCATCGGCCGGGCGGTCATGGACGGCCGGGTCAAGCGCGGCTTTGCCCTGGTCCGGCCGCCCGGGCACCATGCCAATCGCGTGGTCCATGGGGCGCGCGGATTTTGCAACGTGAACATCGAAGCCATCATGATCGAACACCTGCGCCAGGCCTACGGTGTGGACCGCGTGGCTATTGTGGATACGGACTGCCACCATGGCGACGGCACCCAGGATATCTATTGGCATGATCCCGACACCCTGTTTATTTCCATTCATCAGGATGGGCGCACCCTCTATCCGGGTTCGGGATTTTTGGACGAATTGGGCGGCCCCAATGCCGTCGGTACCACGGTCAACATCCCCCTGCCGCCCCTGACGTCCGAAGCGGGATTTCTCTATGCCATCAAAGAGATGGTGCTGCCCATATTGGCGGATTTCAAACCCCAGCTGATCATCAACTCGGCGGGTCAGGACAACCACTACTCCGATCCCATCACCAACATGAATTTTTCGGCCCACGGCTATGCCGAGCTGACCGCCTTACTCAAAGCCGATATCGCCGTTTTAGAGGGCGGCTACGCCATCGAAGGGGCTCTGCCCTATGTCAACACCGGCATTATCCTGGCCATGGCGGGACTGGATTACAGCCACCTGCAAGAGCCGGATTACGATCCCCTTGCGCTGCGCCAATCCGATGAAATCACAAGTTATATCGAGCAGGTGGGCGAACGGGTGTTGGACCGCTGGGAACAACGCCACCGGCTAAGGGAGCAGATGCGCGCCAAGCCCGACAGCCACCGGCGCACGCGAAACATCTTTTACGATACGGACAACATCCAGGAATCGCAAAACGAGACCCTTCAAATCTGCGATGACTGCGCCGGCGCCCTGAGAATCGAATCCAAGGCCAAAGGCCATCGCATTCTGGCCGTCCATATTCCACGCAAAGCCTGCAGCGCCTGTGAGGAACAAGGCCGGCGCTGGTATGAGACGGCGGATGCCGAAGCATTCGACCATACCTTTTTACAAAATCGCATCACAGATCACTATGACCGCAAATAGGAGAGACCCCACTTCAAACCGTACCCCGGGCCAACGATCCCAACCCGATTCCGGCAGCCGCTTTTTCCGCCAATCCACCCTTCGCGGGAACCTGATCTTGCGCGCCGAAATCATCACGGCCATCCGGCAGTTTTTTTCAGCGCAGGACTACCTGGAGGTAGAAACCCCGGTGCGCATTCCGTCTCCGGCCCCTGAAGCGCACATCGATGCCCAACCCAGCAATGGGTGGTATCTGCAAACGTCGCCCGAACTGTGCATGAAACGCCTGCTGGCCGCGGGTTACCCGCGGATCTATCAAATTTGCCGATGTTTTCGTCAAAAAGAGCGCGGCCGGCGCCACCTGCCCGAGATGAGCCTGTTGGAGTGGTATACGGCGGGAGTGGACTATACCCATATGATGGACCAGTGCCAGGCGCTGATCGCCCATGTGGCCACGGCCTTGAATCGCTATCCTAAAATCACCTATCAAAACGCCACCCTGGACCTGAGCCCGCCCTGGCCACGGCTCAGCGTTGCAGCGGCATTTGAACGCTTCGGCTCCATGAACATGGCGGCGGCCTTGGAAAACGGTCGTTTTGATGAGATCATGGGGCTTGAGATCGAACCCCATCTGGGAAAGCCGCAGCCGTTGATTTTATACGATTATCCCGCGGCCCACGCCGCCCTGGCGCGGCTGAAAGGCAACCCGCCCCGGGTAGCCGAGCGCTTTGAACTCTACATCGCCGGCCTGGAGCTGTGCAATGCCTTCACGGAACTGACCGACGCGGTCGAGCAGCGCCGGCGTTTCACCACTGAACTGGCCCATCGGCAAAAAGCCGGCAAAAAAATCTATCCGCTGCCGGAAGCGTTTCTCGATGCCCTGGAGGCCATGCCCGCAGCCACCGGCAATGCCCTGGGGATCGATCGCCTGGTGATGCTTTTTGCCGACGCAGGCCGCATCGATGACGTGGTGGCCTTTATCCCGGAAGAACTTTAAGAAAGCTAAATCTCAATCTTTGTCCAGCGCAGCAGCATTGCCAGGGCCAACCCCGCAGCAAATCCCACCGCCAGGTTGGTGGCCAGGGTGACCCCCAACATGGTGAGGGTGATAAAAAGCTCTGCGCGGGTGGATAGATCCACCAGGGTCAGGGCCAGTTGACTGCCGGCAAAAAGGAGCAAGACACCCAGAACGGCCAGGGGGATCAAATGAAAAAGCGCCACGATCTGATCGCCCACCACCAGCACCAGCACCACCATAAAGATGCCGATGATCAGATTCGAGCCGGCGGTGCGCGCCCCAAAACGGAAATGCGCCGCCAATCCGCCGGCGCCATGGCACATGGGCATGCCACCCCACATAAAAGCGCCTAAGTTGGCGATGGCCATGCTGATGCAAAGGGCCTTGCCGGTAACGCGACCGGATGCCTCACCGAATAATTCCCCGGACAGATCCGCATTGGCCAATACCGCATTGCCCAGGGTCATGGGTATCTGGGGCAGCACCAGGGCAAAGAAGGCAAAGGTCAAATCGATCCGGCCGGGCAAGCCCAGCGGCAGCAGCTCCGGCAAGTTGATCTGAAGCCCCACATCCGCCACTTCCTTAAAAGCACCGAAAACAAGACCGGTCACGATGCCAAACCCGATGATCACCAGAGCGGCCGGAAATTTGGAGTTGTTGAGCAGCAGCAAGGTCAAAACCACACCGGCAACGCCGATAAGGATGCCGATGGGCAGCGGACCAATGGCTTGTACGGCAAGATAAGGCTCGCTCACTTGTCTGAGGAGCTGCAAGGTATTGTTGCCCAGCATGCACTTGATGCCCTCTGCCATGAGCAGGATACCCGTGGAAAGCTGCACCCCGCGGATGACCGTCTTGGGTGTATGCCGGCTGATCCATGCCATGGCGCCGCTGGCGCCCACCCCCAACAAGACCAACGCCATGATCAGGGTGGCCGCCTGAATTTGCTGGGCGCTCAAGGCCGACGCCACCGCATAGGCGCTGATCACTTTCATGGGCTGCACGGCCGTGGGCACTTTGAAATAAAGACCGGAAGCAATGTAGAACAAGCCCGCCGAGAAGAAAATACCACTGGGGCTCAACCCATTGATGAGAATCATCCCCATGGCCAACGGCAGTAAAGTGCCCAAGTCTCCCAGAGAACCCGCCAGCTCTAGCCGTGTGAATCGCATTTGCATGGAAAGCCTTACGATAGAGGTCTGCAGTTCGTTTTCTAATTAATCCTTTATAACTTTTATGATGAAACTAGCTGGGTGTTTGGCATTTTGTGTTTAGCATATCGTGTGTATTACCCCACCACAATACGAAACACCAAACACTAAAAACAAAACACAAAATTTTCCACCATCCGTCTCACCCTGCATTCCAACAGGTTTAAGTGTTACCGGCTTTAATATTTTGGCCCAACGCACTGAAGCCGAAAAAGGCGGTTCCTGCCGCCATGATGCATGCGCCCAGGATGAAGGCCACTCTCAGATCAAACCAGTCCATCATCAGGCCCGCCAGGATGGCCCCGACCAACATCCCCAGGCTGTGGGCCACGGTGAGCACCGCCATGACCGACCCCATGGATTCGGTTTGGCTGCCTTTCAACACTGCCACGGCCATCATGGCCGGCATGGCAACGCCGCCGCTCAAACCAAAGCCCACACTGATCATCAGCATCGTGGGATAATCGGTGGCCCATCGATAGGCCAGAACGGCTCCGGCGGCCAGACCACCGCCGATGATCACCATCGCCTTACGATTGGCGCGGTCCGCCAGATACCCCATCGGCACCTGAATGAGGCCGCTGACCAGCACGCCCAGCATGACCAGGACGCCGATCTGTGCGCTGTTGAGCCCAAGGGTGGCGTCCGCCAGCACGGGCAAAAAACCCCATATGATCCCAATGCAGGCCGTATAGGCCATGCGAAAGGCAAATAGCCCGGCTATCACCCGATCCCCCACAATGGCGCGCCATCGGATGGGGGGGGTTCCCTTGCGCAAGGCCACTTCGGACCGGGTGGGGGGCAACAGGACCAGGCAAAGCCCGAAACCGACCAGGGCCAGGATGCCCATGCAGATGAAAGCGGCCTGCAGGCTGAAGTGATCGCTGATCACACCACCGGCCACAGGCCCCACGCTGAGCCCGAAAAACAGGGACATGTTAAAAACCCCCATCACAAAACCTTCGCGGCCCTGGGGCGTTAAATCCCCTACATAGGCCTGAATCACCGGCATGATCATGGCGGAGGCCATGCCTTGGAAAAAGCGGATGATGATCAGTTGGTTGACCTGGGTAAACAAGATATAGGCCACTGACACCAACGCATAGGCGAAAAGACCCGTCAAAATAAATGGCTTGCGGCCTTTGCGGTCGGACCAGCGGCCGAAAACGGGCAGCAAAAAGGTCCTGGAAAGGGAAAACGCCCCAAAGATCATCCCGATGTATAACCCGCTGGCGCCTAAATGGCGCGCATAGACCGGCAGCAACGGCACCACGATCCCCACGCCGGTAATCGTGGCCAGGAGAGAAAAGAACAGGGTGCCGAAGATCTTTTTATCCAGCTTATATCTCAATTAAAATTCTTTTTTAATTTTTTCCAGGGCCGACTCCACAGTTTCTCGAATGACCGCCAGGCGCTTTTCGGTCATGGCTTCAAAGCGCAGCACCAATGCGGGCTGGGTGTTGGAAGCCCTGACCAGTCCCCAACCATCCCCGAATAAAACGCGGGCGCCGTCGATATCAATCACCTCTTGCCGCCCGCGGAAGTATTCAGTCACCTGCTCGACCACTTTGAATTTAATTTTGTCCGGACATTCGACCCGAATTTCCGGTGTATTGTATGTTTTGGGGACATCCGCCAGCAACTCGCCGATGCGCTTGCCGGTAGCGGCCAAGATCTCCAAAAGGCGGCAGGTGGCATAGACCGCATCATCGAATCCGAAATAGCGGTCGGCAAAAAAGATATGGCCGCTCATTTCTCCGGCCAAGGCCGCTTTTTCTTCTTTCATCTTCTGCTTGATCATGCTGTGACCGGTTTTCCACATAATGGCATTGCCGCCATGTTGGGTGATATCATCATACAGGGTTTGGGAGCATTTCACTTCGGAGATGAAGGTGGCGCCGGGTTTGCGCGACAAAATCTCACGGCTGAAGACAATCATCAATTGATCACCGTATATCAGTGTACCGTCCGCGTCGACGACCCCGATGCGGTCCCCGTCACCGTCGTAGGCGATGCCCACATCCAGTTTTTGATCGGCGACCAGGGCCGCCAGATCGGTCATATTTTGGGCGACCGTGGGATCGGCTTCGTGGTTGGGAAAGGTGCCGTCGGGTTCGGTGTAAAGCTCGTGCAGCTCACATCCCAGACCCTTTAAAATCGGCACCGCCGTCAGCCCCCCCGTGCCGTTGCCCCCATCCACGCCCACGCGCAAGGGGCGGTCTAATTTAATATTCTCCAACACGTAATCGATGTAGGGCGGTATAATCTCATATTTGTCGATATGGCCTTGTCCCGTTGCAAAATCCTGGGAATCAATCAACTGACGGATCTGCTGGATCTGCTCCCCGTAGACCGAGTCCACCCCACTGCAGATTTTAAAACCATTGTACTCGGGAGGATTGTGACTGGCGGTTACCATAACGCACCCCTGGGTTTCCAGATGGCGGATGGCGAAGTAGGCGACCGGCGTGGGACACATGCCGATGTCCACCACTTTGCACCCCACTGCATTCAAACCGGCGATCAAATGTTCGGTGTAGGCATCGGCGGTTTCACGGCAATCACGGCCCACAGCCAGATAGGTATGGCCCTGGCGGGCCAGGTAGGTGCCGATCCCTTTGCCCAGCAAAGTCACATCGGCTTCATTCATGTCTTTGCCGGCAATACCGCGAATATCATATTGCCGAAATATTTCCGGGTTTAACATGGTATACTCCTTGCTTTATTTGTAAATATCCAGGCTCAGAGAGCCAGTCATTGGGTCAATCCCGTAAGGGGACACGATTAAACGCGTTGCCGGCGACGTCCATTGCGTGTTGCCGATCTGAGGCGATCCAACAGGCCGGGACAAAGACCGGCCTTACGCTGAATCAGGGGTTGCCAGGCAGATGATCTTCGCAGGATCGGCGTCAGACCGATTCTCAAATCAGATGGATAGAGTGGTCATCCACACCATCGTCACCAACGCCAGGGCCACCCGGTAATACCCGAAAACGGTCAGCCCATGACGATTCAGATAGGCCACCATCCATTTCACCGAAACGACCGCCGCCATGAACGCGAACAGCAAACCGACGGCAAGCGGAAGGGCCTCAAAGGTCTGCAACATGACCTGACCCTGTTTGAGGGCGTCATAGGCCGTGGCCGCGCCCAGTGTCACCACACCCAACAAAAAGCTGTATTCCACCGAAGCCGACAGCGAGAGCCCAACCAGCAAACCGCCCACAATGGTCACCAGACTGCGGCTCACCCCCGGCCACATGGCGATACACTGCACGAAACCAATGATGAGCGCCATTTTCCAGGTCATATCATCGAGCAGCCGTCCGTCGCGAAATGTCCGGCCGCCCTTTCGGTTCCACCAGCTTACCGCCAGAATCACCACGCCACCCACAAACCACGCCGCCACCACCGGCCATAGGCCGAACAGGTAGGCCTTGATGAGTTTGTTGAACAGCAGCCCGATAATGGCTGCGGGCATAAATCCGGCCGCCACGTTGATCAGCAATCGACGTCCGTTCGTATCTCTACCCAACGCTCCCAGCGCCATTTGTTTTACGCGTCTGAAATACAATCCCAGCACCGCAACAATGGCACCCGCCTGAATGCATATGGCGTAAGCGTCGGCAGCGTCTTTGGTACGTTGATTTTCCTCCGGCGTACCGGAGGTGGAATTGCCGATGCCCATCAGCCGTTGCGCCAGCAGCAAATGCCCCGTGGAACTGACCGGCAAATACTCGGTAAGCCCTTCGACGATGCCCAAAATGATCGCCTGGCCCAGGGACATTGCCGTCACATCTTCGGCAGCATCTCCCGCCGATAGCGTTCTATTGCCCATAACCGCGTAAGGCGTGAAAGCAAACAGTATCATAAAAACCAAAATGAAACAGGTCCGGATCGATTTTTTTAAGTGCAACACCGCTCCTATTTTTAAAGATGGATGGCCCAAAGCTCCCATGGCGCTATCTCAGCCAAAAAAAAGCGTCCCGGCAATCTATCGCGCAGATGGATAAGAAACAAGCCCTATGTAGGGTAAAAAAGGTGTCACGTGCTATCCCTTCACTACCGCAATAGGCTTTAATCTGGCGACCTTCTTTGAAATTCCGGCCCCATGCACCACCGCCACCACTTCAGAAACATCCTTATACGCTTCCGGCATCTCTTCGGCCATGGTCCAGCGGCCGGTCCAGCGCACCAGAATGCCTTTGTCTTCCAATTCACGCCCAATGGCCCGGCCTTTGCTTTTCTTTTTGGCTGCCGTGCGACTCAGCACCCGGCCCGCGCCATGGCAGGTGGAACCGAAGGTCTCGTCCATGGCCCGTTGGGTGCCCGCCAACACATAAGAGGCGGTACCCATATCGCCGGGAATCAAAATGGGTTGGCCTGTCTCACGGTAGTCTTCGCTCAACTCCGGCCGGCCCGGTCCAAAGGCACGCGTGGCCCCTTTGCGGTGGACACAGACCCAGCGTGTTTGGCCATCGACACAATGCTGCTCTTTTTTGGCAATGTTGTGGCACACATCATAGACCAGGTGCATATTCAAAGCGCGGGGGCTGATGTGCAGGGTCTGCTCGAAGGCCTGCCGACACAGGTGCAGCATGATTTGGCGATTGGCATACGCATAGTTGGCGGCGCAGGCCATGGCCTGCATATAGCGACGGCCGGCATCCGACTGGATGGGGGCGCAAGCCAACTGGCGGTCAGGCAATGCGATGTTGAGGGTCTTGACATACTTGGCCATAAACGCCAGGGCATCATCACAGACCTGGTAGCCCAGTCCCCGCGAGCCGCTATGGATCATCAGCGTGACCTGGCCGTGGAAAAGGCCGAAAGCATCCGCGGCCGATGCATCAAATATTTCATCCACCACCCCGACTTCCAAAAAGTGGTTGCCCGATCCCAGGGTCCCCAACTGTTTGCGGCCGCGGGTCAGCGCGCGTTCGCTGAGCACCTGGGGATCCGCACCGGGCAGGCAGCCGCGATCTTCGGTATGCGCGACATCCGGGTCTGTGCCGAAACCCCGGCGCACCGCCCATTGGCTGCCCTGGACCAGCACCTTTTTTTCTTCCGCCAGCGAGAGCTTCAGCGATCCTGTGGATCCCACACCGCAAGGCACTTTGCGGAAAAGGGCCTCCACGAGCAAGCGGACCTTGTCCTTGACCTCATCGTGATGCAGGTCGGTGGCGGCCAGGCGCACACCGCAATTGATATCGTACCCCACTCCGCCGGGTGAGACCACGCCCTCTTGCCAATCGAACGCCGCCACACCGCCAATGGGAAATCCATAACCCCAGTGAATATCGGGCATGGCCATGGATGCTTTGACGATGCCCGGCAAAGCGGCCACATGGGCCACTTGTTTCAAAGCCTCTTCTTTGCGCAGCTGGTCCAGCATCTTGGCACTGGTAAAAACGATCCCCGGCACCCGCATGGCGCCAAAAGGCGGCACCTGCCATCGGTAGTCATCGATACGCTTGATTTCCATGCGGTGTCCCCCCTGGTTCTGGGTTGGGTTCAGATATCGAAAATTACCCTGGCACGCCAGCCCCCGTCATGGGGCGCCACTTCAATCTGGTGATAGGTGACCGCTTTGATCTCATTTCTGATCGGGTGCAGCTCCGGGATGTAGGCATCGGTGGATACAACGGCATGCAGACGGGTGGGTTCAAGGGTTTCAATACGGACTTTGTGAACGAGTCGCTCTTCGCCGTTCCATAAATAGAGCAATTCACGCAGCCAGTTCACCATCAAATCCGGCCAATCCTGACCGGTCAATTCTATACGTTGGTCCTGTTGCCCTTTTAAAAGAGCGGCATCGGTGACCAGATCAAACAGTGCGGCGGCCGCCGTGGTGAACAGGGCCTTCTCATCAACACCCAGAATCTCCAACCTAAAATCAGCGGTATGCTCGATAAAGCGATAGTGGTTGTGCCGGATCACAGCAATACCTTGCCGGTGGATTCGGTATGGTAACCCCCCAATGCCGATACCCGCTTTTGAAAGGTGTCACTTTGGATCACGCGCAGCATCGCTTGGATGGATGCGGTTTCAAAATGCTCGACCGGAATCACCAGATCATACTGCTCGGTCACCACCGGCACAAAATCCAGACCCAGCGCCTTGGCCGCTGCATATATCCCCAAGCCGACATCGGCGGCGCCGCTCAACACGGCCACTGCCACCGCCATGTGGGTGAACTCCTCATTGTCATAGCCATTGATCCGGTCCCCGGCAAGACCCAATTGTTTGAGTTTATAATCCAGCAAAATACGCGTCCCCGATCCCCCCTGCCGATTCACCAGACGCACATCCTCCCGGGTCAGATCTTCGATGCCCGCGATGGTTTTGGGGTTACCGGGGGGCACCATTAAGCCCTGCTCCCGGTTGACCAGATGAATCAGCCGCACCGGCACATCGGGCAGGTATTTTTGAATGTAGGCAAGATTATAGCTGCCGTCGCTTTCATCCAACAAGTGGCTGCCGGCCACATGGCAAACGCCACGCTTGACGGCCATCAACCCCCCCATGCTGCCCACATGGCTGGAGGAAATCGTCAGGTGGGCGCTTTGGGCGCGCAATTCATCGGCCAGCAGATCCAGACTATTGTCATGGCTGCCCACAATGACCACGGTGCGATCAATATGCTGCATGGAGCGCAGCAGCTCAGCTTTAACAGGCGCTTGTGCCGGAATGCCTTCCACATGGGCGGGAATGCGGATGATGCCGTCGGCTTCGGTAATGCTGGTAATTTGCCCGGCACCTCTGGGCAATGTGGTGGCCACCATTTTTTCGCCCACCCGACCGATTTTGACCCGCACAAACTCCTCCACCCCCAGCTTGGATGCAATTTTGCGGGTTGGCAGAACATCCACCTCAAGGCGTTGGGGTTCAGGCTGGCCCAACCATCTTGCCAACAAAGGCTGCACCAACTGTTCGAAAGCCATGATGGCCGACACCGGATACCCGGGAATGCCGAACACCGGCTTTTGAGAAACATTGCCTACGATCACGGGTTTGCCCGGCATCATGGTCACGCCATGGACCAACACATCACCTTGTGCGGCAATGGCCGTGCGCGCAAAATCCTCGGAACCCGCCGATGAGCCACCGGTAATCAGCACCGACTGAACGGCCGGATCCTCGACGGACTTGCCAATCGCTTCCTGAATCTGTGCCGGATCATCACCGATTTTCTCAAGACGCCGGCAGCAGCCACCCGCGGCTTCAACCATGGCGGAGAGCACATAAGCATTCGACTCTATCACCTGCCCCGGAGCAACGGCGTTGGCCGGGGTGCGGCGCCAATCCACCAATTCCGATCCGGTGGGAATGATCACCACTTTGGGGCGAGCCAACACCTCCACCTCAAACAGACCGGCGGACAGCATGGCGCCCACGCAATACGCAGACACCTGGTGATGGCGGGCAAAAAGCAGCTCGGTGGCCACGATATCCTCACCCATTTTGCGCACATGCTGCCATGGAAAGGCCGGCGCTTCGATCTGCACCCGGCCGTCTTCAAGTTCTTGCACATGCTCGATCATGATCACCGCATTGGTGCCCGGCGGCAACACATGTCCGGTATTTACGTAAAACGCATCCTGTCCCATGCGCAGATCTTTAGGTCTCGACGCATGGGCGCCGAAGGTGAATTCGGCGACTACGGCAATCCCATCCATGGCCGCCGCATGAAAATTGGGCGATGATAATCGGGCCGTCACCGGCCCGGCCAATATCCGCCCCACCGCATCCGGTGTCGCTACGGTCTCCACTGCGAGGGAGCGTCCGTCAACAAAGGCCCCCAGCACAATCTCACGTGCCTCGGCCAAAGATTTCATCTGTAGATAGACATTGCGTTTATGGCTCAAGAGAAACTCCTGCTGTAATGGGTGTACGCATCCAGGCAACAATACGGATTGTTATAAAGTTTATCTCACCGAAGATCAAATATCAAAATTCAAATATCGACAAGCCAATAGAGTTTGAGCTTTTACTTGTGATTGTCAATGACCGTTGTGTCAAATTTTTGGCTTATATTCTGATATGATCTTTGTCATGATGATCATGCCGGAGCCTTATTGGCCATTTACCTTTCCAGGCCTTCATACACGGATTATACCTGATCAGGTCCGATAGAAACAGACACGGTTCCATTGGAATATGGCCGGAATGGACGACTACCCTGCGTAAAACAGCTTTCCGGCAGTACCCCCCCCCTGTCTTGCCTTCAAAATTGCCTATCCAAAAAAATGGATTGTTTGATGTGCCTTGAATCACCATCCTCCAAGCCGTTGAATGCGCGGCACATTTTGTGCAAGATCTCGGGTCTGAATTATGTTTTTTCGCCCTATTTGATGACCCGGCTGCGGAACTCCTCTTAGCTGAGACATACTGGATGAAATCTGCTCGCCCAACGGGTTTAAAAGAGAAAAAAAGGAAGAATCCAATCCGTCCGGCCTTGGAGGTTATATGATAAGCGGATTCCATTGGATGATTAGATTCACCCAAAAGACCGTTATCGGACTTTTCATATACCTGATCATCGCAATTATGAGTATCACCGACGGATTGGCGGCAGATGAAACCATAAAAATAGGCGTGCTCGCCAAGAGGGGGCGTGAACAATGCCTGACAATGTGGAGACCTACTGCAAAATATCTGACCGACACCCTACCTGAAAAAACATTTATCATTGTGCCTCTGGATTTTAGTGAAATTTACGGGGCGGTTGAAAAAGGGGAGGTGAATTTTGTGCTGGCCAACTCTTCATTCTATGTGGAGTTGGAAAGATGGTACGGAATAAACCGGATTGCGACGTTGAAAAACCGCCGTTTGGGAGGCGTGTACACCAAATTCGGCGGTGTTATTTTTTGCAGGGCCGACCGTGATAACATTCGATCATTCAGTGACCTCCAGGGAAAGCGTTTCATGGCTGTTAAGGAAACATCTTTTGGGGGGTGGAGAATGGCTTGGAGGGAGCTGAAACTCAAAGGGCTGGACCCGAATAGCGATTTTAAGGCGATGATGTTCGGTGGTACGCACGATGCTGTTGTCTATGCTGTAAAAGAGGGCGCCGCAGATGCCGGCACCGTAAGAACGGACACCCTTGAGCGAATGCAGGGAGAAGGCAAAATTGACCTGAAAGATTTTTATATATTTGATCCGCCGAGTGCTACAGAGAAAGAAATTCCTTTTCGATGTTCCACAAGACTGTATCCGGAGTGGCCAATGGCGAAAGTCAAGCATACCCCGGGAGAGTTGGCCGAGAGTGTGACCATGGCTTTATTTGCCATGCCCCCTGACAGTACTGCAGCAAGGGCGGCAAAATGCGCCGGTTGGACAATTCCCCTTAACTACGAGCCCGTACACGAGTGTCTTCGAGAACTCAAGATTGGCCCTTACCAAGACATAGGAAAAGTGACGCTTCTGGATGTTCTTAAAAATTACTGGGAATGGCTTCTGGCGATCCTCAGTGTTTTTCTTGTGATGATTATTACCTCGATTAAATTTTCACATCTTAACCGGAAACTGAATTCATCTCACAAAGCATTGATGTCCACCAACAGGCAGCTCAAGGAGGCCGTTGATTGTACCCATAAAATGGCGGTAGAGGTTGAAACGGCCAATGCGGAAGTCAATCAGATTTTCCAAACCACTGCCCACGGCATGCGCCTGGTCGATAAGAACTTCAATGTGCTTAGAGTCAACGAGACTTTGACCAGTTGGTTGAAAATGAGTGAAACGGAAGCGGTTCAAAAAAAATGTTATGAGGGACTGCACAGAAAAGCGTGCCATACAGATCAATGCGCGCTTACCAGAATATTGCAGGGTGAGAAGCGAATTGAGTGTGAGGTTGAGAGAGATATTTCCGAAGAGACCAAGGCATATTTTTTACTCACGGCCACGCCGTTTCGCAAGCCGGATGGCGAATTGATCGGCATTGTCGAGGATTTTAAGGACATCACCGACCGTAAAAGGGCAGAGGAGGCTTTGATCAAGGCCAAAGAGGTTGCAGAGACAGCCACTCGGGCAAAGAGCGATTTTCTCGCGAATATGAGCCATGAAATCAGAACGCCCATGAACGGCATCATTGGCATGACAGGCATTTTACTTTCGACGGAATTGACCGAGGAACAACGTGAATATGCCAAAATCGTAATGAAAAGCGGTGAATCACTGCTCGGCATCATCAACGAGATTTTGGATTGTTCAAAAATCGAAGCCGGCAAACTCGAACTTGAAACCATAGATTTCGATTTAAGAACCACAGTAGAAGATGTTGTGGATACCCTTGCGATGACAGCCCACAAAAAGGGGCTGGAATTGCCCTGTTTGATTCATCACGAAGTACCAACGTTTGTTAGCGGTGATCCCGGAAGGATACGGCAAGTTCTCATGAATCTTATCGGCAATGCCGTCAAGTTTACCGAAAAGGGAGAGGTCGCTATTCTTGTGACTCATGAGAAGGAAGAAAACAACCAGATAACAATCAGGTTTGAAGTCGCCGACACCGGGATAGGGATTCCTGGAGATCGTCTTGATCGATTGTTCAAGTCATTTTCACAAGTCGATACATCTCACACCAGGAAGTATGGTGGCACAGGTCTTGGTCTGGCTCTTTCAAAAAAACTGTGTGAGATGATGGGAGGACAAATCGGTGTAAAAAGCACAGGGCATCAGGGCTCCACGTTTTGGTTTACCGTTGTCCTGGAAAAGAAATCTTCGCAGAAGTTGCCCGAAGATATGGTTTCCAAAGATATTCGAGGAAAACGCATCCTGATAGTGGATGAGAATGAAACGAATCGTTCCGTTTTAAAAGAGATGCTCGAGCCCTGGGAATGTCTCTATGAAGAGGCCTCGAATGGAAAAATGGCGTTGGAAATGCTTGAACAGGCGCAGACCAAGGGCCATCCGTTTGACATAGCCATTTTCGATATGCAGATGCCGGAAATGGACGGAGAAACTCTTGGCAAAAGGATCATGCAGCGTCCTGAACTGAAAAATAACACCGCGCTTGTTATGCTCACCTCGTTGGGGCTGAGAGGTGATGTGAAAAGGCTGAAAAAAATCGGATTTTCCGGATACCTGAATAAGCCCGTAAAGATGTCGGACCTCAACAGTTGTCTGAAGACGGTTATCGGGAAAAAAACAATGTATCCGGCCAATGATCCATCAAAAATCGTCACCAAGTACACGATCAGAGAAAATGAAAAACGACATGTTCGCATTCTGCTTGCTGAAGACAACGATATTAATCAAAAGGTGGCCATGAATATCTTGAAAAAACTGGGTTATAAAGCGGATATCGCGGTAAATGGCATGGAAGCCGTAAACGCCCTGGAAAAGGATTCATACGACCTGGTGTTAATGGATGTTCAGATGCCGGAAATGGATGGTTTTGAGGCAACAAAAACAATACGGAATCCCGATTCAAAAGTAAGGAATCACAACATTCCTGTCATCGCCATGACGGCCCATGCGATGAAAGAAGACAGGCAAAGATGCCTCGACCATGGAATGGATGACTATATGTCAAAACCAATAAATCCGGAAGAGCTGTCGAAAAAAATAGAGAAATGGGCCACCGTCAATAACGAAATGTGATCCTGCGAAAAGTCCCAAAGGGGTCAGGCCTACACATTTGACAAAGAAGCATTTGTTTGATCAAAGGCAAGTAATAAAGCTATGAGGAAAAAAACGAACAAGAATTAGCTATGGCATCCTGCCCAACGGCGGCTATGAGCTGACCGAGGGACGCAAGGCCCTTGGGTCAGCTTCCGGGTCTGGTTCGATTTCGATGATTTGAGTTTTGAATTCATTCCATTTTGTGATGGCATCTGCTCCAAATGATAAGCGAAATGTATCAGAAAAATCTATCCCATTTTCTAAATCAATTAAAAATTTTCTAAACTGTTCAGGGTGTTCTTTTTCCAAAAATCCTATAAAAAGCATGCATTGGCGATAAAACAGATGATGTTTAAATTCATGCCTGATTTTAAAATAACTGGCATATCTGGGGCGAAACACATCGCTTAAACCTGCATTTTCAAACGGAATGAAATGATTCCCAGATCGAATTGATTCCCTAACTTCATCGTCAGTAACTTTTTCAGCACCACCACCATCACTGACAAAAGCTGCCAAACCCTCAAGAAACCATGATGGAACACACAAATAAGCATAATCTCCGAGATGTTGATGCAAATGCAGGTGAGATAACTCATGGGCAACGTAAAGCTTAATAGTATCTGGTTTTTTTAAAAGCTTTGGAGATAGAAAAACACTTTTTCGATACATCATTGCAGAAACACCGCGACCTGTCATTTTCTTAAAGCTCTCTGGAGTTTTCGTCACATAGATCATGATCTTATCCGGAAATGCGGAATACTGTCGAGACTCAACTTTCTGGACAGCTAAAGGAAGATCAGATGCTATAATTGCGGCAAATTCCTCTGCTCCTGGTTCATACATAATTCTCTGATCTTGCTTGAATGTTAAGTAATGATCAGTTGAATTAAAATAGTTAATGATTCCATCATACAAGGCACAACCAGAAATACAAAATAAGCAACCCATCGCGATGAGGAGTCGATAGACATTTTTCATATTCAATTTAATCCGCCAACAATTCATATGCTTCATGTCTGCCCTTTAAAGCGAATTTTACCAAAGCGCGACCATTTCAAAGCCGGCCAGTAGATATAGTCCACGCGGCCTTTGACATCGGCCAGGGGAACGGGGCCGAAGTGGCGGCTATCGCGGCTGTTGGCGCGGTTGTCGCCCAAGACGAAGCAGTGGCCGTGCGGTACGGTGGTTTTTGCCATGTTGGCGGCATTGTTATTTTCGATCATGATCGCATAATTCCGACGATGGTTTCGCTCTTGCAGATAGGCGGTTTCCTTCTTCGCTTTGAAGTTGATAGCTTTCGGATACGTATTTGTGTACGCCAAAGGCTGATCATTGATCCAGACTTTGTTGTCCTTGATCTCGATGCTGTCGCCCGGCAGGGCCACAAGGCGCTTAATAAAATAGAGTCTTCGATCGTCCGGATAGATAAAAACCACCACGTCACCGCGCTGCGGAGGATGTATCCCATAGACGGCCTTGTTCAGGAATACCCGGTCGTCCGGTAAAATACCGGGCGCCATGCTGGTGCTCGGGATTTTAAAGGCCTGCAGAACGTGCTCACGAATCGTCCCGGACATGTTGGACGGATAGCCCACGGCGACGGCGATCAATAACAGATAGAGATACCAGCGATTGTACTCCTTTGGCGCATAATGGGAACCGATACGGCGGGCCAGCAGTCCGGCATCCACGGCGGCGTAAAAAAAGACGGCCAGCATCAGAAGGATGGATCCGATCACTATCAGCAACAGACCGGTGGATGCTGTACTTTGAGCCGCCCGGACCATGACCGGGGCAAAGGCGAAACTGGCGAAAAACAGAATCAGGCCCTTGGTCAGGCGGCCGCAATAGATGTGCCCCAGGCCGGTGGCCGCCACGGACAACAAAATGGCCACAACGGGTCTGCGGACAATTCGGTCAGTTGGGTTCGATGGGTTGTTCATCAGAGACTCCCGAATAAAAGGTTCACCGTGATATAGTACAGCCGGAAAATACCGAGCAGCACCATGGAAATGGCGGCTGCCCAGTTCACGAGTCGATGGGCGATGTCGCCGGCAGCTTGGGCGGGAACTGTTTCAGGTGCCGCGGTTTGACCCTCGATGGATTCAACGATCCGTTGCGCAAATCCATCGGGCACCGAGGTCTTCCGTCGATGGTGGATCCAGTGGGTGTAAAAATAATCGTCATTCATGGCTCAATTGCTCATTTTGTTAAGTGCGTTTTTCAACTTGGCCCGTATCCGGGCCAGGCGAGATTTTACCGTTCCCAGGGGCAGCTCCTCAAGGCGGGCGATTTCAGCATAAGAGAGTCCTTCCAGTTCTGCCCACACGAAGATGCTGCGATCCTGAAACGGCATGGCCTTCAACGCCGCATCCAGGTGTCTGAAGACCTCCTTGGCCATCAGATCGTCAACCGGTGTGCATCTTTGAACCATTTCCGGCGGGTCGGGCAGCAAGGACTCGCGTTTTTTACGCCGGGCATTCAGAGCACGGTTCCGGGCAATGGCATACAGCCAGGACCGAAACCTGCCCTTTTGCGGATCGAACCGCCGGATCTGCGCGAAGGCGGATAAAAAAACATCCTGTGCCAAATCTTCGACCATCTGGTTTTGAACCAGGTTTTGCAGAATCCGAAAAACCGCCTCCTGATAACATCGAATCAGATGTTCGAATTCAGAGGTTTCACCCGCTTGGACGCGTGTGATTATTTTGTTTTCCTGATTCAGCTTCATGACCATCTATAATTTTTCGTTAACATCGGCCAGCCTTTACAAATAGATACAACTGAAGGTGCCAATAGTTCCATAGAAAAAACAAAAGTTGTTGTCCAAATCAACCGATAGAATAGAAAGGATTTTTAATATCTACGCTTGGCGGGCACTCAGGATTATGATGGAGCGACATAGCGGAAAAACACACGAGGATTCGAAACGGGAAAAACAGGCTGATGGCTTAAGATTTTACCGCTGGCTCCAACCTCGAGCGGCCGACGAGGATAACGCGCTGGCCCAATGGCGCGAGACCATCCTGTTTACGGTTCTGGCGACTGCCCTGCTACTCTCTTTTGCCGCCTTCATACCGGCAATCGTCGTCGGTTTGCGAGAGGGGCTCTGGGGTTTAATATTTATTGATTCAGCCGTTTACCTCGGCACCTGGTATCTGTTTTTATTTCGCGGGCTGAACTATAAATTTCGGGCAATTGCCGCCACTCTCCTGGTATATGGGGTGGGTCTCAATGTATGCCTGCAAGTGGGCATGCTAAGCGGCGGGCCGGCCTACCTGTTTACCAGCGCCATTCTTGCCGGGTTGCTCATCGGCCTGGACGGCGCCATCGCTGCCGTTCTGCTCAATACGATTACCATGGCCGCCTTAGGTTACATTTTTGCTTTTGGCCACCTGGCAGGGGAGAACGCTTTTTTCACCAGCATTTACAGGGCCATGGCGGCCGGGGCAAGCTTTATCCTGCTGAACGCGGTAAGTGCCATTTCAGTGGCGATGATGGTTCGAGGACTTCATCGCACCACCGCCAAACAAGAGGAGCTTACCGGCGCCCTGCGACGGAGTGAGGCCAAGTACCGCCTTTTGACTGAGAATATCCGCGATGTCATTTTCACCTTGGATATGGAGATGGATTACACTTATGTCAGCCCGGCGGTGAAGCATCTTCAGGGATGGCAGCCGGATGAGCTGATCGGCTCTAATGTGGCCGACACCCTGCCTGAAAAATCACTAGAACTGGCTGCAGAAACCCTACAGGCTGAGCTGGCCTTGGCCGAAGCCACCCAAAACTATCAGCGTTCCGTCGCTTTGGAGCTTGAGCTGTTGCACAAAAACGGCTCTACGGTGTGGGGCGAAGTGACGGCTGTTTTTATAATGAGTGAAGACGGGATGCCGGCAGGTATCTTGGGTGTAACGAGGGATATCTCAGAGCGACTCAAATCTCAGCAGGAAAGAGAAGATTTGCAGGAGCAGCTGGTGCGGTCCAAAAAAATGGAGGCTTTGGGACTCCTTGCCGGTGGCGTGGCCCACGATCTGAACAATGTGCTGTCCGGCATTATCAGTTATCCGGATCTGATTTTGCTGGATATGGATGAAAGCGACCCGATGCAAAGGCCTCTCCAGGCCATTCGGACCTCCGGCTATAAAGCAGCGGCCATCGTACAGGATCTGCTCACACTGGCGCGCAGAGGTGTGGTGACCACCACCGTCCTTAATCTCAACACCCTGATCAGGGAGTATCTTCGTTCTCCGGAACACCAGGAGATGATGTCCCTGAACTTCTCCGTTGAGGTGAATGCCGATCTGGAGCCCCATCTGCCGAATATCTCGGGATCGTCTGTCCATTTGAAAAAAGCCTTGATGAATCTGGTCTCCAATGCCGTTGAAGCCCAACCCGGAGGAGGCGTTATCACCATCACCACCAGAAGCCGATATCTCGACCTCCCGGTAAGCGGCTATGACCACGTGGAGGCCGGTGAATACGTCATTCTCACTGTCGCGGATCAGGGAGAAGGCATCTCCAAAACGGACTTGCCCCGCATTTTTGAACCGTTTTACACCAAGAAGGTGATGGGCAGAAGTGGCACCGGACTGGGCATGGCAGTGGTCTGGGGCGCGATTCAGGATCACAAGGGCTATATCGATGTGCAGAGTGTTTTGGGAGAAGGGACTTGCTTTACACTGTACTTTCCCATGACACGGCAGGAACTTCGGGACCAGGACACCCCCGTGCCTGTGGCATCGTACAGGGGAAGAGGGGAAACCATTCTGGTCGTCGATGACATTGAAGAACAACGCGTCATCGCCAAGGTGTTGCTTGAGCGATTAAATTACACGGTCGCCACCGCGTCTAGTGGAGAGAAGGCCATCGCCTATGTTCGGGAAAACCCGGTGGATCTGCTATTGCTGGATATGATTATGCAGCCGGGAATCGACGGACTGGATACATACCGAAGTATCCTGGTTCACCGGCCCGGGCAAAAGGCGGTGATCGCTTCCGGATATGCTGAAACCAGCCGTGTCAAGGAAGCCGTATCGCTTGGCGCCGGGCCCTATGTCAAAAAGCCCTATTCCATCGAAAAGATCGGCCTGGCAGTCCGGAAGGCCCTGCAGGCGGAAACTTCCAAACCGTCCGATATTGTGTAACCCGACTTACAGAACGTCGTTATGGGCTGATACGGTACCATTCGATGGGTAGGTTTGATTGGTCATTCCGGCATTCCCAACCGAATTTCTGACGCCACTTTACCTTACACAACCTGCTGTATTGATAATGCGTTTGACTCGCAAGGCTCAGTTTGGCATACTCGGCGGCAGAAAAAGCAACTCCGATCTTTTCAGCCCCCTTCTGGGTGGCTGCTTGAGACCACTCGCTGTGCGGGTTGAGAATCACTTACTTACTTATTTGTCGTCGTTCAGTATAGAAAAATGAACGAGATTGCTTTCTTGTGCGCAAACAAGCGTTTTTTTTAGTGACAATCGGGCCTTATATTTTCTAATTAATAGTTATTATTTACAAAAATAATGATTAGCGATGTGGTATAAAAATTGCGCATTTGAATATACAAGCATAGACTACCGAGTGTAAGCCCGGGCATTGTATTGTTATCCACAAAAAAGAATTACAACAGCATTTACAGCACATGGGTGCCAAATCGAGGCAATTTTGAAGTGATGCGCGAACGCATTACTTCAAGTTGGTCTTTGGAAATTGATCCTTATGAAAAATATTCTATTTTTATCTTTGGTTATGTTTTTGCTGCTTACCCGTATATCCTATGCGGTGGAGTGGTATGTTCGCGATGGTGCCAGCGGCAGCGGAACTTCTTGGGCGGATGCCTATGATGAGATCAGCAGTGCCGTATCCGTGGCATCCCGTGGAGATACTATTTATATTGCCGACGGCACCTATGCCGGGTTTACCTTGAATACCGCCGCCGCCGGATCAGTAACCATCTACCTTAAAAAGGCGACCGCTTCCAACCATGGCACAGCGCCGGACTGGGACGAAGCTTATGGTGACGGCACCGCCACGGTGAACGGCCAAATTACCATCACCACAGATTATTGGGATATTGACGGCCAAAGCGGGGTGCTTGATGGGACATTCGGCATCAGGGTGTATCAAAGCGGTGACAGCAAATGCATACGCATCAATTACAGCGTTGATCATGTACATCTCACCCATCTGGAGCTCGAAGGCGCCGGGTACAGTGATGCTGACTTGGACAATGCGGATGCCTTATATATCACCGGCAGCGGAGGAGACCCGCCCCATGATATCGTTGTAGCCAACTGCTGGCTGCATAACTGTACACGGACTGCCGTGTGGACGTGGCGCACATACGATTTAACTTTTGATGCCTGCTGGTTCACAGAAATTTTTTGTCACGATTCCGAAGGCGTGCATGGAGAAGCATTTTCCATCAACAACTCGATGGAAAACGGCACTATGAATACCATCCGAAACAGTGTATTTCGCAATATCGAAGGATCGGGCTGGATTGTTTGGAATAACAACTTCACGGCCGAGCACTATGATTGGGAGGTTTATAACAATTTGTTCTACGTCGATGGCAACCATATCCTGGATGGATGGAACGCGGGCATCCAACCCGTTGTATCGGATTTTACGGGCTCAGATGGTGTAGTGGTTGCCTTGAACGTCAGCACCATCGATAATATCGCGGTTTACGGCAATACCTTCGCCAATATGCAGCAAGCCGATATGGTTCGCCTGACACGCGCCGGCGTTACCGCCACCAATACGGTGGTGCGCAACAATTTGATGGTCCATCCGTCCATTACGGCCACATGGAGCGCCAACACCGTCTCGGATAACCATAGCGAGACCGATACCGACGCAGTCAACGACTATGCGAACTTCAACCTCTCGCTGACCGCGGATACAGTAGACGGCTACCATTTGCCGTCTCCCTATAACCAGGACCGGCAAGGAAATCCTCGCGGCCAGGATGGTACTTGGGACCTTGGCGCATATGAATTCACCGGCGCCGACACGACTCCTCCCACCATCATCGGTACACCGGCCATAGGCGCCAACGGTACCACCGTAACGATTAATTTCTCAGAGCCGGTGGTGATCATAGGATATACTCCGGGAGACATGAACTTGGATTGTAGCGCAGCCGGAACCGATATCGCTCTCTCTTCTCCTTCGGGAACCGGATCAAGCCGCACCTTTACAGCCGGCACAGCTGTAGATTCAGGAGATACATGCAATATGGACGGGAATTTGGGCACGGATGAAGTAGAGGACGGCGCCGGTAACGATATGGTGTCCTTTGCCGATATCAGCGTTTCTAATCACTCTACCCAAGGAACCGGCGGCAACACCCCTACCCCATCTTCGACTGGCAGCGGTGGGTGTTACATTACAAGTGTGTTGAAATGATGCCTGGTTTAGTCGGGGAATAAAGGGTGATCTTTCCCCGAAGGCATCATCCCCCATTGGCCGGCCGGTCCGCTCGTGTTTTCTGAACAGGGTCATTTCCGATTCCCGGGCATCAGCAGATAAAAACTTTTTCCAGGGTGAATTTACAATCCTCAGCTTTGCCTCGGTTTTACCAAGCATGTCGTCTTTGCGTTGGGTATGCGCTGCCGCGCTGCTCCAGCGCCACGCTTCTGGTTTTTTCACCAAACCGGCTCTTACGGGATTTAATTCCACATACCGCGCACCGCCCTGCCTGTCCGACAGCGCCAAAAAAGGCCTCCAACTGCCCATTGAAAGCCTGATGGGGCATATGATCACCCCGGCCAATGCATTTGCCCGGCAATTCGACCCAACTTGGGGCAGCGGTAATCAGCAGATGGACCTGGTCCTTTTCCTGGACGGCGATGAAAAAATGAAACAAGCGGTGGTGTCCGATGTGGCGGCCTTCCGCGATTCATGGAACAGGCCCAAGTGGCATATTCTGGTGCAGGTCGCCCGGCCCGGTCAGGAATAGATTTTACCATCGCTTTGTGGGATTACCGCTTTTCCATGGTCACTTTGCTGCGCGAGAGCGTTTCCGCGCCGGCGCCCACCCCCTGTTCGACGGTGCTTTTGGTGACGGTTTCGTGTTCGATCCACATGCCCTCTTTTAGATCGAACAACGCTTCGCTTTTGCCGCCGATTTTCATATCCATGCCGGAGCCCTTCATCTTCATGCGCTGCCGGATGGTGAAGGTGGCCAGACCGTCGTTGATGCCTTCCAGGGTATAAGTCATCTTGATGATGCTCTTCATTCCTCCCGTCCCCATCATGCCCGGCATTTCATAACGGATCAGGGTATCGAACTCATCGCCGGGCTCCAGTGCTTCCTCGGGAAACTCGGGGAAGAAGAAGATGGCCGGTTTCATCGCCGGTCCGATCATTTTCGCCATCATGGGATCGCCTCCGGAAAATTTATAGCGTTTGAGGACGCCGCTGCGGTGAACCTCCGCGGTAAACTGCATGCCGGCCAGCGCATTCATCTCGTTGGCCTTTCCGGTGTGATCCCAGTTTTTCTGGGCGATAACCTGCGCGGCGATGCGGAACCACCCCTTGCCCAGATCGCGGGCAATCTTGTAGACGGTGACCCGTTTGGTCCGCTGTGTCGTCTTGTTTCCCATCATCTCGGTACTGGTTTCGGACCGGTCAATCATTTTCCAGGTATCCCCTTCTTCAAACCGGTACCTGAACCGCTGCCCTGCCCATGCCGGCAAGACCAGCACAAGGGTCATGATCACTACCAGCCCGAATTGCATGGTGCTTCTGTGCATCACAGTTCCGCCTTTCGTTTCAAAGATTTGATCTTGCGCTGAATTTTCTTCCGGTCCCGCGCCGAAGGCGCGCTTTTCAGGTATCCCCGATAGGCCGCCATGGCGTCTTCGTAGCGTTCCCAATCCTCATACAGCTCTCCCAGTGCCTTCCAGGAGGCGGCATATTTGCGATCTTTTTTGGTGGCCTCGATGAAGAGTTTTTCCGCCTCTTTCTTCTCCCCTTCCGAGGCGGCGAAGGCAAAATCGCCCAAGGCGCACTTTGCAACGCCGTACAGCACAGGGGCATCCCGAAACCCTTTGCGGTAAAGATTCCGGTAATCGGCTTCGGCCTGCTGGTAGCGCTCCTCGTCCATCAGCCGCTCGGCCCGGGGCAGGAGAACTTTGCTGATAAATCTCCGGTACGGCTTGGCGCCTTGGTTCCCCTGCGCCCCTTTCAGCGCCTCGCGCACCTCTTTCAATCCCACATAGCCGGCCACCAGTTGAGGTCTCGACGGCGGCGTGTCTCCGATGGTGCGTGTCAGGCCGCTCTGCCCCAAAGATGTCTGCATCTGTTGCTGCATCATGCGCATCATGGCCTGTATCTGTTTGAGCTGCTCGGCCATATCGCCCAGTACCTGTTCCTTTTCGGCAATCCGGCTGCTGCTCAGATCCCGGACATTTTTCCATGCGCCCGATGCCTGGGAAGGGTCGTAGCCGGCTTTGGCCAGCAACACCATGGACTGGATATCGGCGACGACTTCGAACCGCTGTCTTGGGTCGATGCGATCGCCCTTCGCGTCTTTTTCCGGGATATTGGCGATGGCCTCCTTCACCCCGTAATACGCGCTTTGGGCCGCACCGATTTTCGCCTGGGATTCCATGGCGGACAGATAGGTTTCCTCGCCTTTCATGACGCGGTCCATCTGTTTGGCCGATTCGACCTCGGCCGCATAGTCCACCGCTGAATCCAGCACGGCCCCGAAAATGGCGCCGGCCGTGGCCAGAATCCGCTGCTTTCGCTCCGCCGCCTTTATTTTCTGATAGAGCAGGATATAGTGCCCGTCCATGACGTGCGCCATCTCATGGGCCATAAGCGCAGCCAGTTGGGCCTCATTGTCGGCCGAGAGCACCGCCGCCGAGGTGATGACGATATTGCCGTCGGCATAGGAATAGACCTGCGGCGCCGGCGCGTTGATCACCGTTATGCGGGGGACAACGCCGGCGGGCGGCTTGTCGTTGCCCTGCAGCTTTTTCATCACCTTGTGCAGGTACGACATATAAGCTTCGTCCGTAACCACGGGACGATCGCGCATCTCTTCGGCATAGGCTTGCGCCCCCTGTGCAATCAACGCCCGGCCGTCGTTGTTGACTTCGATCACCGACGCCTGCATCTCCACCACCCAGAGAAGTGAAAGAACCCCCATGACGACGCTCAGCCCCGAGATGCGTAAATGCCTATTCATTTGCCCCCCTTCGGAAAAGTGTACTATTTTCACTGGTTATGATTCGAATTATTTCTTTATAACCGAAAACTGTTCAGGTTTCAATCAAGACGGGATTTGGAGCATCCATCATGGCACGTATGGTCTACGGCGTATCCGGCGAAGGATCGGGCCACTCTTCACGGGCGCGCGGGGGCAATTTTGGGGACGGCAATTGTAACAGCTTAATCCTATCATTTGTATTCAATAGATAAAATGATGACATACAATGGACCTTATCCTCAAGTTCATCGTTGGATTATTCCTCGGTTGAGTCATTGAAATAGTGCTCGGACGATGCTCATAAGCCTTCCCGCTTTTTTTGTCATCTTTTTTATGCAACAATAAGGCTAAGGCACAAGGTACGGACCCAATAATCCTCTGGAAAGCAAATGCAAGAACCCAACGCAGAAATCGCCGACCTGAGAGATCAGATTCTGGCCTTTTTTGATCTGGACATTGAAAAGCACTTTTGTGATGCAGGCGGCATCAGGACGTTCTATCTTCGTGCAGGTTCAGGCCATCCGCTGGTGATGTTGCATGGGGCCGGAGGCGGCGGAGTATTCTGGGCGCCGGTCATCGGCCTTCTGAGCAGGCATTTCAGCGTCATTGTCCCCGACGTGGTGGGTTACGGCGAATCGGACAAGCCGGATGAGCGCTACGATCGCCCCTATTTTGTCCATTGGTTCAAGGCTTTCATGGATGCCATGAACTTGAAAAAAGCCTGCCTGGTGGGCAATTCCCAAGGCGGCGCCATTGCAATACAGTTTGCTATTGATCACCCGCATAGGGTATCTCATCTGGTGCCGGTCTGTGCAGCCGGCTTATGCCGTGGGCGTGACCTTGGCTGGAGCGCCCTTGTTAATGTACTCATCGCCCAAATCATGGTGCCCGAACGGTGGACCCGGCGGTTGGTGCGCTACCTGATACATGATGCCCGCAATTTTCCCTTGAACGCGGGCATTCGCTACTTTGCGGCGGTCGCAGGTATGCCGGGAGGCAAGCTGGCATTCTTGAACGGCCGCGGCAGGGCCGTGCGTCCCTTTACGCGCCGGGAACTGGCCAAAGTGCAATGCCCTGCCCTGATCCTGTGGGGTGCCCGGGACCGAATCATCAAACCAAGCGCCTCCATGATGACCTGTCGGGCAACAGCCGATGCGACCGTGGCATGCATGCCCCATTGCGGCCATACACCGTTTATTGACCGGCCGGCAGTGTTCGCGCAGGATGTTGCCGAGTTTATCTTGCAGAAAGGCAGACATGCGAGGATCACAGGACAAAGCGTTTAAAACCAGGTTAAAACAATTGATCATGACGAAATGTGACGTCCATGGACACAACGGGGTCAGCTTGAACCTCCCCCAGTTTGACCCTGTTGTGTCCCCTTTATAAACCGCCGCCTTTCAATGGTTTATTACGAATCTGTAAATATGTGGAACGTCCCGAAAGTCCTAAAGTTTAGAAGTTAAGGGCGTCCCGAAATCCCAAGCCTTTATTTATGTGCAACTGGTCCGATATCAGGCCACGGTTCAGCCGATTATGGATATTTTGCCGATGACCGGCTTAAAATATCGCATTTTGGTGAAAATAACACTTCGCTTGGACCTGGGTTCGGGCAACAGGCCGTTGACTTTTGACAGAACAAATCGGATTCGCCATATAAATGTCAATTGTCAAGACCCCTTGTACTCCCGTGGTTAGCTCAAGCCCCTTGTCTCAAATCAGCCTAATAGATCGAGCCCTATTGCGTGGAGAATTACTAAAACTCCGACAACAACGATGGCCTTTACACGATTTAGCTCTTTTTTGGAAAAATGGCCGATTATTCGGTTGGGGTCATCAATATCTCTAAAAGCTGTTTTGTTTCTAAACACCTTCCAACCCCATAGGCACATTAATAGATGGGAGGCATATATGCCTGAAGAAAAAAGATTCGGAAGATGTCGGCTAAAGGTCGCATGTTTCTTGAAAAATATGGTGCCTATTAAGTCTGTCTCATGCTCATAGCGTTTAACAATAAATTTGCTAACGCAAAAAAATCAAATAAAGACAGAGCAGCCCCCACAGGCAGAGACTAAAACTAAGGTATTTTTCTAAAATCAGGTTCGATTCCATTAAAAGCTCTTTATCATTTGTTCTACGGAATAATAAACTTGGTTACTCTCAAAACGCGCATCAAAATCGCTGTATAGTAAGCTGCCGCTTCTTTTGAATTTATTAGCTAAATAAATTCCCCCGATCGCAGCCCCAAGAAAAATTGCAACAAAGAAACCAAATGGCCCCAAGCAAAGCATGGTGGCTACCATCGATCCGACAACTTGGCCACCGATAAAAGCTCCGGTTACACCGCCAACTATGCCAAACCCCTCTTCAAACAATGTCCGCATTCTGAGTTCAGGTGGTGCACCATACACATCACAAACGCCCAGCACAATGGGCACCACATACATGCCGCGGGATATGACCCTGACAACTCGGGCGTTGCTGTTTAAGGCCATAAGGCTTCTGGAATTGAAAATCTGAATAAGAAAAATGCTATCGCATGAAAAATGACGACCACGCCGCTAATCAACAACCATTTGGCACGTTTTAGCTGATTTATTGAATAGTAAGTTTGGCCGTTAAAAACATCCCCAATGTCATATATAACGCTACCGGCCATTTTGCCACCAGAGCTTAGGGCTACCCCGGCCAACGAGGTACACAAAAAAATCGAGATAAAAGGGTGTTATTAAACGTATTTGCTATATTTCTGGCAACTTAACTTGTGCCGACCCCAGAGCTGACCCAGACCTGACCCAGACCTGAAACTTGGAAAGTTTATCATCACACCTAAAATAAGAGGATGACGTAGACTATCATATGAAAAAGAACAACCAGGGCACTTATCGCTAATATTTTAAGACGGCGGATCTCACTTATAGAAAAGTGCTTTGTTACACTTATAGGATTGTCGATATCTCTAAATATTTTTCTCTTTCCGTAAAGTTTCCATCCCCATATGCATATTAAAAGGTGGGTTTTATAAAACATTGACGAAACCAAATTTGGCAAATATCTCGTGAAAGTTGCGTGCTCTCTAAAAAAGACAGTGTCCATCAGGTCAGTTTCTTGCTCATAGCGTTTTACAATAAATAAGTGAATCCTGATGGAATAAAACATGAAGATTAAAAGCCAAAATCCAATACTTAGACTCAAAAGCCCTCTAAGATGTTCTTCCTGCGCCATTAAAAGGCCTCCATCAATTGTCGAGGAGAATAATAAATATGTCCCCCATTTGAATTGTCAGCATATTGGTAAATATTTTCTCCTACCATTTTACCAATTCCACAGCCAGCTATCCCACCAGCAGAGATGCACAAAAAAATAGCAACAAAAAGACCTATCGGGCCTAATCCTAATACTGCAGCAATACTGAAGCCAGCAGCGAAACCAAGTTCCGATCCGTAATATCCTCCCAAAACCCCAAAGCCCTCCTCGAAAAATGTTCGTACTTTGCGTCCGGGCGGTGCGCTGATCACATCGCAGGCACCCAGAAAAACTGGAACAACATACATGCCTTTGGATATTACGCGAACAACTCGGGCGTTGCTGTTTAAGGCCATGCGGATGGTGCCCATGGATTTGGCGGCATTGGCTTTGAGGGCGGGCATGAAGATCTGTTTCCTGAAAAATCTGGCGGTGGCGAGGGGGGACTTTGTGGACGCCAGGGTTTGGGCGATGTTGGTTTCCGGGGTCAGTTGCCGGGGCATCTCTTTTAGGTACTGCATCACTTGGCCGTAGCGGGGATGGGCTTTGAGGAACTTTTCCACTCTGCGCAGGTTGACGGCTTTGTTGGAGCAGACCACGCCGCGACCGAATTTGTTGACGGCGTCCTGGGTGATCTCTTGCAATACGGCATTGACCTGGTTGAGCATCAGAGAGCTGGATGCGGCGTGGCCGGCGATGAAGGCCGGGGCCACATCATCCAGCCCCACACCTGCACCTTGTGATTTGTAATGGATCACGGTTTCACTGAAATAGCGGGTGGTGGCGGGCCCAATGGAGGCGTAGAGGCCGCGCACATCCGTTCGCAGTTGGTCGTATTGGGCTTTGAAGATGGGGTTCTCGTTGGCCCATTGGGCCACCATATGGCGTGGCAACAAAAAAGGCGTCATGTTGGCCAGGGTGCCCATGGGCAGTGCCCGGTGCCACCACTTGCAGCCGTATAAGCGGGGGTTGTTGTTTAAAAAGATGGCCAGCTTGACCCCTTCGGGCATATTCCAGTAGCGGCTGTCGCAAAATGCCTGATGGGCCAGTTTGTCAACGGTGTCGCCCGGCATGATAAGGTGGACCGGGATTTCATAGTGCATGGGCGGATGCATTGCCAACTGCGGGGGCATGTGGCGAAGCGCGTTTTGCCAGGCCCGCACCTCTGGGACCTGCTCTTGCAAACTGTCGGGTATCAGCAGGCGTTCACCCGGGTGGATACGGTCCGGGTTGGGAATGTGGGGGTTGAGCTTGCGCACGCGTTCAATCCAGGTAAGTAGGGTATGGGGTTGCGGGCTTCGTTGGGTCTGGATGATTTTCGTGATGGTGTCGTTGGCGGCGACGGTAACCACTTCTGCCATGGGTCGCTCCTTTTATCATTTGGGCAGGTAACCGGCATGGTTGATGTCGGTGCTCAATTCTGCGCCGGGATCAGTTCAGGCCCGCAGATCATAACCCGGTCAATGTGTCGAGTGCACAAGCGGAACGTAGTTGGTATCGTTACCCTAATATTAGATATATACCGCCCTGCATCAGGTGCGCAGGGAGGTAGGGTGGCACAATCATTATTTGAGATTCGTTTGATGGTGTCCGTGGTGGAACGGCCCTGAACGTAGCATAGAAGATGCTGTACCTTCAAGTCGTTTATTCGGAAAAGGTAGTGTCCAGAATTTTGGTAGCGTTCAATGTATTGTATTCCAAACCATACTTATAAGATCACCAGTCATGCTATGGCTATATCGACTTTTCCAGGGCTAAAAACATCGATATAGGCTATTTTTTAGGGGGCAAAAATATCTTTATTGGGGTCATTATATATACTTAGCGTGGCCCGACCCTGGAAACTCTCCACCCCGGAAACTCTCCCGAGAGTACAACAGAATCCCGCCGAAACCGTTTCAACGCCGGATCAAGCTCCCCCCCTGAAGAATCTTTTCTATGGTCCCGTCAGCATTCAATTCAGTGATCGCCTGGTTGATTTTCGGAATAAGATCTTTTGCGGGCGATTTTTTGGAGATTCCTATATACACAACGGTCTGATCAAACAGTTTGACAGCATGCCCCAGTTGATCTTGCCACCCGTGCCGTTTTATCTGCTCATACGCGATCGCTTCATGGGCAGGGATGATATCGACCCGACCATTCACCAATTTTAAAAAATTCTGTTCCTCGCTGGTAACATCCTCTATCTTCAATGGAATCCCCTGTTTCTGTGCCTCATACAAGGCATCTGCGTAGTCATATCCTCTCACGACCCCGATCCGGTACGGCACCAGATCAGAGAGTGTCTCCCATGTGATGCCGTCAGGATACTGGGAGTTCAGAGACCACAGATATGCCCGCATTTCCAGCAACGGCTCGGTGTAATCCAGAAGCTGCATCCGTTCCTCGTTCTTGATGACCATCCA
>JBNLFN010000036.1:0-8151 GCA_050305555.1 Desulfobacteraceae bacterium | reverse complement strand
AGTCCTTAGCGACAGTTGAACCCTTCGGCGTATCCGCAAAGCCCGCTTGCTCCTGATGGGCGGATTCCTTTACGATACTGTTGTGATAAAATAGTGCGCCCAAAAAAAATAATCATGGTAAATCAACCTATAAGCGTGTAGATAAGGAGTTTTATGGTTGGGCAAGTTACCAACCGCTTTATTGATCCTCTTGTTGTAATAGTGACTCATATTATGCCATCCACCACCTTGATCATCGGCGGCTGCCGAAGCGGAAAAAGCAGCCATGCGCTTGACCTGGCCGAACAAATCAACGGCTCACGCAAGTTATTCGTCGCCACCTGTATCCCCCAGGATTCGGAGATGGCTGCCCGGGTGGAGCGTCATCAGCGTGAAAGAGGCGCCCATTGGCGCACCGTGGAATCACCTTATGATTTGGCAAAGACCATCGCAGAGCATGGACCTGGCACCGATGTCATGCTCATCGACTGTTTGACCCTCTGGATAAGTAATTTGATGGGCCAGAACGATGATACAGCAGTTCTTCACCATGTGGAACAGTTTATCGATGCCGCCAGAAACGCACCCTGTCCCATCATAGCCGTCAGTAACGAAGTGGGCACTGGCATTGTGCCTGAAAACAAGATGGCCCGCCGCTTTAGAGACCTTGCCGGATGGTGCAACCAATCTGTGGCAGCAGCATCCCAGTGCGTTTTCTGGATGGTCGCCGGCATTGCCGTCCCCGTAAAGAAAGCGGCTTAACGTGTATGCAATGGCAATCCGTCGTGTAAAATTTGGATGGCATCATTTCTTGTCGGCGTTGCAATTTCTCACCATCATACCTTTGAAAACCAATCACGCTTTTGATGCCTACGCGGCCCTTCCCTTTTTCCCCATTTGCGGTCTATGCATCGGTGCCTGCCTTGTTGCGGCAGACGCATTGGCCGCATTATTCTGCCCGCATGGAGTGGTGGCGACGGTGGATCTTATCACGTTGGCCATCCTCAGTGGCGCCTTGCATCTAGACGGTGTGGCCGACACAGCGGATGGTCTGTATGGCCAACGCACACCTGAGCGTGCCCTGTCCATTATGAAAGACAGTCGCATCGGCGCCATGGGCACGGTGGCTGTGCTGTGCTGTCTCCTTGCCAAGTGGGCCGGCCTGAATGCCATCGAAGGCACTTCCAAATTGTGGCTGTTGCTAGTGCCGGCGTATGCCCGTGCAGCGGTATTATTAGGGATCAAGTTCCTACCTTACGGTCGATCCGGCACCGGAACCGGCCGTGATTTTTTCCAAAAACCTTTAACGCCGGCTTCCTTTTGGGGCTTTGGGTTTTTGTTGCTGATCTCTTTGCTGATGGGATGGGACACGATGAAAATCAACCTGGGTTTTATTGCCATCGTTGTACTAATTTTGCTATGGTACCGTCGTAAATTAGGCGTTATCACAGGCGATATGTTGGGTGCCCTCATTGAATTCACTGAAGCAGGCCTCTTTATTTTAGCAGCAACACGATGGACTTTAACATGACCCGGTCTTTTAAACATTGCTACCCCTTTCGGTTGGCAACCACCTCATTCATCTATCCTGACACATACAGCGCAAATGTGACCCGCTTGGGACACCTGGTGGATGAAATTGAGCTGTTGGTATTTGAAAGCAACCAACTGCCTTCAAAAACCGAGGTCGGTGAACTCAAACAGCTTTCAGCCGCTCTGGATATTACCTATAATGTGCACTTGCCTCTGGATGTTTTTCTGGGTCACAAAGATGCCATCCATCGCAGAAAAGCGGTTCAACAGCTGGACGAGGCCGTCGAGCGCATGTCACCCCTTGGGCCGACCACGTATACCGTACACCTGATATTCGACGGCGGCAATGACGCCGCCAACGTCAAAGCCTGGCAACAAAGAACCATGGATAGCATCGCCCAATTGATTCGGCAAACAAACATTGCACCGGACATGTTATCCATTGAGATTTTGGATTATCCCCCCCTTTGGCTTAAACCCATACGGGACATTCTGGGCCTGGCCGTTTGCGCAGATATCGGTCACGTCCTTCTCAATGGGTACGATTTGGCATCGGTATTGAAATCCTTTGATGGGCAAATCAGCATTTTACATATGCATGGGGTTTACAAAGGTAGAGACCACCTGGCTTTGAACCAGCTTGATAGCAATGCTAGCCGGGTGATGTGTTCCTATTTAAAGGATTTTACGGGATCGGTATCGCTGGAAGTTTTTTCGGAAGTGAACCTAAAAACTTCCTTAACCTGCCTTGAAAAGTTAATGGCCAATCCCAGCGACCCGCAAAGATAAAGTGAAACATATTATCCGTCATAAAGTCGAGTTGCTTGCCCCGGCGGGCAACTTCGAAAAGCTTGAAATTGTCTTGCACTATGGCGCCGATGCTGTCTATCTTGCCGGTCAGGCATTTAGTTTACGCAACTTTTCAGAAAATTTTGACATTGATGAATTAACAACCGCCATTGAGATGGCCCATTCTTACGGCGCCAAAGCATATGTAGCTGTTAATATTTTCGCACGCCAGAAAGACCTTTCTCCTGTAACCGACTATCTGCGCAAGCTTAAAACCATGGGTCCGGATGCCATCATTATTGCCGATCCGGCGATTTTGAACCTGACCCGCCGGATGGCCCCGGACCTGCCTGTCCACCTGAGCACTCAGGCCAACACCACCAACGCGGATACTGTAAAATTTTGGCGCGCACAAGGCGTTCAGCGAATTAATGCAGCCCGGGAATTAACCCTTGATGAGATCAGTGTCATGGCCCAAATTAGGGGTATTCAGATCGAAGCCTTTGTCCATGGTGCCATGTGTATCTCCTATTCCGGACGATGTTTGTTGAGCAATTACATGGCCCTGAGGCCCAGCAACCAAGGCATGTGCTGTCAACCGTGCCGCTTTCAATATGCGGTCGTCGAAGAAACGCGGCCCGGCCAATTCTTTACCATCGCCGAAGATAACCGCGGCACTTATCTATTTAATTCCAAGGATCTATGTATGCTGGACCATCTACCTCAAATGATTCAAAGCGGTATTCACGCACTGAAAATCGAAGGACGCATGAAGGGCATCCACTATGCGGCCACAACAGCAAAAACATATCGTGAAGCCATTGATCACTACTATCAAAATCCCGACGCTTATGCCCTTAAATCTTACTGGCAGACGGAACTGGATAAAATTGCCAACCGCGGCTATTGTACGGGTTTTTATCTGGATGATCCGCACCAAACCCGAGCCAGCGAACAGGCCCCAACAATACCAACGCATGCATTGGTAGGCAAAGTACTCGCAAGGGCAGGTCACCACAGGGCCCATATTGAAGTTCGCAATAAAATTCGCATAGCAGACGTTGTCGAAGTGATCAAACCCACCGGCCCTGCTATTGCCACCCGTATCCATCAGATCGTCGACACCCGGGAAACAGTTGTCGATGTGGCCCAACCCGGGCAGCGGGTCACCATTGACATCGAAACAGATTGCGATCGGTTGGATCTGCTTCGTCAATCGGTGAAACGTCACGGGACTTGATTCAATGAAAATTGTGCGCTCAAAAGGTCTGTGGTGGACAGCGGCCCTATCCGGTATACTCTGCGGTGTCACATCCGGTGCCTTTTTGGCTTTAACCCGAGACTTACCCCAGATCCGATCAATGGAGGATTTCCAACCCTCATCCATAACCCGTGTGTATTCAATGGATCAGGTTTTGCTGGCCGAACTTTATGTGGAAAAACGTGACCCTGTATCATTGGATCAGATTCCAAAAGATTTGATCATTGCCTTGCTTACCACAGAAGATCGGCGGTTTTACAAGCACAGCGGTGTTGACATCAAAGGTCTTGTAAGGGCTACTATTAGAAACTTATACAAAGGTCGATATGCTGAAGGAGCCAGTACATTAACGCAACAATTGGCCAAGACGCTTTTTTTAACGCCGCGCAAAACTTTGGTCCGCAAACTGCGTGAGGCTGTTTTAGCCCTGCAACTGGAGCGTCGCTATACCAAAGATGAATTGCTCACACTCTACCTCAATCAAATATATTTAGGCAGTGGCGTTTATGGCGTGGCTGCAGCGGCCCGCACCTATTTTGGCAAAGAGATCCAAAACCTGACCCTGGCCCAATGTGCACTGATCGCCGGGCTGCCCAAGGCCCCTTCACGCTATTCGCCACTTGTCAATCCTGAATTGTCTCGAAAGCGTCGCAACATGGTCTTATCCCAAATGCGCGCCACCGGTGCGATTGATGAGACGCAATATCAGAACGCCTGCTTCGAAGCCATTGACCAAAGGCTGCAAGAAAATACCAACAGCAAGGCACCTTATTTTGTAAATTATATCAAGGAAACTTTGGAAAATGCGGTCGGCGCCGGCCGCCTATACAAAGGCGGCTTAACCATTCACACAACCTTTTCTTATGCATTACAGCAGTTCGCCGAAGCAAGCATTGCATCAGGTTTAACGCAACTCGAAACCCGTATGGCACACCATCAGGCGGACCCGCCTCAGCCTCAGGCGGCTTTGGTCGCATTGAATGTGAATACAGGCGGTATCCTGGCCATGGTGGGAGGGCGTGATCCGAATCGAGACAGCTATAACCGTGCAACCGTTGCCAAACGCCAGCCAGGCTCAGCCTTCAAGCCGATCATCTATGCCTTGGCTATAGAGCGTGGTTTTGATCAACACCACACCCTACTCGATGCCCCTGTGGTTTTTCAATCCGGTCCCGACGGAAAGGATTGGCAACCTGAGAATTTTTCTAAAACTTATGAAGGTGAAATCACTTTGCGCTGGGCTTTAAGCCACTCAAAAAATATACCTGCAGTAAGGCTATTGGAAAAGTTAGGGCCATCTGCTGTAATCCAATTTGGCCACAACCTGGGATTGCGTTCAGATCTGCATGCCAACCTTGCCCTGGCTTTGGGTACCGCTGAAGTGAATTTAATGGAGCTAACTGCCGCTTTTGGCGTCTTTGCCAACCAGGGCAAACACATCGCGCCTTATGGCGTCACCCAGGTGATTGGAGACAAGGGCCAAGTGCTTTGGCAGTCAAAGCCCGTGCAACACATGGCCATGTCCCGCAGGGGCGCAGCCATCATTACGGATATGCTGGCAGCCGTCGTTCAAGAGGGCACGGCTCGGACGGCTCAATCGTTACCAGGACCGCTGGCCGGTAAAACCGGCACCACCAACGATGCCAAAGACGCCCTCTTTATTGGTTACTCACCCGAAATTATCGCTGGTGTATGGGTCGGCAACGACGATGCCACGACACTTGGACCTGGAGAGAGCGGCGCACGAGCCGCATTGCCCATCTGGATAGCTTTTATGCAGCATGCCATATCCCAAAAAGGACAGCGTTATTTTGATATTCCAGATGATGTGCGCCAAATTCACATTGATCCCCGTACCGGCAAACAGCGAACAGCCAATGCACCAGACGCAGTTCGGATCATGGTCAAAAAACCGGGCGTAAAATAGCCCCACATGTGCATAAAAAAGATGGCAAAAGGCTTATGGGCATTGAATAAACTTAGGAAAGGAGAACCCGCCCAAGGAATGAACCGGGTGTGCATTTGAGGATCGGGTCTATTTTATGCCATCTTTTTGCCCTGAAAACAACGCGCAAAGCCTGAGGACTCCAGATCCTATGCCCGTCACGCCAAAGGCGTGATTAGCAACAGTTCGCACTAGAGTATTACGGTTTCGCTCTTACCGCCGTGATCCGTTCGGGGCCCTCCGACTTTTGCTACAATGGAGATAACCTGATCGCTTCTCAATTTATTCAATTCCGAGTCCCAAGCGGCAAAACGATCTTGCGCTTTTCAGAATTGGGGTGGGGCCGGTAAAAAATGAGTGTATGGCCAATCTGCCCAACCAAATAGGCACCAGTGGCTTTCTCCAGCCAAGCAGCCTTTTGTTGCTTGGTTTCCTTTTCTTTGTTTTCGATAAATTTTACCTTGACCAGCTCATGTACGCCCAAGGCCTGGTCCAAGGCTTTGGCCACAGCTTGACTGGTGCCCTTTTGACCGATTAGTATAACTGGTTTCAAACCGTGGGCCAATCCGCGCAGGTATTTCCGCTGATGGCCACTTAGGGGCTGTTCTTGTGTCATGAATTAACGCCTGCGTATCCTTTTTCGGATATAGTCCACCTGGGTTCCCAAGCTTTTCATGCTTTTATTGATTTCAACGACCCCCGAATCGGTGCCAATAATTATGCCTTCAACAGTTTCGAGGGTATCGGAAATTTTTGCGTTTTGAGCCTGAAGTTGTTCAAACTGATCCCGAAGTTTGAACAAGAAAAAGGTAATGCCGATAAGAAAAACGATAATGACCAGACTCTTCCACTCCTTTTTAAGCATATCCATGGATCACTCTCCTATTTTTGGTCTCCGCATTTAGAATTTTCACGTGATCGCGAACAACAAATTGGATGGTTAAAGTAATTCATATCGGTTCCTTGATTGAATAACAAGTGATTTCCACCACAACATTGATATCTGCCTGTTATTATGTTATTCATTGTAAAAATTGCTCTTTTATTGCCATGGCCAATGGGGGAGAAGAAACCATGGACACTCATTCCTTGCACGGAAACACACCAGACAGAAGAACCGAAACGCGCTCTGAAGCTGAACGGTATTACAGCGTGCAATTTACCACCCGGGACCTGGGATCTTTTTACCAGTTCAAGCTTTGGAATATATCACCCAAAGGGATGTGCATCCTGGTCAAAGAGGGATCGCAAGTGCTTAAACATATTAAGGTCGGGGAAACGATTGAAATGACTTACTACATGACGGATGTCCATATGGGACAAGAGCAATTGAACACCCAAATCAAGCACATCACCAAAAGCAAGGAGGGGCGCTTTCAAGGCCACTTTCTCGTTGGCCTGGCCATCGAATAAGCTCCGGCCTACGTATAAATGATATTGACCGGTAATGGCGGATACTTTTTAACGCCTGGTTTTGGCAATATATGCTCTTGCCCTACTGTCAGCCAATTCAGATCTGATTTAATCTCCCGCAATTTACCGTCGTCGGGCGGTCTTGCGTGGTTCGTATATGCATAGGTCACCTGAAAAATACAAACACCCTTTTTGCGGTAACGGGCCATTACATAGTTTTTCTTGAAAGTTTGCGGCATCAGGTGGTTGGCTTCAGCGATTTGGTGCATTTCATCTTCACTAAATCGCATTAGTATGGCCTTGGATACGCCGCGTTCAGATATCCGGATCAACGCACGTGCCTCGCTGCTGCCTACATATATCGTGGAGATACATGGAATGCGTTTTAAATATTGAGCTGCCACAATGGCCGCAGTGCGCCGGCCACCCACCATCACCGGCAGACCGTAGTATTCAAAAAATTTCTTCTGTACAATCTCGGCGTATTTGTCCCCCTTCTCATACAAATCCTTAGAGATGTACCGCAAATATTGGGCCATGTCTTCAGCCGCTTCCGTTATCGGCCAATCCACCCGGACATGAAAATGCGAAAGGCAGTAACGGCTTCTCAATTTTGCAGCCGGATCCCTTTGAATAAGTAACGCATAATCAATGGGCAGTAGCACTTTAACAAAATTTAAAAAATGAGCCGATTCGACATACTTTTCGTTGCGGTCGAATGCGTCCGGCAGCGGCAACGCTTTGGCCTGGAGCAAGTTGGTCTTGGTGGTTCTATTGGGATTAAAAAAACGAATATACTTTTTAAATCTAGAGGGGATGCTTTCCTCGACGAAAATCACCAGGAAAGTATTCTGGCTTTCATATTCAATACCAGGGATACGCGCCCGAGGCTTCAGCTCACGTTTCTCAACATAGGGGTATGGCTCACCATCGCTTAAAAAACGCAAATAGGAGTTTACCAGGGCATATTCGAGCATGAACTGATCAAAATCATCTCTCAGCATCTCGTAATAGGAACGTCGCAGTCGATTTACCTGGCTAAGCTCTTCGCGGACACTCCAGAAAGCCAATCTTTGCTCCCGAGCAGGTTGCTCTTTTGGGGTTGGACGCAAGCATCATTAACTGATTTCTTTTAAAGCCCTACCATTATTTTTTTTTTCCGTCAATCGTTGCTGCTGACTGTTTATTGATTTTTTCAATCCAGTGGTACAATGCTTCCCTGGAACGGTAT
>JBNLFN010000035.1:0-11919 GCA_050305555.1 Desulfobacteraceae bacterium | reverse complement strand
CAGCATGCCGTATGTCCTATCGGGTTAACATACAATCACTCATTTGGCATATTGGGTTGCGGAAAAAGCAAATTCCTATTCTTTTTGGCATCCTGGATGACTTTGCGGACAAGCTCGCGTTCACCATCGGTGTATAAGATGGCGATCACACCAGTGGCGATCCATATTATGCTGGCCAAATAGAGATACCATGCCATGGATGTACTCCTATGCGGGCCTCGGGCCCGCTCATTGTTTATCGTTCGGCATTGACTTTGTGCGTTAACTTATGTCGAATGTAATAAATGCCTTGGTACAGATCACTTCCATACGATCCTGTATGTGATGCAGCTCACTTTGTGTCTTGGAGCATACGCGCTAGTTTTTGACGACTTTTGACGATCTCGGTCCGGTCTTCATCAAAAATTTCCAGGGTGATGGTATCGTCGTAACCTATCTGGTTCAAGGCCAGGGCGATCTCTTTGAAATTGATCCGGCCATAGCCGATACAGACGTGTTCATCATGGGATCCGCAATTGTCTGACACATGCACATGACCCAAGCGGTCGCTAAAACGCCGGATCAATTCAATAATGCGTTGACCGGTTTTGTCACCTATGTAAGCGTGGCCGGTATCGAGCACAAATTGCATGCTGGGAAAGGCTTGGAAAACCGGCGCCAAATCCTGAGGGTTCACAAACAAACTGATTTTGGCAAACATGTTTTCCAGGCAGATGGGGATGCCCAGTTGGTCTGCGCGTTGCCAGATGATTTCCAGACTTTGCATGGCCAGGCTGAGGGCCAAATCCGGCACATAAAAGGCCAGGCCAGTGATTGTGCCTGGATGGAGTACGACTTTTTCGGCTTCCAGATCGGTGGCGATTTCCAATGATCGGATCACCTCCTGTAGCGAGGCCTCGCGAATGCTCTCTGTCAGATCAGCCGTATGCACGAAGGTGGGCATGTGGCACACCAGTCCAAGACCCAGCTGGCGCAAAGTTTTTTTGATGGCGGTGCGCTGGTTGTAGATTTGGCGGTAATGGGCCTGGGGCGGATCCATGGTCAACTCGAGATAGTCCAGGCCCAATTGTGCAATGGTATCGATTTCGGCCAGTACGGGATGGATTGGAAAATTCATGGCACCGAATCGCATGGGCGCTGCTTCCTGTGGGGGTTGGCATATGGGTATGACTGTAAACCGTTTTTGGGTAATCAGCGCAAGGTTTTTTTCAATACGGGTCCCATGCAGAGTTTGCGCTTTAATTTTACGCTAGGTTGCGTTATTAAATTGTAGACCCTTAATTATTTTGGAGGCAAGTTCATGAATAACCCGCGACGCATATCCAAAGTATTTAAAAGCCAGCCGGTATTGGAAGGGGCCGGTGTTCATTTAAAGCGGGCTTTCGGCTTTAACCAGGTGCCGTTGTTTGATCCTTTCTTGCTGTTGGATGATTTTCGATCCAATGAGCCGTCGCATTACCTCAACGGCTTTCCCTGGCATCCTCACCGCGGCATAGAGACCATCACCTATATGATCGATGGTGTGGTGGAGCACGGCGACAGTTTGGGCAATAAGGGTGAGATCGCAGCCGGGGACGTGCAGTGGATGACCGCCGGCAGTGGGATCATCCATCAAGAGATGCCCAAAGGCGATGCTGCCGGCAATATGGGGGGATTTCAGTTGTGGGCCAATCTGCCGGCGAACCAAAAGATGATGGCACCGCGCTACCGCGATGTGTTGGCAACCCAAATCCCAGAAGTAATCCTGGATAATGGTGTAAGCGTCAAGGTTATTTGCGGACAAGTCGGTGATACCCAAGGGCCGGTGCGGGACATCGTCATTGCGCCCCAGTATTTAGACATCAGCATACCGGCCAATACCCTCTACAAGCAGCCCACAACTCCAGGCCACACGGTTTTTGCTTACGTCATCCGGGGCAGGGGGTATGTTTGCATGGAAAGGGCGCCATTTGCTTATGATGTTGTCGGGACTAACTATTTCGATATGCGGCATGAAGGTGAGGTGGACGATGGCACCTTGGTGCTTTTTGGCGATGGTGATCATGTGGTGCTCATTGCCGAGGAGACCCCTTTGCGCTGTTTGTTGGTTTCCGGTCAACCCCTCAACGAACCGGTTGCCTGGCGCGGTCCCATCGTTATGAACACCCAGGCTGAGCTGCGGGAGGCTTTCGAAGCCTACCAGACCGGAACTTTTGTTAAACAAACCCAATAGATGCAAAAATCAATCACCCTTTCAAATGATGGCCGGCGTTGGTTCAAGCATCGATAGCGGAAATCGGCGCTAATGTGTTGGCATAATGTGCCGATATATTATCGACAACCAAGAATGAACCGCTTTGATATTTCAGTTCCGCAAAGGCCATTGTCATGTCAATTCAATTAAACGATCTGTTACCCTTTCAAGAGATTTGCCGTAGAATTTGCCTCAATATTCCGGATGCAGTCATTTGGCAATGGGACGAAAAACGGCAAATGGCAAGGGTGATCCTTGATGAAAAAGATGCTGAGTTGGTTTTTTATCCACTGTTCAAGGAGTTTCAGAGCCACTGGAACTTTGATTCCACACCCGAGGCAGCGAAATCGGTGTCCCGCTTTGTGGACGAAACCTATGGCCTGATGCCGGGCCAGGTGTTTTTTACTTCTCATGTCCTGTGTGATCTGGTGTTGGGCGTCGCGTGGTGGCCCTGGGGCAGTGATCGTAAAGTCAGCATGCGGGTCGGCCTCATACCCGTGAATGAAAAAAAGATTGGGCCCGCCATGGCCCATGACTGCTTAAGTCGTTGGTTACAGATCAAGGACAACAATGCATAAGCCATTTGCCACCCGGGGGTAATGCATATCATCCAGTGTGGCTCTCCCACTCAATGCTACCGCTGTCGGGGATGGCGACCCCCATCTTCTGACGGTTGCCAAGGTGCACTTGTTGGCTGCATCGTCTCGATTTATGGCTCTCAAAAACCGTATATCGGTGCTGTAATCCGGGACAACGTATAGTTACAGGAGCGATCATGTCAACCCAGCTGTCGGTGGACACTGTTCATGCCGTAGAGCGAATTCTCCGTCATGCCCATAATCAGGGCCGCCATATGCTTTTTGAATATGAAGTCTACACTGTTTTAGCCGCCATGGGGTTCAGTGTGCCGATCCATTTGCTGGTAACTGCCGAGGATCAAATTTCTTTGGCAATGTTGGCCCCTTTTCATCGAGATAGGATTGTGGCGAAGGTAGTGGCCAGCGAGGTAACCCACAAAGCCAATGCCGGTGGTGTCCGGGTGGTGGCCAATGACCCGGATAAGTTGCGTGAGTGCTATGCAGATATGGTAAAGGGCTTTGCCGACAGGGGAATTCGGGTTCAAGGCATCTTGCTGGTGGAGTGGATTCGATATTCCCGGGAGTTGGGCAATGAAGTGCTGCTGGGGTTTCGCGAAAGTGAAGCTTTCGGGCCAGTGATTTCATTGAGCAAAGGCGGCACAGACGCCGAACATTTTGCAGCCCACTTTTCACCTGCCAACTTGATCCTTGCCCCTATCGACCGCCAATGGGCCGAGGCTTTACTCGCCTCAACCCACATTTATGAAAAATACATGCACAAGGGCCAGGCGCACTTTGTGGCCCGCTGCGTAGACGCTGGGGTAAGCTTCAGTGAGTTGGCGCTATCTTTTTCAAACTATTTTAGCAGTCCAACCCAATTTGTGATCACGGAGTTCGAAGTCAACCCCTTTGTCTTTACACCGGACGGTGGTTTCATGGCGCTGGATGGCTGGGCTTGCTTTGAAATGCGTCAAACCGCATCCATTGGAAATGGTTTGGCGCCCAAAAAGAGCATTGCCCCCTTTTTCGAACCCCGAGGGATAGCCGTTGTCGGCGTAAGTACGCATGATGCAACCAAACCCGGCCACATCATTTTCAGCAACCTGCTTAAGTTAGGGCGGGAGGATGTCTATGCGGTCAATCCCAAACAAGGGCAATTGGAAACCGCAGGGCGGCGCGTACCGGTATTTGCTTCCGTGGATGCCATCGAAGCACCGGTGGACTTGGCCATTGTAACGGTACCTGCCGATACTACGTTACCTGTGGTGGAGGCGTGTGCCCGCAAAGGGGTTAAAGCGGTTATTCTAATTCCGGGCGGGTTCAGCGAAATTGATCGTCATCATGACATCGAACAAAAAATTCTGGCCTTGGCGCGTGCAAATCATTTCCGGATGATGGGGCCCAATTGTTTGGGCATCATTTATGCCGGTAGCGAAAACCGTCCCGGTATCAACTCCTTTTTCGTTTCTGAAGATAAATTTTCCCTCAGTTTTGAAAATGAGACCAATGTCGCGCTCCTGACCCAGAGCGGGGCGCTGGGATTCATCGAAATTGAGAATTTAAAAAACGCTATCTCACCCAAAGTGATTGTCAGTTATGGCAACCAACTGGATGTTGACCTTTGCGATTTGGTTAACTTCTTTCAGGACGATCCCAATGTGGATGTGGTGGGCTGTTACATAGAAGGGTTTAAACCCTATGCCGGGCGTTGTTTTTTCGACATTGCCGGGCGCAACACCAAGCCGGTGATTGTCTACAAGGCCGGTCGTACTGATGCCGGACGCAAGGCTGCGAAGTCCCATACCGCCAGTATTGCCGGAGAATATGATGTGGCCAAAGCGGCCATGAAGCAAGCCGGTCTTGTAGTGGCCGATACCCTGTTGGATCATGGCGACCTGGTCAAAACCTTTGCCCTGTTGAGTGGATTTAAGGTGCAGGGCAATCGGTTGGCGGTGATCGCCAATGCGGGCTATGAAAAGACCATCGCCGCCGACAATTTGGGTCGCATGCAGGTGGCTGAACTCGACGGGGAGACGCTGGCGACTCTCGGTCGAATTTTGCCCTCCATTGCGGTGCCCGACCCATTGTTGGATCTGACCCCTATGGCAGACGAGGCTACCTTTGAAGGCTGCATTCAAAGTATGCTGGCTTCCAAAGCTGTGGATGCCCTTATGATCTCCGTTGTTCCCCATAGTGCACTGCTGCACACTACCGATAAAGAGATAAAACACAATCCGGACAATATCGCCACTCGCATTATTCGTTTGGTGCATCAGTTCAACAAACCGGTAGTCGTGTCCGTGAACGTGGTCTATGGCGCCGATCTGCGCTACAACACATTGGGCAAATCGCTGGACAGCGGTGGCGTACCTACATTTCTATCCGCCGACCGGGCCATGTTTTGTTTGAACACCTTCGTACAATATTGGCTGATGCGCCGGACAGGCAATAAAGTCGAGTGGCTCAAATAAAAGTTCAATATGCTTGACAATTCGTATAACATTTCTGTACCAACAAATGGGACCATTTCGGGTTGCTATCCTCATAACAATCTTAAGGGGTAAATATGAGCTGTCCTCATTGCCAGACAGCGGCACTTTCGAATGCCAAATTTTGCCGGCAGTGCGGCAGCCGGGTAGGCAATAATTGTCCGGCATGCGGCGCCTCAAATCCACCGGAAAGTAAATTTTGCGGTGAATGCGGCAAGGCGCTTGTTCATGCTTTCACACCTGAATCGTCTCAATTGGACACCTATACCGAAGCCGAGAAAACCCACTTCGTCTCTCAGGGTGAGCGGCGTCACCTGAGTATTTTGTTTACTGACCTGAGCGGCTATACACGGATGATGGAACAATATGATCCTGAGGATGTCCAAACGCTCATGGCATCGATCATCCAGAGCAGCGTGCAAATAATCGAAGCTTACAATGGGCATGTGGAGCGGATTATCGGCGATGAGGTTTTGGCCCTGTTTGGTCTTCCCGTGGCCCATGAGGATGATGCCATTCGTGCGGTTAAAGCCGCCCGTGAGATTCATGAAACCGTCTCACGCATCAAGCCCACCACCTTCATGCTCGCGGATCCGCTCGCCATGCACACCGGCATCAATACGGGTTTGGTCGTCACCGCGCGCTCGGCACCTGTTGATGGCACCTTTGATCTATCCGGAGATGCGGTCAATCTCGCATCTCGTTTGTCGGACATGGCGCACTCCAATGAAATTCTGGTGGGCCCGGAAACCTACCGTCAAGCCTTCGGGTTTTTCGACTTCGAAGTTAAACCATCTGTTAAAATCCATGGGAAGGCACGTCCTGTATCGGTGTACGCTGTTAGGGGAGAAAAAGATCGGCCGATGGCCGGTCAGCGTAAGCTGAATCTTTATGCTGAACTTGTGGGACGCCAAACTGAATTGGATTTGTTGCACAAAGCCATGTGGGATCTGGAGCAAGGAAAAGGGGCCATCGTCTCTGTTGTCGGTGAAGCCGGTACCGGCAAAAGCCGCCTGCTTTACGAGTTTGAAAAGCAAATGGCGGGCAAACGTATCAACTGGATCACCGGGTATGCATTTGCCCATACCCAGCAGGTGCCGTACTTCCCCCTGGTGCATCTTGTACGGCGCTGGCTGGAACTTGACGGGTCCGCCACCGCAAGTGAGATGAGTTCCGGGATTGCGCAACGGGTGGGCGAATTGCTAGGCGCCCATGCGGAAGAGATTCCAATTATTCAAGGGCTTATCGGCCAAGATGTCCAGGAAACGGTGGGCATGAGCCCGGAAGAGTGGCGCAAACGATTGAAGTCGGCGATGCTAAATCTGCTTTCAGCCATCGCGCGCCAGGCGCCGACGGTTTTTTGCATGGAAGATATCCATTGGGGAGATGCCGCCTCGTTCAAATTACTCAAAGACATCATCTTCAATTTTGAATACCCGGCACTGGTCATTTGCACCACACGTCCCCATGCAAGCTTGTTTACCAGTCATGAACAAGAGCTAATCGCTTCTATCTTTACAGAGATTCGCCTGCGCGAGCTAACGCCTGCCGAGTCCGAGGATATGATGGAGTCGATGCTTAACACCGATGCGTTGCCTGAAGATTTATGCCGGCTGATAAGGAAACGGGCCGAAGGCAATCCCTTTTACCTGGAAGAGATTCTCAATGCCCTGGTGGATTCAAAGGCCATGGTTTTTGAAAACGACCGCTGGCAAATGAACAGGGCTTTTAAGGAAAGCGATATTCCCTCGACCATTCATGGGGTTATTGCTTCGCGCATGGATCAGTTGGGAGCTGAGGAGAAACGGATTTTACAGGAAGCGGCCGTCATCGGCCGTGCCTTTCTATACAACATCTTAAAACAAATTTCTGTTCATAGCGATTCAGTGGATTCCGGTCTCTACAAGCTGGAACGGGCGGGTTTGATCAAACCCCGGGCCCTGCATCCGGAAATGGAATTCATGTTCAAGCACGCCTTGATTCAAGAGGTCAGTTACGGCAGTCTTTTACGCCGTGAGCGCCAGCGGGTCCATGAGCGTGTTGGACTTACCATCGAGCGACTTTACAAAGACCGGCTATCGGAGTTCGATGAGACTCTGGCCATTCATTTTCAAAAAAGCACTGCCACCGATAAAGCCACTGAATATTTGATCCGCTCAGGTACCAAGGCCCTGCGGCGTTGCGCCTTGGATGAATCGGATCAATACTTTAAAACAGCAAAAGCGATGCTGGAGCAGCAACAGTTAGCTACTCAAGGAACCAAGAAGCGTCTGCTGGATGTGGTCAACCAGTGGGCCTTTGTATTTTATTACAAGGGTCTGAATCGTCAGCTATTGGAGTTATTGGAGCATCAAAAGCCGCTTGTGGTGGGCGTTAAAGATCCGGTCAGAGAGGGATATCACTGGGCCTGGCATGGCTGTGCTCTCTGGCATCGACACCGTTTTTCTGAATCCTATGACAGTTTGGTCAAAGCCAAACGGCTGGGGGAAAAAGCCAAGCATCCCTATTTAAGCGGCTACGCCAGCACATGGTTAAGCTGGCCGTGCACCGAACTGGGGTGCTTTGATGAAGCGATTGAAAATAGTGAACAAGCCGAAGCATTGTTTGTGGATGGCCTGGTTCAGGACGCCTACATCTATTTTAACGGTCTGTTTGGTAAAAGCTATGCTTACTGGCACAAAGGCGATGCCGCCCGAACCCGTCAAATCGGCGAACGCTTGGTCAAGTTTGGCAAACGCCACGGCAATGTCCGCAGCCTGGTTTCTGGATACTGCAGTATGGGCTGGAAGGAACTCATCATTGGGGATATCGAACAAGCCGCAGCCAGCTTCAGAGCGGCAATGGATATTTCGGCTGATCCCTGGTATTCACAGTTTTCCAAATTGGCCCTTTGCTATGGCACCATCAGCAACGGCGAAATTGAGGAAGCCTTGCCCTTGCTGGACCAATTGATCACTTTCAGCGATGATAATGGTGCTGAATTTTCCGGCGATCCTGCGCGCTTTTTTAAAGGCTTGACCGAAATACTAAACGGTCAGGTTGCTAAAGGTCTCGAAACCATGGAGACACTTTTGGCTCAGTGGTTGGCGGCAGGTTGCCGGTTGCGTTTGCTGACATGCGGCTATGTGATGGCTCGCGTATACGCGCTTTTGTTTCAGGGTGCCATGCAAACATCCGACGGCAAAGCGCCATCGCATGTTAGGCCACTGGCTGACAACTGCTTGCGATGGTTCCAATCCACTGTTTCAGAGGCCAGGGAGATGGGCGCCAAAGCCATGGAAGGACAAGCCTTGTTGGGTCTGGGTCATGCATTGGCACTTTTGGGCGAACCTGATCAGGCCAGAAGCAATTTAATACAATGCATTGAAATATTAAATAAAATTAATGCAACCTCCCATCTGCAGCACGCCAAGACGATACTCGAAACGCTCTGATGACTTACGACCGATCCGTACCCGCGAGGTGAAAAGGCCGAGAAGGGCTCTTCGATGCCTCTCCCCGAGTGGTCTGCTGCTATTCCATCCTATCCTGCCCGTTGATGCCCCTGTTTGAAGCAGGTGGACTTATTATAATTAGAATCTATCTCGAAATCTTTATTTTGAGATGGGTTATAGAAAACAACATGCCTATTGCTGAAGGTCCGGATCTGGATATCAAATTTATTTTTCCAGAAAAAAACATGAATTTGTGACTTGGATCACATACAAAGTGTCTGTGAAAGGTCATGGTGTATTAAAATTAATGTCATATTTATTATAAAAGGATGATTCTTTGATGTTGAATACGTCCTAATTCGGATCTTGTGGATGCAATGGCGTTGACTCTGTACAAGCGGAAACCAAAAGAATCAGCCTTGGGGGCAAGGCGTATGAGCAAGGAACTCAAACAATTGGATATTGAAGAGTTGTACCAGCTAAGTGCCAGGATCGATGAGGATCCGGTTAAAATTGCTGGATTGCTATTTCCGGATCGGCCTGCTGAACGGGTTCATTTGACGGAAAAAATCGGCCAGTGGGCCATCAATCAAACCGTTGTTTTGGAAAGCCATGATAACAACAAGCCGGATGTCGCTTTTTTGTTTAACAAGGTGGGCTACCGGATTTGGCAGCAATTGCCTGAATATGCCCAAAGCATAAGAATTAATATAGAATAATTGCTTTTTTGCCCCATGAGCGTACTTTAAAATTCATATTTGCCCATCAGATCTGAGCAGATGCCGCCTTTTGCTGGATCTGTGAAGCGCGCTTACCGAAATCATTCGGTAACACTCGGCGCCTGTGATCCCCACCCCCAACCCGGATCGCGGGCGCCCCCATTTTTAGCCCCATCAACTCGCCAAGGTACACTACGGTTCACCCTTTCAAAATTAGATTTGATTGCAAGCCCAATTGTTCTATAATAATGACAGGCCATTGGTGAAGGACATCCACTCGAGCGCTTGTGGCCTGTGGTGGTATGAATACTGAATGATATAGGTGGCTTTGGATGCTAAAATATGTATCTCTATTTGCGAGTTTAAACGCCAAGCAGATTACCGATTTGGAGGCCATTTGCAAAACGCGATCCATCGCAAAGAACACAGTTGTCATCAGTGAAGGGGATGAATCGGATTGTTTATACATCGTTAAAAGCGGCAAGGCCTATGCACTGCGCATTGACGAGACAGGCCGGCAATTCGTGGTTAACCGGTTCGGCCCATTCGATTATTTTGGCGAGATGAGCTTTTTCGATGGAGATGTCCGATGCGCCACCGTGATAACCAAAGAGCCCTGTGAGCTTTTAATACTGCCGCGACAAGCTTTGTTGCAATTGGCTTCAAAACATCCCGAAATTTTATGGAATGTGAATAAGGTATTGCTAAAAAAACTCCGTGCAGCTACCGAACAGATCGACGCCCTCGCTTTCAAGGACGTTTATGGCCGTCTGGCCCGCTTTTTAACTGAGCACGCGGGCGCGGATCACGTTGTTTCGGAAAAATTCACGCAGCAGGAATTGGCTGATATCGTCGGTGCATCTCGCGAAACAATAAATCGAATATTCAATGATTTGATAGCCGGCGGGTACATATCCAAAGCCGCAGGTCGTATCATTGTAAATGAGTTGCCTTACGAATTATGATCAGGACGGATTCGCCGTTGGAGAAAAACCTGCATTATCTATCCAGGGCGTCTCTTCCTGGGAGTACAGGGTCAATTTTTCCTGATATAGGGGCTTGCCGTATGCCAGTTCCCAATGGTAGTATATAATCATTTCCTCAGCGCTTTATTTTGTCCTGGAGTGAAATTTTTTTCTCACTGCAGGCGGTTTGCTTGATAAACATACCCCTATCAGCGATAGCGCGACACATCTTCTCTCAGACATCAGGCTGCATGCTCAATTGATCCATCTATCACCGCTCATGCTGACCCGTATCCGTATCGCTTGCCGGCAGTCCTTGAGACTGGGCAACAACAACCAATTGCAGCCAACAAGAGGAGGGCATTATGGAAAAACCTATCATCAATTATGATTCGCTGATTCGCATCACCAAAGCTATTTCCACAATTCGGGATCCTGAAGAGATCGTCTTGATTTCCGTAGAGGGTGTTACCCATGCGCTCAATGTAAAGGGATGTACGCTTTTTTTGTTCAGTCAACAAAGCCATGAACTTAAAGTGGCAGGGTATTACGGACTCAGCGATGAGTACATCAACAAAGGACCGGTCAGTGCTTTGGAATCCATAGCCTCTTCCTTACAGGACGGTGAGCCGGTGGCGGTTTTCGATGTTGCTGATGATCCCCGCATTCAATATCCGAAGGCCGCCCAAACAGAGGGCATCGCATCTATTCTATCAACACCTATCATCGTCGGCGAAAAGCGTGTCGGTTGTTTGCGTGTGTACACGTCTCAGCCGTGGGAGTTTACTTTGACAGATGTCAACTTTGTTCAAGCGGTGGCGCAAGTGGTGGGCATGGCCATAGAACTTTGCCGGGTTAACAAAGGTTTGAAGGATAGCATTGATATCCTCAAAACCATGCGCGACCCGCGCGAGCTAAAAAATAAGCGGCGCACTCCTTTTGAGGGCATTCCCAAAAGTTATCCCATGGCTGCCGTGCCCAAAGAGTAGAGCGATATCCGCAAAGCAGTCCAGGCCAAAATTGATCAAATCCAAGGGGTGGAAAACGGACTGCATGATTAATCGATACATTGTTACACGATAGGTCGGTATCGGTACGTTTCGAATGCATCGCTGCCGGATAGATCGGCAAAGGCAATTTGGTCAACATCAGCGCCGGCAAAACGGAGGAGATCCAGGTCTTTGCTTTGGGCTGGAGTGCCCATGTGATATGATGATTATCGCAGGAATCGATGCAGACTTTTTATGGAAAGGTTTGCATATGGCAGGCTGTATCCGCTAAGTTCTGCGCAGGCGGGTCACGTCGCCTGAATAGATGCGGTGCCGCTGGCCCTGCACATCTTCAAGAATCAATGCGCCGTCGTCGTCCACTGCGGCTACGGTGCCGGTGTAGCGTTTTGTGAGCACATCGACATATACTGCGGCGCCGACGATGTCGCTCATGCGGCGCCATTGCGCCATGATGGGCGCAAATCCATCCTTTTGAAGCAGTTCATAACACT
>JBNLFN010000034.1:0-8499 GCA_050305555.1 Desulfobacteraceae bacterium | reverse complement strand
CATGCGCAGCTTCATTCAAGTGTCACTAAGACGCGCTGCGGGCGCCCCGCAAACTCGCTGTGCTCAAACAGTGCGGGGCACTTTTCCTTCGCTGCGCCTAAGTGACACTAAAACTCGCTGCTGACATGACGCAAACCACCCACTGGCGGCGCCTATTGCAAAGGAGTGGCGAAAGCCGAAAGTTGAGTTAAAACTTATATACCTAAAACTTAAAACTATCTTTTATAATACCCGCATCATCATGGGGAGGGCCACAAACGTACCCACCATGCTGCCCAGGTTGGTGAAGAGCACTACCAGCAGAATGCGTGTCACCTTGTTGCGCCAAAAGCCTTTGATGGAAAGAATGTCGTTTTGAAGGTGTTCAAAGTCACGTACTTTGGGTTTGCGCGTAATGGCCTCCACCAGGCCGGAGACCCATCCGGCGGCAATCATGGGATTCAGCGAAGTTAGCGGCGCAGCCATGAACGATGAGAGGATGGTCAATGGATGGGCTAAAGCGATTGTTGCCCCTAAACCTGCCAGGATGCCATTGGCAAGCACCCACCAGACCAGCATATCGGTGCCGGCTTTGGCGCCGCCCACAAAAAATCCGTAAATCAGCAAAATTACAATGGCCGTAGGGATGACCCATTTGGCGACGCTGCCAAACCGGCTTTTCGGGGGCATGGTCTCTAAAGGCGCTAGGGCCAAAGGTTTGTTCCAGTATGTTTTAATGCCGGGCACATGACCTGCTCCTACCACAGCCACGATTTTTTGACCCGGGGCGGTGCGGATTTTGGCCGCCAGGTATTGATCACGCTCATCGATGAGGGTTAGGCGAATGGATGGCATGGACCGACCCACTTCATCCAGTACGGCTTCAAGGACATCTTGCTGCTTTATGCGTTCCACATCTTCGGGTTTGATATCCTCCGCTTCGCCAAAAGAGAGGATTAGCTCAAAGATCAACTTGATGCGTGCCCACCAGCCCATTTGGTGCCAGGTGCGCGCTAAGGTAATACGCACATCTCGGTCCGCCAGATGGACATGGGCATCAACGTGCTTTGCCGATTCAATGGCCTGAATCATTTCCTGACCGGGTTTGATATCGAGTTTGGCCGCCATGCGTTTTTGAAAAGCCGCTAAAATGAGATTGGAAAGCAGCAAGAAGGCCTTTTTTTCTTTAATCACACTGATGATGTCCATATTTTGCCACTGATCTTTCTGGCTCAAGGTCTGGAATCGGCTGGGGCACAACTCAACACAAACCGTATCGGGTTTTTCATTCTCAATGATTTTTTGAACCAGTTCAACACTTTGCCGGGATACATGAGCCGTGCCGATCAATTGGATATCTTTACCTTCATAAGAGAGTGTGTGCACAGGACCGTTGTTTTTCAATTCCATTGATAAATATCCGCCCTTTATTGTAAGAACATCTGAATGCGCCAATGCAAAAAACCTGAGCAACTATATATGCTTTGATGGGGTTGTCAAATCATATCCAAAATTAGAATTGGCTTTAGGAGATAGATTGACCATGTCAAAAATGAATGCCTCGCCCTATACCATTGAGACGGAACCTTTCTACGTGAGCAGCGGCAATGAGACCCTGCTTTTTGAATCTGCCTGGCAGGCGAAACTGCCCGTGATGCTCAAAGGCCCAACGGGATGCGGCAAGACCCGTTTTGTGCAGCACATGGCCTGGCGCTTGAAACGCCCTTTGATTACGGTGGCCTGTCATGAGGATCTGTTTGCCTCGGATTTGTTGGGTCGCTATTTGCTCAAACAGGAGGAGACCGTTTGGGTGGACGGGCCCTTAACAAAGGCCGTTCGCATGGGGGCCATTTGTTATTTGGATGAGATTGTTGAAGCACGCAAGGACACAACCGTTGTGATCCACCCGCTGACCGACGACCGACGTATGTTAAGTATTGATAAGAAGGGGGATGTGCTTGCGGCTCACCCGGATTTCATGCTGGTGATCTCTTATAACCCGGGATATCAGTCAGTGCTCAAAGATTTAAAACAGAGTACCCGGCAGCGTTTTGTGAGCCTGCAGTTCGACTATCCAGCACCTGAGCAGGAGGCCCAAATCGTAGCAAGCGAGGGCGGTGTAGCCATGTCGGTGGCTGAGCAGCTGGTCATCCTGGCGGGCAAGATTAGAAACATTAGAGAGCAGGGCCTTATCGAAGGCGCCAGCACCCGCTTGTTGATTTACGCTGCCCAACTGATCTGCAATGGCATCGCCGTCAAGGAGGCCTGCCGCACAGCCGTCTGCCTCCCTTTGACCGACGACGATGGTCTACAGGAGACGATGGATGACCTGATGGCGGACCTGTTTTAAATTCCATTCCTTATAGTGACATGGCTGAAACCATTGAGGTGAAATTGGCTGCCCCGTACGCCATCAGAGTTTTAAGTTTTAGGTTTTAAGCTTTAAGTTGAAGTATTCTGCCGATGGTATGAAAAAATATGGAGATGCCCAGGCGGCATTAATGTGTTTTTACTGGGGGATTCAAGATCCAGGTGTGCCGAAGAACAGACCCGGCCATCCCTTGTTGCACTGGTTGATGTGAGACCATTCAATACAGACAGAATTCATTTGCTTAAAACTAAAAACCTAAAACTTAAAACTGAGCAATATTTCACCCAAAATAAAAACTGCTCCAAAGCAATGATCTATGACCCATACGAACCTTGAACCCTTAGAACCATTGCGCATCGCCGACCCAGAAACCTATGCATGGGTGCAGGGTCGGCTGGCCATGCTTGACAAAGCGCTTGATTCTAAGATGTTAACGCTTTTAGCCAATGAGACCATTTGGGGGTTGACTCTGGAGACTGGACTGGGGGAAGCGCTGGCCAAAGGGTTGCTGCGTTTAATGGTTGAGGCCGATCCAACCCTCGTTAGCGCCTATGTACAGCAGGTGCACCGGGCTGCAAAAACAGGTGCCACCCTGGCACGGATAGTGGCCAATTTCAGGGTGCCCGTGCTATTGGTTGGAGACAATATGGCGGCTGCTTTTGATAAAGCATTGACTGTGATGCTAAGCAAGGGCACATATAGCCTCACGGCGCCTTTGGAAGTGTTGTCGGAAATGCTCAATGCACGTGAGCATGCAGCCGCGCTTGCTTATCTTGACCTGCTGAATGTCATCTTCCGTCAAAGTATGAGTTACAACCAAAGCCTGCGTCTGGTCTATCTGCTCCCCAAAGCCGTCCGATCTTTTGCCCCCCAGCGGCGCAAAGCACAGATTGAGCAATTCATCCGAGTGGCACAGGTCGATCTGCAGCTGGTGGACCCATTTATCGATGGGCTGGACAAAGGATCCGGCTTGCTGGATCCTACGGCTTTGGAAGCTTTCATAACGCTGGCTCTGGATCGATACGATTGCCAAGTTGAGACAGGCCTTAAGTTTTTAAGCCTTAACTCAAAAGCGGGCCAGGAGGCCTGTGCGGATTTGCAGAAAGTCGTGCTGCTGTCCCGTGCGAACAACCAAATTAATCGCTATTTGCAGGCCCGCACAGGGCGAGCCATGGCCGCCAAATCCCTGGATGATTGCCCTGACTGTGAAATAGCCTCGCCATGGGTGGCATCGGACGGTCGCTTTATCTATTTGCCGGCGGAGATCGCTTTTTTTGAGAATCAGGAACAGAACCTGGCATTTTTTAAAGCTTTAAGCCGTCTGGAAGCAGGCTATTTCGAGTATGGCACCTATGATTTTGATTTGGAACGGGCGGCAGATGGTTATGCGGTTGTGGCCCGGTGGTTGGAGCGCCGGCCGATACTAGATCCCACGGATATCGCCTGTGACGGTGAGCGCTTTATTGGGTGTTTTGATCAAGTTCACCTGTCGGACGATCTGTTCACCCTGTTTGAGCAGGCACGCATAAGGATTCAGATGGCGCAGAACTACCCTGGCTTGGTACGACAAGTTTTGCCGCTACTGCAGGATGAGTGCCTCCGCATGGCACGGCAGGAAAAGAAACACTTGTTGTTCTCCGTTTATGCCGAATTGGTATTGGATATGGCGCTTCCCCCATCCATACGAACCCTCTTTCCGGATCTGCAGGAACACTTGATCGAGCTTTTTAAGGCCCGGGTGGATCATAATAGCCCTGTCGAAGCCACAGCTGAGATGGTAATTTTAGCCTATCAAGCCGTGGCGCAAACATTGGGAAAGGATGTGCATCGCTATACCCCGATGCCCTTGCCGTTTGATCGCCGTATCCAATGGCAATTGGTCAGCAAGGCGTTTGCGACTCATGAGCGATCGGCGGTAAGGATCAAAATGCGCCTGGCTGAAAAGAATTTGTCGGTCTACCGATCTGATGTGCGCAATCGTTTGGTCGACCAGCAAGGCCATTTGTCTGCAACCGATATTGGCCGGATGGTGCTGTCGCGTGACCCGGATGCCGGCCGGATTAAGGCCGGGATGGATCTTGTCGCCTTAGATCTAGACGACTTGTTCAAGGGGGCAGCATTGGAGGCTGAGATGGCTGTGCAGCGGGATGAAGATGCCTTTATTTATCCGGAGTGGGATTGGCGACTTCAGGATTACCTTCAGAACCATACCTTTGTACGAGAGATAGAAGTGGCCGGCAGCCGGCAGGATCAATTTTATCGGCAGACATTAGCACGCCATCACGGTATGGTGGCACGCATGCGGCGCGCATTTGAGTTGCTCAAGCCTGAAGGCCTGGCCCTGCTGCGGCAATGGCCAGAAGGGGATGCTTTTGATTACCGGGCGTTGATCGATTATGCCATGGATCGCCGGGCCGGCCGGGTTCCCTCGGATCGTCTATTTATCCAGCGACTCAAGCAAGTCCGCGATGTTGCCGTACTTGTGCTGGTGGACTTATCGCGCTCCACGGCAAATCCCGTTGCCGAGCGTCACACCACCGTCTTGGGGGTGGCCAAAGAGGCTTTGGTTCTCTTTTGCGAAGCCTTGCAGGTGGTGGGTGACACCTATGCCATCGCGGGCTTTTCCGGCACGGGGCGCCATTCGGTGGAGTATTTTCGGATCAAAGATTTTCAGGAACCACTGACCGAAAGTGTGCGTACCCGCCTCTCGGCATTGCGTTCACAGCGCAGTACCCGAATGGGGGCAGCGATCCGGCACGCCACGGTGCAATTGTCCGAAAATTTATCCCGGGTCAAGTTACTTATTGTAGTCAGTGACGGGTTTCCCAACGATATGGGCTATAAAGCGGATTATGCCATTGCCGACACCCGTCACGCTGTCCTGGAGGCGCGGGCCAAAGGTTGCCACGTGAAGGCCATCACCGTAAATATTGGCAGTGATCCGCGACTGGACGAGCTTTACGGGCGCTTTCATCACCTCGTGATTGGTGATGTGGGCGAACTGCCGGACAAGTTGCTGCGCTTATATGGGACTTTGACGCGATTTTAGAACGGGTCGATCCACCAAACAAAGGTATATTGACGGCAGTTGGTTTATGCCGTACAAATCGCGTCTATGCACAATCCGTTTAACGATTGAAGTGTGAAATCCAAAGTGAAGGTGTTGGGCCTGTTGAAAATAACCGGAGAGGGACATGCTCATACACGATGATATTTTTTCCTGGAAAGGTTTTGGTGGTATGCTGGATCTGGCCGCCGGGAAATGCCGTTTGCGAATTTTCGACTTAACCCAGGGACCTCAGCAAAAAGTGGCCCATATCAAACCCATGGTGGTGGTGGTCTCTGATCTGCCAAGCGAGCCTGCTGATCTGAAAAGGGTATCGGTGCGCAGCTGTTCCAGTCATATAGCCACCCGGGTGGCGGCAGAATTTAATATCCCTTACCAACGGATGGTTTTTGTGGAGTACTATCCTGCCTCAACATATGGTGAACACAATGAGCATCACATTCCTGCCAAATTTGATGCAGTGGAATTTGTATGGCACGATGACAGAGCCATGCATCCCAAATGGCGTGCGTTGGAATCCCCGCTGGTGGCGATACTCGAGCCACTGATCCATGAAGAACTGTCGATGGATTAAAATTTGAGAAAAACCGTATGGACGGTATGCGTGTCGGTCTCTTTGAGTTGAAGGCGCAATTGCTTGGCCGAAGTCGCTTCGCCAGGGAAAAAAATAATCCCATGGGACAAATTGCCTGGCGTGATGGACTTATTTTCTAATGATTTATCCTGCAAATCCTTTACAATTATTCGACGGGCGTCACCAGAGGTGGCTGCACCCTGGGCACCCCCCATCACCGATCCGGCAGCCGCGCCCACAGCCGCGCCTTCGCCAATGGAGCGCCCCACATCATTTCCGGATACAATGCCCACGGCAGCGCCGATGATGGCGCCGGCAGCGGCCCCCAGAAAGCCGCTGTAGGCGCCTTCTTTAAATATTTTTTTGGTTTGGGCATACTTGGTGGCCCGTTCATAGGCAAAGCGGTCGGTGAGAATGGGCCACAGATTGCCTTGGGCATCTTCTAAAAATGTCTGCGCCGGATTGATTTCCAGGGCGTGGGGGCTCTGGTTGTCAAAAACGACCTGCACCGGCAACATGCCGGCACCCCGGATATCAAACCCGAAAGCAGCGCGGGCGGCGGATGCATCCACATAAGCTTGACCGCCGATCTGGGCACCGTTGACAACCACCATGTTCTGGTAGGCTGATGGGGATTTAAAAGGCAATGGACGGGCGTTGTAAGAGGTGCTGCATCCCATCAAAGCAGCCGGCGCCAAGATACACGACAAAATAAGTGCAAAACGTTTCATGGTCCCTAAACTCCCTGCTGTGTGTTAATGTGCTGCAAACCGTATCGGAGAACCCCATCCGGCAGACAACAAATAAACTACCGGTCTGACGCCATGATGCCCCTTTAAAATAATAAAAGTTGGGCCAAAGCGATAGGTAATGGCTACCGACAGGAATGGTTCACAAACAATTTAGCTGCTCTGGGACGACTGTACAAGGGGGGTGACGAAAAATAAAGGTGAAACTATCCCTATAAGCCTGCTGTATGCATGCCGTCATAGGGCCATTTTACCAAAACTTGAGGGTTAGGGACTCACGGTGGACCAATCCATGCCGGTATAATATTGTACAAATGCCTCAACGGCTTGGGTCAATTGGTCAAAAGCTGCCGACACGCGTTGCGTGGCGCCGGCCTTGCCAATTTGTTCCAGCTCCAAGGCACAAGCGGCAATTGCTTGCGCGCCCAGGTTGGCGGCTGCGCCCTTAAATTGGTGGGCATCTTTGCCCAAAGCCTCCATGTCGGACTGCTGGATGGCTTGGTTGATGCGGTTGATATAGTCCGGGAACATGCTGATAAATTCTTCAAACATCATTTTGAGAAAATCGGCATCTCCCATGGCACGCTTGAGCGCATCAGAGATATCGATAATCGGTGTTTCTTCCGGCATACGGCCTCCTTGGCGTGTGACAAGAAATTTCTGTTTGTCTGATCACTCGATCCTTGGATTTATTGTCGGTCGTTTGGTTACAGAGTTAAGCGCTATTTTTGAAAATAGACTTGCTGCTTTGCTGATTTCCATGCATGATGCGCATCAATTGAGATAGCTTCTATTAACCTGAACTATCTGAATCTCTGGTGAGAGGTAACAGCATGCGGTTTCGGCCCTGCATCGATTTGCACGCAGGAAAGGTGAAACAGATCGTGGGCGGCAGCCTTTCGGATCGAAAAAAAGGGGACTTGAAAATCAATTTTGAGGCCCGTCAACCGGCCGAGTGGTTTGCCCGGCGCTATCGCCAAGACAACCTAAGGGGCGGTCACGTGATTCAACTGGGGCCGGGAAATGAATCAGCTGCCCGATCGGCACTGGCGGCATGGCCGGGAGGTATGCAAATTGGCGGCGGGGTGACGGCTGACAATGCCGCGGCATGGCTGGACGCCGGTGCATCGGCGGTGATTGTGACCTCATGGGTGTTTCATGGCGGCCAAGTAGACTATCATCGACTCAAACAATTGGTCCACGCCATCGGGCGTGAGCACCTGGTGTTGGATTTGAGTTGCCGGCGCCGAGGCGATCGCTATTTTATCGTTACCGACCGTTGGCAAACATTTACCCGGGAAGTCATTAATTTTAATCTATTGGATCAGCTTTCGATGTATTGTGCGGAGTACCTCGTCCACGCTGTGGACGTGGAAGGCAGGTGTCAGGGCATTGAAACCCCGCTGGTGGAAATGCTTGGCCAATGGGCAGGGTTGCCTGTCACTTATGCCGGCGGTATTCATAATCATGCCGATATCGAGACCATTGCTGCCTTGGGCAGAGACCAAATTGATTTTACAGTGGGGAGCGCCCTGGATATTTTTGGCGGCCGGGGATTGCGTTATGAGGCGCTGGCCGGGCGGTATGGCCGTTCCTAAATATAATTATAATCCATTTCTGTATTCACCCATCCATTTAAAGAATGCACCTTCTGCCTTACCGAATGGGATAGCGGCCTGTCGGCCGCTGATTGAAGCGGTGTTCAGCCGACTAAATAAATGATATTAATTGAATAAAATTTTTTTGTTGCACACCCAGA
>JBNLFN010000033.1:0-32117 GCA_050305555.1 Desulfobacteraceae bacterium | reverse complement strand
GCTGACCGAAACCCTGCTGGAATCCGAGCTTTTCGGCCATGAAAAAGACGCTTTTACCGGCGCCGACAAGCGTCGGGACGGGCACTTTATGCAGGCCAACAAGGGCACCATCTTTCTGGATGAAATCGGCGAGATGTCGGCCATGATGCAAGCCAAGCTGCTTCGTGTCCTTCAGGAAAGAGAAATCCAACGGGTGGGCGGCGACCAGGTGCTCCAGGTCAATGTCCGCATCGTGGCCGCCACCCATCGCGACTTGGAAACCGAAGTGGCCGAAGGCCGTTTCCGCGAAGACCTTTTCTATCGTCTCAATGTCCTGCAGCTCAATGTGCCGGCGCTCAGGGAACGGCGGGACGATATTCCTTTGCTGGCCCACCATTTCCTGGACAAATACGCCGAACGCAATCGCAAACCGGCCAAAGGCTTTTCTCCGTTGGCCATGGATATGCTGATCAAGCACGACTGGCCCGGCAATGTGCGCGAGCTTGAAAATTTTATCGAAAGGGCCGTCATCCTGATGACCGGCGAACATATTACCGAAAATCAGCTGCCCATGAATATCGTCCGGGCGCATGGCGGGAATGCGGTAGCGACGCCGGTGGTCCCATCGTTCTCTGACGGCACACGTTCGCTGGAGGATATCGAAAAAGAGGCCATCCTGACCACCCTGGAGGCCACCCAGGGCAACAAAAGCGAAACCGCCCGACGCCTGGGCATATCCCGCAAGACATTGCACAACAAGCTCAAGGCCTATGGCGAAGCGTAACTTCCTGTGTTTTGGTCATCTTCACAAGCGACCTTTGCACCCCATCCGGAAATGGGCTATTACGATCCGGATTTCCACCGGTATAAAAATGGAATCTTTAAACTTTGGGCTTTGAGCTAATACACTATTTTAATCTGGAGATACCGGCCCTGATTTTGGTATGTTAACCTGAATTTGATAAATGCCTGACTTTTTGATAGGCGGTATAGATACCCAAAAAAGGAGAATCAACAATGACGACAAGTGACACGACTTCAAAAGAACCCCTCTGGCTATCAATCGAGAAACAAATTCTTGCGCTCGATTCCCAAGACTTTTCAGACCCGAACCTGAATGCATCGATTCAGCGGATTGCAGGTGAACTTGACGGCGCCGGCTACAATGTTTCGCATCACGGGGGTCATATGATAGAAGTGAGATTTGCCGTGGATAAGGCGCGCAAAGTTGGAAGGCCTTTCATGCAGGATTTCAATGCTGCCATTGCCGAACTGACGCTGGAAGATGTAGCCGCTCCCTATGTCGCCACGAACAATCTCATCGATAAAATCAGCGAAGCCTGGCCGGACATCAGAAAATCAGAACGCCGGACCGATGTGATCAAGATCGTCGAAGCTACCAAACTCGACCTGCTTATCGCCAAGGCCAAGGGCCTTCCGGACGATCAGGGTATCCGCCTGCTCATTGCGGAGAAAATAGATTTTAAAGTGATTACCCAGGCCCTGGAAATTACCGATGAGAAGTTGAACGAGGTCAACGAGCAGATTAAGAAAGAGCGCGCAGAAAGAGCCAGAGTGGCGTCCCTGCTTGAAAAGGTTGCAGAAAAGACCAACGAAGAAAGGGTCCGGCACCTGATTGACAACGACGTCGCCGAGGAACTGATCATTGAAATGGCCGACGTCGACCAGGGCGTCATCGATGCCGTCAACAAGGCCATGGAAGAAGAGATAAAGGAAAAACAAAGGCTGGCGGAAGAAGCGGCCGCAAAGAAAAAAGCAGAGGCCGAAGGGCCCTCGCTGGAGGATATCTCCCCGGACGACATGATTGACTACATCGATTCTATTCGCGAAATCATGGAATTCAGCGACCAGGAAAAAGAGATCCGGGTCATGTGCGAACAAAGTTCCATCCCCAAGGCCCTGGTGGACATCGCCGTCTCAGAGCCGGACAAATTGGATGAACTTGAAAAAAAGGCGGAGGAGTAAATATACGCAAATAGCGTTTAGAACGCCTGGATATTAAAAATTTGGAGCCAAATCCTATGCCCGCCGATCGAATGACCGTCAAGGTAAATGAGCAAAACAGGTCCGTGGAAAAGGGCGTTACCGTCGCGGATTTACGCGACCGGTTCAAGCCAGCTGCTGATGTTTTGGTGGTCAATGGATTTCCCGCAGCGCCTGACACACGGTTGAAGGGCGAGGATGAGGTGGTGCTGATCCAGCGGGGAGAAACCCCCGGGGCCGAAGAACTGGAGGCACTCATGGTGGCCCGCCATACACCGGGGGTGCATGGGCGGATGAAATCCGCCGTCGTTGGCGTGGCCGGATTGGGCGGCCTGGGATCGGCCGTTGCCATCTCCCTGGCCCGTATGGGTATCGGCACCTTGATTCTGGCCGATTTCGATATCGTGGAACCCAGCAATCTCAACCGCCAGAACTATTTCATCGAACACATCGGCATGCCCAAGACAGAGGCCATGGCGCAGATACTATCCCATATCAATCCGTATATCCAAATCGAGGCCCATACGCGGGTCCTCACACCGGATAATATTCCGGGTATCTTTAAACCGGCAAATGTTGTTGTGGAATGCTTCGATGGCGCGCAAGCCAAGGCCATGATCCTCGAAACCGTCGCAGACGCCCTTCCCGATGCGTTTGTCGTGGGTGCTTCGGGGCTTGCGGGCTATGGCGACAGCAACGGTATCCAGACCCGCCGCTTGGGGGAAAAGATCTTTATCGTGGGGGATCTGATGAAGGCCGCCCAACCGGGACGCGGATTGATGGCGCCCCGGGTGGGCATCGCCGCCAACCACCAGGCCAATGTCGTGGTCAGCCTGCTCATGGATGCTGAAGCGGCCGTAAAACAGATACCGGATATGCTGGCCTAGGTTCAAGACGGTTACGACGATCACCGATCTGCCAGGACGGCATTGAGCGACCCGCTCTTGAATCCCTTCAGGTCCATGGAAACATAGATAAATCCGATTTGCTGAAACCGCTCGAGGATCTCCTCCCGGCATTCCAGCAATTTGCCGAAATCCTGGGGCATCACCTCAATCCGGGCGGTGTCGCCGTGGTGCCGGACCCGCAAAATCCGGAATCCAAGGTCGAAGAGGAAATCCTCGGCTTTTTCTACCTGGCTTAATTTTTCCTCGGTGACCTTCTCCCCGTATTGAATCCGGCTGGACATGCAGGGCATGGCGGGTTTTTCGGCAATCTTCAGACCGAAGTATGCACACAGGGATCGGATGGCTTGTTTATCCATGTTCAGATCGGTATAGGGCGCCAATACCGCTGCTTCCTCGGCGGCCTGGGTACCGGGACGATGATCCGTCAGATCATCCATATTGACGCCGTACAGGATCGGCCAGGAAGTTTGCGGCTTGGCCGCTTCCCACTGCCCGCGAAGCGCATCCAGCTTTTCAAACAAGGCTTTCTTGCAATAGTAGCAGCGGTTGCCCGCATTGGCCTGGTAAAACGGGTTCTTTATCTCATCGGTACGAACGACCTGAAGCGGGATCCCGTGTTCCTGTGCAAATGCCACCGCCGAACGGTATTCCCTGCGGGCCAGGGATGGACTGTCCGCAATAACGGCAACCATCCGCTGCCCCATGGTTCTGTGGGCGGCGTATGCCAGCAACGCGCTGTCCACCCCACCGCTGTAAGCGATGATTGCGCCGCTGAATTTCGAAAAGTAAGCCATTAATTTCCCGGCTGTGATCTCCGGGTCGACCGGTGACTTTGGTTTTTTTACGCCAGCATCCATTTTGTCCCCAACCTAGCTTATAGAAGCTATCATGATCGTTTATAGATACCCATTGACAGGGGGTGTGTCTTTTTTTGAACTTGTTTTCTGGCGTAGTACTGATTCATCAGAAATTTGACATAATAGTTCAGGAAATTTTCAGGTGCGTGCTTATAGCTCAACTTTTTAAAAATACTCGAAAAGGAGAAAAAAGATTGGTATAATCTCCAGAAGTTTTGGTAAAGATCCTCAGATGTGTAATTAATGGGCTTAAACACCACATGATTGAGATCGTATTTTGACCAGTCGAAATCGATTATCCTGCCTGCTGCAACCATCTCCTCGAACAAATCGGTTCCGGGCAAAGGGGTTAACAGCCAGAACAAAGCGTTCCAAATTTTATGTTTTTTTAAGTATTCCAAGGTTTGCCACATGTTGTCAATCAGGTCGTGGTCCAACCCGAATATAATACTGAATATCGGTTGAATTCCCGAATCCAGGCAGCGGCGATGCAACTCGACAAACTGCTCAGGGTCGTTAAATGACTTTCGAATGGATTTCAGGTTATCTATGTTAATGGATTCAATGCCGAAAAGCATGGACCGGCATCCTGCTTGACCCGCCATCTCAATCAAATGGGGCTTTTTGAGTATAAACGTGCTGCTCTGGCAAAGCCACCGGATGCCGCCGGCTGATGAGCGAAGCGCCCCGAACAACTCTTCTGAATAGTTTGCATTGCATATGATGTTATCGTCGGCAAAAAGATAGCTTTCAGCTCCGGTTTGCTTTATCTCTTCGATGACATGGGGTATGGGTTTGTAGCGATAGCGTCGACCGAAGTACTTGGTTACGGAGCAGTACTTACAATTGTGGATGCATCCGCGTGTTGTATAGATGGGCATTCTGGGCATCTTGCAGCCATGGGGATGCCTGTATATCGAAAGATCCATATTGTCCCATTTGGGAATCACGAGCTTCTGAAGATCCGGGTAGTTTTCATCCTTGTAGCGTTGTTTTAGCTGTCCTTTTTCAGCGTCATGGATCACCTGGCCCCAGATATTTTCAGCCTCACCGACGACGATGGCATCGGCGTGGGCCTTGGCCTCGTCTGCCATCATCGAGGGATGGATACCGCCGAGGATAACCTTTTTCCCCCGCTTTCGGAAAACATCGGCTATTTGGTAGGCGCGCGCGACCTGTGCCGTTAGCGCCGTAATGCCCACCAGGTCGCAATCCATATCGAAGTCAATGGTTTCAACCACATCGTTGATAATTTTAATTTCATGCCGTGTGTCCTGCTGATGGGTTAGCGCATTCAATAAGGCCATATTCAGCGGCGGCAGATAGGCCATTTTGTACTTATTGGGCTTATTGTGGGTGAGGGTCGTGGGATAGATGAAAAGGATTCTCATGGATACGGGTGCCTTTCTATTTCATTGGCAATTTCTTCAAACATGACAGGTTTACATCTAAATACACTCGCTCCAGCTTCAATACCGGCGTTTATTTCACGCTTTTGATCTTTGGCACTCCAAACGCGTTGCCGGCGAAAGCCATCGCGTTTTGCCGATTTTTGGCGTTCCAATCGGCCGGCGCAGAGGCCGGCCCTCCGCTGAATCGGCGGTGGTCATCAGACCGATGAACTTCGTAGGGCCGGGCTCTGTCCCGGCCTATGCTGAAGATGCTAAGCCAATACCGTCTGGATGATACGGTTAGTTTGTCTATAACGGCATCATTGCCATTGCCAGACGAAAGGAATGACCCGCTTTCGGAAGTTTCAAAGGCTCAAAACCCTGTCCCTTCCACTCATAGAAGCACAGAGAAGGATCGTCCAACGGCTTTATAAAAGTAAACCGCGCCCGCTTCGGGCGCTTGTCTTCAGTCAGCTCCAGGACTTGTACGACCATGTCGGTCAATTCCACCCGCTGCCCGATCTGCATGGGATGCCGGGTACCGCGATACAACAAATCCAGATCCTGGCTCATAAAGCCCCCTGAAGGTTCAATCTCCAGAGAGAAGTCATCAACACGTGTGATGTTCAGATGGGGGGCCAAGCCCGAAGCCAGAACCCTTGTCCGTCTTGGGCAGGATAGGCCCAGTTCCTGACAGATAAAGCGCGTATGGGTGACCACAAAGGGTACGGGAGGATTGACAAAAATTATAGTTTTACCTGTCAAGTCAATATGTTGAGACATATCCTCCAAGGGGTTTTCCAGCGCCAGTTCAGACAATCTGGCAGTACCCTGACATTGGAAGGGCAGAAAAAGGGGGGCCACAATGAGGTGAACCCCGACAAAAACAGCACTGAAAACCATGGCCGCTGCCCGCCATAAGCGGGAGGTGGGCAGCCAGGCCGCCTTTTCCAGCCAGAAACCCAAAAACTGGGCAAGCAAGCCCATCCCGCCCAGCCCCACAAACAGAAGCAGCCGATTGTCCGGGAATGTGGCACTGACGGGCAGCAGGGCCAACACCATCCCCAGCGCCCAGAATCTGGCAACGGCATCTCGCTTCAGTATCGGTATCAGGACGACAACGATCCCGGCAAGCACGGCATACACGCCCACCAACACGATAAAGGCGACCGAATCGGGTAAAAATCCGTATATGACTGCATTGGGGAAGAGCCACTGTCCAAATAGCAGAACCGGCATCCGTTCGACAAGGGCCGCCAGATAAGCCAATGGCTCCTGGCTGGGATCAAGATAAGCGCCGCCTCCCCAGGTGCCGAAACCCATTCGCTTGTACATCAGCCACCAGCCAATCCCCACCAGGGCATAGGGCAACATGGCCATCATTCTTTTACGCAAACGACCGTGAACCAAAAAGACCTCATAGGATAAAAGATAGGCGCCGGTGGCCACGCCGGCCTCGGCAGAGAGCAGGCTGATGAGAAAGAGCAAGGGGCCGAGAAAAGCGCCCGCCTTCCACCGGTCCCGACGCCAATTGTGATGAACGAGCAAAGTCAAAAAACCAAAAACGGCGGCGATTATGGCATTGCGGTTGGCCAGCCAGCCGGCAGGTATGCCGTGCGCGTCATCGATGGCGTAGAGCAAAGCCGCCAGACCCGCCATCCATAAAGGGGTCATCAATTTTCGATACAGTCCGGCGGTCACGAAAATCAGAACCCCGAACCAGAGTAGACTGTGAACGTGCATCAACGCGGGATTAAACGGCCAGAATTTGTAGTCCAACCAGTGCGTCATTGCGGCAACGGGGCGAAAAAAGGCGGCGCGCACTCTTTCAAAGGTCCACCACGGGACCATGCCATATTCCATTCCCAGGTGGATCTGTTCGGGTGCGCCGGTGCCAAATGCAAACAATCCGGTAATCGCGCCATAATCATTTGGCCATAGGTGGGGATTCAGCAATTTTTCTCGGTGGATATAATCATCAAACTGCAATCCGGTACCCACGGAACCGACGACCAGAACCATGGCCAGGCATGTTAAAATTGCAGGCAGTTTGCCACTGGCCAATGCAGTCCGTATGCCATCCCCATGCTTTAAGAAAAACCGATAGCGCATCACTTCCTCCAACTAAAAGCCTGGGACAATTTACGGTTCCAAGTATGGTGCCGATGTTCATCAAAAATTGAGTTTATTGATGGGCGTAAATAATCGGCCCAATGGTCTATCAGTTGGTACTCAAACAAAGAAGCCGGTGTGGGTCACACTATGAGAATCTCCCGTGCTTTTGGCGAGTATCGATCCAGCAAGTAGCACAGGAGATATTAGGCGATCAAGATAAAACCTCGGCGATTATCCGATCCGCCGTCAAATAGTGAGGTGTCCGTGCCTGCAACTGGAATGCATTAGCCGCCGAAGTAATCGCCTCCCTCTCGCCCAATGAGGGGGAGGAATGCGGATTTGAATTTTTAGATGCTAAGGGCTCGCGCAAGACCCGTCGATAGCCAACAGTTCCCATATAATATGACATTATTGTTTCACCTATCACATAATCTACATATTCGTCATTCTTTTCAGCGCCGCTGATATTGCCCTTATATTAGTTATTACTTCTATTATCAGCCCGTTATAAAAAATAATCCCATACTGCATATGTTGGCATGCGGATTGCTGAAAAAAGCTTAAGTTTCTTTGCAAAAAGAGCGATCTATATGCCATGAGAGCAGAATTGATTGCAGAGGTGAAAAATGGAACAAGTTCATATTGTCCACAAGGTTAACAACCTGGAGATCATTTCCAAACTGATGAACAGCGTGGCCAAACAATGCGGTTGTCGGGTGAAGTATTGTGCTGAAGATGGATGTATACGGTTTTACGGTGACACCGCATGCCAAAAATACATCGTAGAAGAGACGTTGTCGTTTTTTCAGGCAGCTTGAAGTGGGAACTGCAAGATACGGCTTTAACCATGGTCAAACCGTCGTGCCGACACGGCTCATACGGGCCATAGGAACATCAACAGCATAACGGCTGTAGGGATGAGCGCCCAAAGCGCAATGCCCAATGGGTTCACTTCATCATTAAAATACTTCTTGAGAATGGAAACACCTGCCGGATTCGGCGCATTGGCGATGATCGTCAGCCCGCCGCCGGCCACAGCCCCTGCCACAACGGCATATTTCATCGAATCGGTCAAACCCGGCACCAGTGTGCTTAAATAGGTAATGGCGGCATTGTCATTAAACGCGGTTAACATGGCCGCTCCCAGCATGAGGGGGATCTCCGATAAATTGCTGAGGATGGGGGCAATCCACCATCCTTGCACACCGCCGTGGATCACAAGCCCCCCTAAAAAGAATCCAACCAGAATCGGTCCCTTTAAATCGATGCGGTTCTGATACGGATGGGCGACCTTGGAAAAACCGATAAAAAATAAAATACCGGGAATGAACAACTGGGGGTGGTGCGCATTGATTACGGTCCAGGCCATAAAGATGAGGTGGGCAAGGGTGACCCAACCCGGAACGGGATCGTCCCGTTTTTCCCAGTCCGGATCGATAAAAACGCCCTGTTGATGGGGCGGCAGCATTGCCGGAAAAGTTCGCCGCATCTCTCTCAATTTAATTTCATCAAAGCGTTCTTTAAAGGCTTGCTGAACAAGCTCTGCTTGCACCCCTTTTTGAATCAGCTTTGGCAGGAAATGCTTTTCCAGCCGCGATCTGACTTCGCGCTCAACTTTTTGGATTTCAGCTTCAATGGCACTGCGTGTGCCGGTTTCCCGGTTGGTCTCTGCCACGATGTCATCAAACATGGCATCCATATCGCGTCGCCGCAAATATTTTTTTTGAATATCTTCTTTCAATGCGACAATAGAAAATTTTTGTTCAAGTGAAGCAATCTCCTTTCGAAAAAAGAGAAAGTAAAGCCCATTGGAAACCAGGATACCGATGATGGCTTTCCAACCGAAATGCGTCAGCATGAACATCATATCCCATTGCCATGGACCGGCAACCATCAAGACGGGCGGGGCCGCAAAATGCGTTCCCGTTCCACCAACTGAAATATTGACGAACAATAAGCCGAGGGTGGCGTATTTAAATTTGGTGCTGGGTTCGAGCTCATAAAAATTTTTTGCCAGTACCAGCGCGCAGATGGTCATTGCAGCGGGTTCGGTAATCAATGACCCTAAAATCGGACCGATGGTAAGCGTGGTCATCCATGTCGCGGTGAGCGTGCCGCCCATTTTAGCAGCAATTTTTCGAATGATTTGATCCGCCATCTGCAAAATGGGTCGCGTGGCCGCCAAAGTCATGATGACAACCACAAACAGCGCTTCGGTAAAGTTGACCCCATAACTGATATAGCTGACCGCGGTGCGCCAATCGTAAAAGAAAATAATGGACAGCACCAGGGCTCCTGCCCATATGCCAAAAACCGCCTCCACTTCACCTAAAAAATGAAATAGCTCGGCACTGTGGCTGATGGAACCGCGTTCGGCCTCCCCGCTCAAGATTTTTGATTTGTGCCGGCGCTCCCACTTATGGGAAATTGCCATGAATTTGCCGGTAAAAAAAGTGTGCACAATAGCCATTAAAAAAATAAGGGTGGCAAACAAATTAAAAGGTGCTTGGCGAATACGATTCACCAAAATGGCCCCGATGTTGTCGGCGCTGCCGTCGTCGTAGCTTTCCAGGCTTGGCGGAAATGCGGGTGTATCACCAGGGGCGGGTGCCGCTGCCAAAAGGAGGCTCGGCAACGACAAGAAACTTCCGATGCCAAATAAAACGATAAACACGCTTTGCCAAATAGGTGCTTTCATCCGGATATATTCCTTTGGTTGCGGCAAACATTAAAGTGGGTCATCCTGCATTTTTATAAATTAGCCTTGGTATGGCTGAAATGCAAGCGAAGAGCCGAAGGTATACGGGCAGCGTCCCGAACTCCAGCCACATCGACAGCCATTTCGCATAACACAAGCATCGGCGCCGTCTTTATTAACAACCCGATCTGCTGCGCACGACCATCGTCGATTTGCGCTAAAATTCTACGCCGAAAAAAGATAGTGTGATATAGTAGGCAATAACACGCCGGTTCGCCATATTGCCGAATCCATGCAAGGGGTGCTGCGCCGAATCATCATCCGTCAGCTGGGACATTTTTGAAAGTGGATCCGGCCATTGCAGAGGGTGTTCGCACCGCATTGGCGGATTTGGATGAAAAAATAGGAATGGGGAAAAGGGGGAAGCCCATGGCGGAAAAACAATTTAAGCAGGTATGTGAATGCCAACACTGCGGCAACGAGGCAGAAATGGTGGTCACCTGCTCGCTTGAAGAACATCAGCCCAAACCGAAGATTGTGGCCCAGTCCGAGGGGAAAACCAAAGGCCATGCGGTATGCAGCCATTGCGGCGGCGAAGCCGATATCTGGTTGGATGTCTGACGGAAATTAAAGTTAGGTCGAATGCCCAAGTTAATTAAAATCACATGTTTATCCGCATTCTGCCTGCTCGTGTGCTTGTCGCTGTTGAAAGATGCTCAAACCCACGCTTCGGTTTCACCTTCCGGCGTAACCGTACTGTGCTATATGAATGGCGACAATGATCTGGCCCCAGAAGTGCTGCACACCGTTGATATGCTGGAAACAATCGGATCATCGTCCGAAGTCAATGTGATCGCACTGGTAGACGGACACTCTGACTTTTCGGGACCTTACGGTGATACATGGCGCGGTGCCAAGTTGCTGCACCTGATGCCTGATGCGGTCATCGGGCGCATCAATTCTCCGGTAATCGCCGATTGGGGTGAAGCCGATCTGGGATCTGCCAATACCCTTGAAGCATTTGTACGCCTTGCGATAGAGCGGTTCCCAGCCCGGCGCTATATTTTTTATACATTTGCCCACAGCCGGGGCATTATCGATACAAAAACACTGAGTTGTCCTCTACCGGGAAAATCCCTGTCCATTTCCATCGACACCACCAACGACTCCAAAATGGCATTGGATCAATTTCATCAAGCGCTATCAAACGGTCTCCAAGGTCGGCAGTTTGATCTAATGGTTATGTTTTCGTGTTTAACCGGCATGTTGGAAGTGGGCTACACCCTCTCGGATATCACCCGCTACATGGTGGCCAGTGAAGATGAAATCCGGTTGTTAAACCAGCCCCAAGGGGCTTTTCAGATCCGAGGTCTGAAAATTGAAAAGATGCTTACCCACCTTCAGGCGCAGTATGATATGGACGCCCGGGAATTGGGCCGCCTCTTGGTGGACAATCACTTTCAAAACTACCGCCAGGCCATGCCGCTTTGGGCCGACCAACCCACTTCGATGCGGGCAAATTATGCTGCCAGTATGGCCCTTGTGGACTGCAAACGGTTGCCCCATTTGGTTCAAAGGCTGGACAAACTGGCACAGCAGTTGATCGCACACACCGACGATCCAATGGTTATTGCACAAGTGGGCAAAGCGCTGTATGCGAGCCAACCTTTTGCCAGTTTTTTGAACTTGGAGTATTACGATTTGGCTGATTTTATCCAGCAGCTTATAAATTCAGTAGGCCAAAAGGACATTCGGTTGACCGCAGAGGATATCCTAAATGAGCTTGGACAGCGGGTTGTGCTATACGAAAAGCATACCCAAGACCAACGCGCCTCCGGTCTATCCATATACCTTTCTCACCCTTTGGTGCCCCATAATATTTTCAAAGCCCACCAAGCCATGTATCGGAATTGTCGTTTTAGCTTGGATACCCAGTGGGATGAGTGGATTGATCTTTTCCGACAACGCTGGAAAAGTGATCTTTCCGGAAAGCCGGCGACCCCATAATAACAAAAATGGACGGACACATGCGGATCATTTGTGCCCGCCCATCGGGGTAGTTCACAGTGAATCGCTATAAAGTCGAGTTCATTCCGTTAGGGCATGACCACGCGATCAATCACATGGATAATACCGTTGCTGGCCTCGATATCAGTTTCGATCACGTTGGCCTCATCCACCATCAGTCCATTTCCAGAAGGGCGAATGGTAAAACTCTGTCCATTGACCGTCTTGGCGGAATTGAGTTTCGCAGCATCACCGGACATTACTTTTCCAGCGACCACATGATAGGTCAGAATAGATTGCAGCTTGGCTTTGTTTTCAGGTTTTAAGAGATCGGTCAATGTACCGGCCGGCAGTTTGGCAAAAGCCGCATCAGTGGGAGCAAAAACGGTGAAAGGCCCGGGCCCTTTTAACGTATTGACCAAATCGGCCGCCTGAATGGCTTGGACGAGCGTATTGAACTTGCCTGCTGAAGCTGCGGTATCAACAATATCCCTGTTCATCATTGTGGCAGCGGTTTTATCGTAGTTTTCAAAGCCACCGGCAAGGACAACTGCCGGTAAAGTGATAAGGATCAATGGAATTATAAGGAAATTTAACTTTTTCATATAAGCACCTCGAGTTTGGATTCGTACCCGTTTTTGGGTGAGGGACTAAAATCTCTCAATTTGATACAACCATTTGCATCGAGCGTAATGGTAACCATGTAATCGAGATTACACCAGTGGTAAAAACCGGGGGCAAAATGGTAGACTAAACCTATCGACAGCGCGGCGCTGAATTATATTTAGATTTATTTTCATCTACTTATATTCAGAGCCAGAATGCCTAACCGTGTATATTATCGCAACACACCAGATCGGGCACCGGTATGGGCAGGTGCTAAAGCACCTTGCAGAACATCGCCACATCCGGCGATAAGGCTTGACGGGCTTGGTATTCAGTGTGTTGGCAAGGTGAAAAACCCAAGGCTTGGTATAGTTTTCTCAAATTGGGATTGTTGGTCAGAGATATGAATCGCACATAACCTTCCTGCTGCATGGCATGCATAAAGGCCTTGACCGTAAACAGCCCCACGCGCTGATTGCGAAATCGCGTCGAGATGGCCAGGGCGGCAATCTCTGCTGTTTGGGGATCAATGTGCTTCTTTTCCACGCAACCCACCACAATGTCATCGATGAGGGTCACAAAAAAATTATGGTGGTGCTGCTTCAAATAGGCTTTGGTACGCGGTTTGAGGTACCCTTCATGTTGATAGAGCTGTAATATCCCATTGGTCAAACGCATGTCTTCTTTTGCGGCCATGGGTTGAAAGTGTTCGACAAAGTTGTTGGCGATCAGGGTGCCGTGACCTTCGATGGTGAACAACTCATGTTTGATGGCGTTTTTACCCGCGGGCAGAATGTGGACACGGTCATAATGCCCCCCATCAATTTGAGTGCAGATCCGCTCCAGCACGTCTTTAAAGTTAACGTTGGCAATCAAATCCCCCCAGGTCGTGATGCGTTGTCGTAAGGCCCGGGTGGTGACGGCGTTGATTTTCCGGCCGTTTTGATCCAACATGGATTTATGCTCTAAAAAAATCAGCTTGTGGACATCTTGCTCACGGTCCAATACCCGGGCATAAAAATCGATTTCAGGGGGTACCCGCACGATACGCGTTTCGGGCAGCCGTCGGGACATCAGCGCAAATGTTTTTTGATGGGACGGCCGATTGGGAAGGTTGTGATAAAAAACGGTGTCCACTTTCTGGCGATTGAGAAATTTGATATCAGCAATAACGGATTCAACGTGATCTTTCAGAACGCCGCCGCGACAAGCCGTGCAAACGGTTTTGCCCATCAGCGCGCGGGTATATTCTTCGATGTAGAGCCGAGGCATAGGTTATCCATGTTTAAGTGATCTGCACCTGGTTTGAGACCGATGGTAGCAAAATGAAGGTTAAATCGCAAGATACCGCAATTTCAAAGAATGTATAACTTTTAGGGCATATCTGCCAACCTTCTGATTTTGACCACGAAGCTTACGAAGCACACAAAATTGAAAATATCACATCTTTGTTCCTTCATGCGCGCCGTGTCCTTCGTGGTATGATACAGCACCCTTTATCGGCGACTTTTTCCGAGCCCATCAATTTTAAAGAAGAAAAAGTGAGAGCATCGGCAAATAGGTTACGAGCAACAAACAAATCAGCAGTAAAAGCAAATAGGGCACAGAGGCTTGGTACAGTGTGGTGATCGGTCGCTGAAATTTCAAGCTGGAGATAAACAGATTCATGCCCACCGGCGGTGTAGAATAACCGATCTCCAGGTTGACCAAGAATATCGCTGCCAGGTGGAACAAATCTATGCTGTAGCTTTGGGCCACCGGCACGATGATGGGCACCACAATCACTGTGGCAGAGAAGATATCCATAACACAGCCCACAACGATAAGAAATAAATTCAAACCGGCAAGAAAAAGATACTTGTTTTGAGTCCAACCCGATAGCAACTTCAATACCTGCGCCGGAATCTGCGCATCCACCAGATAACTGGTCAGTCCCAATGACATGCCCAAAATGATGATAATAGCGCCGGCCAGGGTGGCACTCTCTACAAGGATGGCAGGAAGCTGGCGCCGCCAATGAATCTCTTTGAAAATAAAACACTCGACTCCTATTACATAGATCAGTACCACCGCCGATACTTCAGCTATGGTGACAAAGCCACCGTATACGCCGACGAGTATCAGCGCCACCATCAACCAGTCCCAAAAACCGGCGATAAGGGTTTCAAATACCCGTCGCCAGGAAAAGCGCGGCAGGGGCTCGGTTTTATGCTTAAACTTCAGGCCGCGGGCGAAAGCATAGCTCGATAGTACCACCAGCAATAACAGTCCGGGAATCAGAGTGGCTTTAAATGTTTTGCCAATATCAAGCTGGGCCACCACGCCAAAAAGTATAATGGGCAGGCTAGGGGGAAAGAGCAAACCCAAACTACCGCCTGTGGTAAGCAACCCCAATGTGAATTTTTCATCGTACTGCTGCTGCTTCAAGATGGGATAGAGCACCGCACCCAGGGCCACAATGGTGACGCCGCTGGCACCGGTAAGGGCGGTAAAAAAAGCGCAAGCCCCCAATGCGGCCATGGCACTGCCGCCGGGAAGCCAGCCGGTCGCAGCGTCCAGAAAATTCATCATGCGTCGTGGGGCGCTTGAAGCGGTCAGCACGCACCCTACAGCGGTAAACAGCGGCAAGGCCACCAGCACCGGCATGGTCGCCAACCGGTTCATCTCAATCAAAATCAACTGGACCGAGGTGGGATCAAAATCACTGTTCAATAGACACACCAGGGCAAGGGCACCGATGGAAACAAATAGAGGCGCTTCGAGCAAAATGAGCAACACAATCAGCACGACGGCAATGACCAGCAATGTCATGGTGTCTCCTCCGGCGGACAATGGCGGATGAACAAGTGCAGCCCAAAACGAAAAAAGGCGACACCAAAAAAAATCGGAAAACAGATGGCCAGCCAGCCCCACGTGCCAAACAAAACGATTTCATTGATGAGAAACGGGATGGATGCACAGGCCAATAAGCCGCATACCCCCATAGAAAACAACGTGGTGACGATATGGGCCCATCGGCGCCCCGTCGTCGGCAAAAATCGCAATGCCAATTCGATTTTAATATGGCGCCGAGACTTCAAAGCCAGAGTGGCCCCCACCAAGGCCAGCCATAGTACTACTGTGGGGGCCAGCTCAATGAGCCGGTGAGAAGCCATATGCCAGACATTGCGGGCCACAATGTTGACACCGATCAAACTGAGCAGGAGAAGATACAGCCCAACAGCCAGCCAGCGCTCGGCGCTCTCCAGCCACTGGTCCAATCGTAGGGTCCACTTTGGCATCATGGCTAGGGGGCACTCGATTTAGGTACACCCGATCGCATGTGAGAAAGTATCTGTTGAATGCGCTCGAACAGTTCCCGCGGGTATAAGTCGGAAATGCTCTGAGCGTAAGTTGCCTGGGCATCTGCTTGAAAAGTTTTTAATTGAGCGGCCTTCGGGCTTACGAAATTCACACCCTGAGACTGAAGCACTTCCCGCGCTTTTTGGTTGTCCTGGCGGGTAAGGGTGACCAGGTTGCGGCAATGTTTGCGCGCCAGGGTTTTGAGAGTCTTTTGATGGGAACGATCCAAGGCGTTGAAAGCTCGCTTGGTCATTAACAACGCTGCACTAGAGTTGGCCATGGGATAATCGAGCATGTAATTCACACGCAAATGCCATTGAAACGCTATGGCCGCCAGGGGGGGGGCGTAGAAAGAATCGATCATGCCCCGCTCCAGGCCGGTGGTTACATCCGCCACGTGCAAAGGGGTGGTACGCATACCAAAATTGACCAGCAGCATTTCAGCCACCCGATCACCTTTCCACACCCACATATTGGCGGATTTAAATCCCTTTTCGTCGGACAGGTTCTGCTTGGAAAAAAGATAGACCCAGCCGCCCTCTACAAATCCGAGCAGCACATATCCTTTTTTGTCGAATTGAGCCGCAAAATAATCGAACAGCTCTTCGCGTACCGCGTCAATTTCGTTGGCGTTTTTAAATAGCAAGGGCGCTTCCAGCACGCGTATTTGGGGTAAAATGATGCCCAGCCCAACACCGGAAAAACCGGCCGCATGGATGCGATTGACCTGCATTTTACGCAGTACATCCGCTTCGTCACCGCTAACCCCGCCGGCGTAAATGGTGAAGGTGACCGCACCCTGGGTTTGTGCTTTAACCTCGCCGGCCATGGCACGCAACACTTTCACCCAGGCACTGCCTTCAGGGGTAACAGCGGCCACTTTAATTTTAGTACTGCCGGCTTGGACGGCCATAGGCAACACCGCCAGCAGAAGAATGACAAACGCTTTGGCCTTGATGCATTGACGAATCATATAAATCCTTTGACTGTTTGGATCCATGATGTATATCGAATCTATCCTCAGTTGGGGGAGGGGTGGCCTGCTATAATTTCCAGGGATCCATTAATCGAAAAACTGATCCACGGCCTCTAAGTAAATACGCGCCCGCGTTGCCGCCACACTGGCCAAAAGGCCACTGGCTTTTCCGGATGCTACACTTTGTTCGACCTGTGTGAGTTGCTGCACAAATAATTGGCGCTCTTGCCGCAACACCAACACATAGCGCGCCCAATAGAGCTGCCGCAGTCCCATAGGACGGGACACAATATTTTTATGGCGTTGGTAATGGTAAGCGGCTTGGTTCGGATTGCCCCCTGTCATGGGAGAACGAGCAGCATAATATGCCAGCAAGACCAGATGCGCACTGCCCTGATAATAAGCTTCATCCAAGGCCACCACGCGTTGCATGGTCAGTTCCACCAAATGCGCTTTGGCAAGCGCTGTCACCGCATCCAGGCGATGCTGAACGTACCCGCCCAAGTTGAAACCATACCAAAAAAGAGCAGGGACATCTTCAATGGACAGCGATTTGAAAAACAGGTCAGCACTCTGGGGTCGCTCTAGTTCAAACCGCGCCTGTGTATGCCGAACCTCAAGGGCCTGAAGGGCATAGTTCGCCCCGCGTTCGAAATAGCGCGCCATGGCATCTTCGAGGGCGTCGTTGCCCCGTGTCAGGGAGAGCACAGAGGGCTGGTCCAAATGCCGGGCTTCAAATTCAGTCTCCAACACAGCAAAAGCATAGCCGCCGTATAATCTTGCCAGCAAAACCAGCAGGTCAACGTTATGGGGGTCGCTGGCCAGAAGGGTTTCCAATAATTTGATGTGCGCCGGCAGTGAATGGGCCAGCAATTGCAGGTCTTGTTCCTGCTCAATGGCCGGTAGACCCGTTTGCACCACACCCACAAATTCTTTGACCATCAATTGGCGTGCTGCGCACCCCGTCACCCAGACTGCCGCCGTTAAAAAGACCAATGGATATGAAACAAAACGAGGGAGTCGCATCAGTTACCTATAGTATCTCATGCATTCAATGAACTTGCTTTCAAGCGCCCGTAAAAAATACCTTAGATTGTAACGCAGAACAAGGAAATTTGCCAGAGTGTTAATTGGAATGGTATGCCTTTGGGAAAAAACTTACACGCCATTGTTCAAAAACCGGCACTTCTGATTCAATCGGCTTGGCACCTTAACTCCCCTTGTATTATTTTTCGATATATGCAAATAGTGCCTACCTTGTGGCTGACCGAATTGAGATAAAAACGTTACGGCTTTCTGATCCCGATCCATCTTCGACTTCACCCAGACTCCATTTTCTAAATTGAATTGGTGCCTTTAAGTATTCCCAACAGCGCTGCATGATCGATAGGTGAGCAGATCACCTTGTTTTTTATAGAAACTGGAGGCAACAATGAACCATTCCGATTCACCAACGCCAAAAAACTGTCTGAGAAACAGCACACCGCATATTCAAGCTACCAGCAAGAATAATGTCCATGCGAAAGAAAAAAAACCGATTAAAAAAACAAAAGTGGCACATTCCTGGATTTTTAATGGCATCATCACCTTGCTACTGATTGCGCTGATAGGACTTCAAGGTGTCGGTTTGACGTGGTTATCCCAGGAAAGAGATTACAATCATATGATGAAATCTCAAGTCAGGCGTATTCAAGATGAGATTACCAATTTGCGCAATCAAATTGATACCAATATTACTGAAGATCGGATTGCACTAAAAATCATGGTGCTGAATTCGCGAGTGCCCAGTCAAACCGCCCGACAGATCGCCTCGGTCATCTATAAAAACGCCATGCGTTACAATAGGGACCCCGACTTAATTCTTTCCATCATGAGTGTGGAGTCCGGATTCGATCCCACTATCATCTCTTCGATGGGGGCAATCGGCCTGATGCAGGTGATGCCGCAATGGATCGATGTGCTGGACATTCGATGCGACCTGAAAGATCCAAATTGCAATACCCGCTATGGGCTGCAAATCTTAGGGGCTTATGAACAGCTATATGGTGGACTGGACTTGGCCCTAACTGCATATAACCGCGGCCCCGGACCGGTAGATTATGCCTTAATGAAAGGCAAAAATCCAAACAACGGATATACCGCAAAAATACAGGCCGTATATAACCGATTGCGCGCTCTTAGCAAAAGGAATCAAACACTGAAGATGGCCTCTTCAAATCCATAACTGACTATCGCTGGCTTTACCAACGAGAATTGAAAGGCAACAGTAAAAAGACATACGGCTGAAAAACAATATCTTTACAGCCGGACATTGAAATAGCAGCAAACACATTCTATTGCCATCGGCCCAAGTAAATTGATACAGTAGACCAACCAAATCTGACCATGGCTCGTGATTTGGAAAATATGTGGCATTTTGAAAAAGGTTGGCTTCGAACGCAAAACGGGTTGTTTCAATGTCAGAAAAATCAGAGTGGATGAACCTGAAAACCTGCGTCTCCCCAGAGGGGCGTTTTGTTTTTGGCTTGCATGAGCCTCATTTTCACGTCACCAATTTAAGATCGGAGGATTTTATCCTCTCTTTGGGAGATGTCGAAAATGGTGAGCATCGAATGAACCATTCTAATTTCCCCCCCGAGGATGTAGAAGAAAAAAGAGCCGACGCCATCTTTGAAGTGGCCAACCCCTTTCCTTTTCGTGGCACGACCTTTATTGGCAAACGTTGGGCCGACCGCGTTGCCCGTGACCCATCCCGGATTGCCATTGCACCCCCCCAAAAGGTCTCCTTGGGACGTACCCTGAAAAAACACCTGGGCCTGACCACGACCGCCGTGAAAAATCTGCTCACCCATTTGCCTGAGCCACTCCAACTGGCCCTGGCCACAACCTCAACAGACCCGCAAGATCTCAAAATTTTAGCAAAAAACTGTTGCGAGATGATATTTGACGAAACAAGTGGGCTTCCCACCGGTTTGCGCTATGCGAAGGACGCCGGTGGTCGATTAAAAGCCCGCATCTTGAATGACCGGCTTTACGAAGCTGTGGCCAACAACCCCTATCTAGATGATACATATAAACAAGTGATGGTATTAAGACCGGGGGCGCAGGGGGACAGTGAAATTGTGGGTCAGTGGCACCAGCCCCGCAGCCATGTGTTTGAATACCTGCGCCGCAACAGCTACATTCCCTGGGGCCACTATGCCGCCAACATGGCCCATGATGCGGTGCGCTATGCCGTGGGAGATTTACTCCCTGAGGATATCTTCGCCATGCGCCATCTCTACTACCAACGCAGCATTGTACGTATGGCGGATGCCGTGGCGCTGTCTTTGCCTTCCCAACGCAATACGCTTTCGCCGAAAACCCTGGAACAATTGCGAAAGCGCGTTGTTGCAACCATTAATGGCGCCGACGACTTGCCATATAGTGCCACATTATGGGGATGGAACTATGGTTTTGACTATGCCCCCAGTCGCTATCGACTGCATGCCTCCCATCAGCAAATTCACCAGCAATATGCATTAATTCCAACAAAAGTACTTCTGTCCGAAAGTGGCCGTGAATACATGCCGGCCTTCGCCTGCGGCGACATGATCCAAACCTTTGTTCAACAATACCGGAACCAAACCGGTCGCTCCTTTTTTAACTGCTACGAGCAAGCCATTCGCACCAATCAACGCATGGACAGCCCCTCATCCCATTCGTCCAACCTAGTGGTCTATGAAGATAAACAGGTGATGCTGTTTGTGCCCAAGAGCCAAACCTCTCAATGGGAGTTGCAGCTCATGCCGCTATCCGGTGTGGGTAATATTTTAGAAGCAAATCTAGCCATGCGTCATTCCCTGGACAAGGCCATGCTGGTGGCCATGCGCATCTTAACCGGCATGGGGGCCACTATGATCAGCGTCATCGAGTACAGCAAGCGCTTTCTAATCAATGATAAGGACCAACGCCTGCTCTATTGCTTCTTGCCCAAGGTACCCGAATCCCCCGGCGCCTTCAGCGAGGCCCAATTGCGCTGGATCAACGGCCACTACCCTGAAGATTTCGCAGCAGCATGTCGGCTGAAATTAGAACAAGCGATAAAGGATTTTGAAACACCCTCAAAATAAGAATAGCCTTATGGTGGCCTGAAGCCGGGTTGCATAAAAAGAAAAGCAAGCGTGCCGGGGTTCACACAGAATCGAATTGTCCTTTCAGACGCCTGCATTTGGGTCAGATTTGATTGATCGGATTGAGTGCAACCGCAGATATAGCAAGGCGGTTTCGAGGATTGCACGCTTGAGGATCAACCCGATATGGCCGGGAGGCGGGATGTATAAAAGGACAATTCGATTCTGTGCGAACCCTAATCTAGATCACCGAGCAAAGACTCTTCAATCAGCTTGCCAGCCGCCTTATCCGCATCCACCTTATACGTACCGGCTTTAATTTGGGCCTTGATGCGGGCCACCTTGTCTAGATCCATGTCATCCATCTGTTTCACTGCTTGAAAAGCAGCTTGAAGCGTCTTGGCCTGATCAGAGATGGCCACGCGCTCACCACCAGTCCCCGGCTGCACAACCTTTTCAGGTTTCTTGTCAGCCGGAAGCGCGAAATTCTGGGGGCCGATCGGTGGTATTTTTCCTGATATCTCCATTGATTCCGCTCCTTATGGGTCTGCTCTTATCATAAGACCATCGGCAAATCTATGCAACCCCAAGCCTGTTATCCTTGCGGCTGCCCTTGCCCAAATCGCCCCTTAAAAAATTCACTGTTTTAACAATGCCATTCAAAAAATGGCTTTAGAAAGTTTTACCTATACCAATTCCAAAATGAAACCGGGGTGAGTTGTCTGTATTGACCGGCCATTTTTTGGCCTCAATAATGTCAATAACTGGGTATTGATAGGTCATTTTGCCTATCAGCCGCTTTTCTGAGCCTTTGAGGCGTCCCACCACTGTAATCAAGGTGCCGGGAGGATAGAGCGCCGGATCAAGAAATTGCTTGGAGCGCGCTAAAAAGCGTCCCTGGGAATTGTCGTCGTCCTGGGGACGATTCTGGCTGCCTAACTCCAACTGCAGCACCACAAGCTCAGATATGTTCTTCCCTGGTTGGGTTTGGATGATCTTGCCACCCCACATCACTGTCTCACCGGTATACGTTTGCGGTTGTGCCTGCACCTGCGCGAAAGTCCCCATGTAAGTGACCTGGGATCGTGCTTGCTCGGAAACCCCTGCCGCACAAGAAAAAATCGCCACAACCATCACTGCTAAACCACACCAAGTATCCCACGATCTGTTCATCCAATAACCCTCCTTCTGTTATGCCCAGCGCCATGAGGCAATGCAAAATAGCACGTCCTCCAGTTTCTGTTGGCTCTGGTGATTACCAACACCAGGGATCCCGATGCCGATACCACCATCTGCCATAAAAATAAGGGTGACACTCATCATACCAAAAAGGATCCGGTGAAACCGGATCGAGCTTTGGCCAGAGGTGGATCTCTTCTATCTGAACCTTTAAATAGGGAAACGGAAGCTCTGTTTTCTCTGTGGCCGAACTATCGAGGATCTTTCCACCGACAGTGATTTGTCGGTCTTTGGTATAGACTTCGGGATCAATGAAACCATCATAAATCAACAGCAAACGGCCCTGGGAGAGATCTTTGGATTGGGGCTTCTGCCCAACACCTAAGGGTGCTTGGACTGCCAACAACTGGGATTGAAGGTCTATGTTTTCCACAGAAACCACATACCCCCCCACCACAACCGTTTGGTTCTGATAGGCCCCTGCTTTTCGAACCAACTCACCGAAAGGCAATTGGGGTATTGCCGCATCACTGATCGGATCCGAAATCACAGCACAACCGCTGGAAAGGGTCAGTATCAGCACTGACAGCATGGCTTTGGTCCACAGGTGTATGGCAGGAAAATAGCGCATTAAGTTTAAAATAGAGCCGATCAAACTGTTTGTAAATCACTAAGGGTTCGCGCAATAATAAATTTTCGATTTTAGGTGTTGAGGCGCCTGGCCGGCAAGGCGTCGAAACGCAGGAATATCTTGATATTTCTACGCTTTGGCAACACGGCCAGACAGGATGCATCGGCGCATATAAATGTGAAGCTATTTTTGCGCAAACCCTTAATGCAGCAGAACATAATATAGATAGGGTGGAAGTTCTATGGAAAGATCTCGTCAGAAAAAGATGGTGGGTCACTACCGCAAGGGGCAAGATAAGCCGTCCTGCAGAATGGAGATTAGATATAAGCTTTTAAAACTGAAAGTTGGCACCGAGCATCAAGCTGACATTGCGCCATTCCACCTCGTTCAAGCGGGTTTTATCAACCGTCCCATCCGAATTGTGAACCCGGTCCACACCCTCACTGGTTTTCCAGGATTGGTAAGTGGATCGCAAGACCGCACTCCAACGGCGAGTCAGATCAATAATCCACTCGCCGGAAAGGACAATACCCAAACCGGTGTCTTCGTGCTCAAAACTTGTGGGATGCTTTAAATCCTGCCTTAAATTCCAGTTGGCTTCCGCCTCATAGTCTGCGTAATGAAGCTCAAAAGAGAGCCCCAGCTCCATGGGCAGAATGCCTTTGGTCTTATCGCCCTTGATGTGATAGCGCATGTCCACCCCTAACCATGGACCGTACCATGCCGAGCGGTATGTGCTGTTCAATCCTGCCAAGGGCCCGATGGGGGGCAAGGAACCGGAAGTGATCACTTGTCGGCCATTGGTAATGCGAAAATTCTGCTTGTGATAAGAGAGACCATAAAGAGGCGCCACCATCAACCGATCCTGCAAAAAGAAAAATGGGTACCCGCCTGCCAGGGAGAGATCCCAAAGTTGATCACCACTGGATTCACTTTTGGAACGTGAATATTCATCCTGCCGGTCATTTTCACGGTAGTCCGAGTCCCGGATATCGCCACTTTGAACAAATGCATAGTTTATTTCACCCCGGAAATAGACGTTGCGTTTGTAAAAGGAACGATTCGTCAGGGTCAGTTGATAGCTGTCCACATCCGTCCAGGTAAGTTCAGATAAAATGTTGGGATTGGAGCCGGAACTGTCTCCTGCGATAGACCATCGAAAATTATCTCTGCGAATGCCCGAGGTGAGGGAAAAAGCGGTCTCAATGTCACCCAAAAATGCTTTAAATTTAGATGGTTTTCCATCTATCGCCGGCGGCGAACCTTCGGGAATAGGTTGTTGCTCTGTCAATCGGGTTTTACTGGGAATTGTTTCGGCGCCCAGGTCTTGTTCCACGGTTTGAGGTGCTGTTTCACCGGCAGGCGCAACCGCCTCTGACTCTGGGCTGGCTTCCAAAGGTTGGGTAGCCTCAGCCGGCGGCGCCTCAACTTCGGTTGTCCCCGGTGGCTGATCCTGGTCCTGGGACACAACGTCTTGCGCTGAGTCTATTGGTTCTTTTTCCGGTGTATCTGCTTTAGAACTGGGCTCAGTTGCCTGATATGCCTCGGTCCCGGCTGAGGGTGTCGCCTTTAAGTTCGGGTCAGCCGCGACATTATAATTACATGCTAAATTGAGTCCAATCCATACAACCCCACCCCACCCCAACTTCCGCCATGCAAACCACTCCATCTTCACATCTTTCTCAGATCCAGCTGAATAAATTGTTATTCATTTCATCTGCTTGCAAAGTCGAATCATTGTGAATGCATCCCCCAGACGAATTAAGCCCAATGTGCCACAATTTAGTCAACTAATCCACTTGTTTTTGAATGGTCACAACTGTGGTGGTCCTGTTCCAAGCAGACGAATGACATAAACAATGGCGCTTAATAAATATTATTTGGGTTTTCTGCCGGTGTGGTGTGTACGCAGAGGGGCAAAAAAAAGACTCCTGGATTACCGTTTTTCTCTTCTAGTGCGACTTACAAAAATTAAATTGTATTTAATAGACGTTGAAGTCCACCAGCAGAAAAGATGCACGCGTAATCAAGCAGTCTTTTTCCTGAAGGATGATATCGGTGTTAGGCAAAAAAACTTGATTTAAAATATACTCAAAAAAAAGGCGCTAAAGCAAATCAGTGTTCGGCAACTGAGATTATTTTACCATGCCATGCACAGTGTTGACAATAGATCTCTTGATCCCCACTTACCGGAGGTGCTTGAGCTTCAATGTCTGTGTCAGCGAATTCAATTTGCCCCTCCCGGCATTTAAATTCAAAGGTTTCAAATGGATCGGACGGATCTTTGACGTAGAACTGATCGGATTTACAGATCGGACAGGCCATACTGATCACCTCCTTATTTACTGGTTTGAGACAAACGACCTGTTCCCCTTGACTTATTCTATCGCCATCGCTTATGAATGATCTAATTGGAATTGAACTATAATCTTTCAAAGGCGACACAGAACTGAACAGGGGAATTTAATGATCCGATACAGGGCTTTGACTCAAACAATGAAACCGAAGCCAGCGAAAGAATTATTTACGCAGCACATCAAGCTCCTCATTATAATGACCAAAGCATTCCTAAAAGGCAACCCCTTGGGCGATTTTCGAAAAGCAGCCATCATCAATACGGCCCGGTTTGTCTTCGCTCAAGCCCGATCCCGGTCTAATCGATCGTTGGCCGCACACCACGCTGGGCCATCATCACGGTACCCACGTGGGCATCACCATTTTGACCCAATCTTTCTACAACGCGCCCAACTGCTTGCGGTAATGGCCAATGGATTTGCCAATGGCAAAGCGTCAGGACAACATCGAAAACGCGCGATGTCCGAAAATATCCAACTGATCAGCCGGCATCTCACCACATCAGAATCATTGACTGACACCAAAATCCAAAAAGTAGCATGAGGGGAAATATCGTACCTAACGTCAAAATCGCTGTGATTGATCACGACCAGTTGACAAGAAATTTCATCGTTAATGTAATGATGTATAGCGTCAATCGCGAAGTCCTGGCATTTGAGGATAGTGCCAGCTTCCAAGCTTACCTTCAAGCCGGCGGAACCGTGCACCTGGCGCTGTCTGAAATCCATTTGCCCGGCACAAGCGGTTTCGAACTGCTTCAATTCGTCAAAAAAACATACCCTGACATCTCCTTCATCGCCATGTCGGCCAACCCTGCGGATGAAACGCCTGCAGAAGAGCTGGATGCAGACGCCTTTTTGGCCAAGCCGTTTGCTTTGCAGGATTTGTTTGATATTGTTCAAAAATTCGTTGTTGAAGGTGCCTCTTAACCCCATTACTGCAAAAGTCGGAGGGCTCCAGAGTTAAAGTGGCTTCAATGCATGGATGATCCATTGCCAAATCGTTAGGGCAGTGCCTGATCATGGCACTGCCCTAATAAGTTAATTCATATGACAGAAAATCATGTCTAGATAATGGTCACTTTATAGGCACCTTCCATGGGATCTTTAAAAGGCACCTCCACTTTTAGCAACCCATTTTCATAAGAGGCCTTGGCGGATTGAGCCTGAACAGGGCAGCAGAAAGCTGAAGCGGTGACATAGTCATAGTCATCGCGTGGAGCCACCAGATGAAAACTGTCATCTTTAATCCGCAATTGAATATCCGCTTTATTAACGCCCGGTATGGATACTTCCAGATTAAGCTGATTAGACGCTTCATCCACATACGAGCAAAATTCAGCGGCGACACGTTGCCTTTGATCGGACATGGGACTCACCTCCTTTTACGCCGCACCGATGTTTAGGGCGATGCTTATTATAGAACCAAGCTAAGACGGATGGATTGGGTTTCAACACGCCAACCTATTTTTATTCCAATTCAAAGCGGCAGATGATATAGCCAACCGCCAAAGGACGAATGACGGCTAACAGGATAACGAAACGCTGTGGACGTGAATATCATGCATAATTGGTTCTTTGCACATCGCCGTCAAATGATATTGGCCCTGACGAGCGGGATATTGTTGACCTTGTCGTTTCCCAATGTGGATCTGAGCGGATTGGCTTGGGTGGCCATGGTCCCGCTGATACTGGCCCTGAGAGAAGTCCACCGGGGTTCCGGATTCTGGATCGGCTTTACCACAGGCATGGCGCACTTTGTCACGCTGGTATACTGGACCGTTCACACCATGAACACCTATGGCCATCTGCCATGGTATCAATGCATCTTTTTACTGATCCTATTGGCCGCCTATTTGTCGCTCTATCCCGCCCTGTTCGGTGTTGCTGTTACCCGGCTGTGCAACCGGCCCGGATCATTGATCCTGACGGCCCCGGCGGTGTGGACCGCGTTGGAGTTTTTACGGACATGGCTCTTTACTGGATTCCCCTGGGAGTTGCTGGGATATAGTCAATACAACCATCCGTGGATCATTCAAGTCGCCGATCTCTGGGGCGTTTACGGCCTGTCCACCCTCATTATGTGGGTCAATGCCACCATTGCCTTGGTCCTGCTAAAGTGGTTGGACAAACCATGGCGCGCCCATCGCATTTCAAGCCGCACCACCTGGATCGCTGCAGCCAGCGCTGCAACCATGTTGATCTTGACCATCGGCTACGGCATCTACCGGGTGGGAACCACTGACAAATCGGCGGCCAAAGCACCCCAGGCCAAAATCGCCGTTATCCAGGGCAATATCGATCAAGCCGTTAAATGGGATCCCAAATTTCAAATTTTAACCACCGCCATGTACCGGAAATTATCATTAAGGGCAGCGGCGGATAATATCGACCTGGTGATTTGGCCAGAAACTGCAACACCTTTCTATTTTTTACATGACATGCAGCTATCCGCAATGGTCACCCAAACCATCGAAGCCACCGGCGCTTATTTTATTGTGGGCAGTCCGTCGTTTTCGACCCATCCCAAGGGTCTTGACTATCACAACAGCGCCTTCATGGTGACCCCTGAAGGCAAATCCAATGGCAAATATGATAAAGTTCATTTGGTTCCTTTTGGTGAATATGTGCCCCTCAAACGCTGGTTGCCATTTATCAAAAAAATGGTGAGCCAGGTGGGGGACTTTAAATCCGGTGCACCGGGCAGCACCTTGGCATGGCAAAACCACCGCGTAGGTGTGCTAATTTGTTATGAAGCCATTTTCCCCTCCCTGGCACGCACCATGGTGCAAAATGGCGCACACCTGCTGGTCAACATCACCAATGACGCCTGGTTCGGACACACCAGCGCTGCCTTCCAGCACTATTCCATGGCTGTATTTCGGGCGGTTGAAAACAAACGTTGGTTGGCACGCGCTGCCAATACAGGTATCAGCGGCTTCATTGATCCTTGTGGTCGTATGGTTGAGGCGACCCCCCTATATGAAGAAGCGGTGGCCACCGCCCAGGTTGCCCTGCTGGAGCAAAAAAGTTATTATAGTCAATGGGGTGATTGGCCGCTGGCGCTATTGACCTTTGGTTTCCCAATGGTCATTATAGGTCGCCGATGGGCACCGGGTCCGGGACGTCGAAATCCGGCCGGCTAAACCAAGATCATTTTAACCCAAACCGTTTCCATCAGATGACGACAGGAGAAAATGCCATGACAGTAGAACTCAAACAATCGTTGAAAAGTTTGAAAGCACAACTCATCCATCTTGGAGAGTGTCTTTGACCTGCCTGCCAAACAGACACGCCTAAAAGAGATTGAGGCGATGATTGCCGCAAAGGGTTTCTGGGACTCACCTGAAAAAACCACGCCCGTCTTGAAAGAACGGACCCTGCTCACCAACCGAATTGAAGCTTACCAAGCAATGCTCACGGAAGTTGAAGAGGGTGAATTGTTGCTGGAGCTGGCGGTGGAGGAAAAAGATGCCCAAACCCTAGCCGAGGTAACCTCCAAAACCCAAAAGCTGACTCAACGTATTCATGGGTTTTCCATCGATATGATGCTTGATGGCGAGCAAGACACCAATAATGCCATTGTTTCCATCAACGCCGGTGCCGGCGGTACCGATGCCCAGGACTGGGCTGAAATCATGTTTCGGATGTACCTGCGCTGGGCGGAGCAGCGCGGTTATAAAACCGACATTGTCGATCTTCAACCCGGAGATGAGGCGGGCACCAAAAGTGTGACCTTTACCGTGAAAGGTGATTGTGCCTATGGATACCTCAAAACCGAAATCGGTGTGCATCGCCTGGTCCGCATCTCACCTTTTAATGCCAGCGGCAAACGGCAAACTTCTTTTGCTTCTGTTTTTGTTTATCCGGAAATTGACCAGGAGATCATGATTCAAATCGAAGATAAAGATTTGCGGATTGACACTTATCGCGCCAGCGGGGCCGGCGGCCAACATGTCAACAAAACCTCAAGTGCCGTAAGGATTACCCACTTGCCGACGAATATTGTGGTGCAATGCCAACAGGAAAAATCCCAGCATCGCAACAAAGAAATGGCCATGAAGGTGCTCCAGGCAAGACTGTACCAGCATGAGAAACGCAAACAAGATGCTGAGATGCAAGAGCTGCACGACAGCAAGGAAGAGATTGCGTGGGGCAATCAAATCCGTTCCTATGTGATGCATCCTTATCAAATGGTCAAAGATCACCGCATTAATTTAGAGATCGGCAACATCAACAATGTCTTGGACGGCAATCTGACGCCCTTTATCGAAGGCGTGCTGCTGTCCAGTAGCGGTTCACTGAAATGATAACATCGCCCTATGGACCCGCAAACTATCATTTTTAACCATTATCAGCCTGGTTCCAAATTGGCCGGATTGCTTGTTCAACACAGCGCAAAGGTCAGAGATAAAGCCTTGGCAATTGCAAATCAATTGGGCCATTTGAACCCGGATTTGGATTTTATCGCTGAGGCCGCCATGCTGCACGATATCGGCATCAATCAGACAGCGGCGAACAACATAGGTTGCAAAGGCCGCCTGCCCTATGTATGCCACGGCATCGCAGGTCGAGAGCTGCTCGAACACTATGGTTTGCCCCGGCACGGGCTGGTTTGCGAACGCCATGTCGGCGCCGGCATCACCCGAGCCGACATCCAAAGCCAGCAACTGCCTCTGCCGATGCGCGATATGGTGCCGGTTTCACTGGAGGAGGCACTCATTTGCTATGCTGATAAATTTTTTTCCAAAAGAAACGGGGCGCAAGAACATACACTGGAAGAGATCATTGGGGAGTTGGCCCGTTTGGGTCAAGAGAAGGTGCAGCGTTTCATGGGGTGGCATCGACAATTCGGCCATTAACATGCGGGAGGGTCCACGATGCTGGAAGCAGCCGGAATACTTCGATTCTATTTTATAACGGATGACGGCGACTCGGCGTTTCCGATGTCGGAGCAAGTTCGCATTGCCGTCGCCGCCGGGGCCACAACCGTTCAGTATCGCAACAAACGATTTGGCCTGCATCATTACGAAGAACTGCGCACCATCCGAAAAGTATGCCGCAGGGCCCGCGTTCCATTGCTCATCAATGACAATGTGCTCCTTGCCAAAGCAATCTCCGCCGATGGTGTGCATGTGGGGCAAGACGACGATCCCCCTCAGCTGGCCCGTCAAATATTGGGTCCCGGGGCCTTGATCGGCCTATCGGTCTCCTCGGAAGAGGAGTTGCAGGCAAGTCAATTGAAGCATTGCGATTATATCGGTTGCGGTCCCGTATTTGCCACAGACACCAAGCCCGATGCCAATCCGGCATGCGGCCTGGGCGGTCTTAAAACCATCGTGGCAAAGACCGCTGTTCCGGTGGTCGCCATCGGCGGAATTTCAGCTGAAAATACAAGCGATTGCCTGCAGCACGGTGTTGCCGGTGTGGCGGTGATCAGTGCCATCACCCGGGCGGAAAATCCCCAAAAAGCGGCCCAGGCAATTGCCGCCGCCTGTGGTTTGTAACCCTGTCCAAGTATGCAGGTGCCGAGGCTCCGATGGGGCTCAATCTCCTGATGCCGCCGCCGTGTTGCCAATATCAACTTGTTTATTCAAATCATGACTTTGGGAGATGAACTTGACATGAAATCGAAGCCCATCACGGTTGCCTTAACCATTGCCGGGTCGGACAGTTCCGGTGGCGCCGGTATCCAGGCGGATTTAAAAACCTTTCAAGCCCTGGGTGTATTCGGTACAAGTGCCGTCACGGCCGTAACCGTGCAAAATACGCAAAAAGTGTACGACATCCAGGAAATTGATCCCCGGATCGTCCATGGTCAAATCACCTGCCTGTTTGAAGATATGGTCATCCATGCCGTTAAAATCGGGATGGTCTCCAGTGTGACCTTGATCCACGCCATCGCAGACGCTTTGCAAAAATTCCAAAAACCGCCCCTGGTCCTGGATCCGGTGATGATCTCGAAAAGCGGGTATGCGCTGTTAAAAAAAGATGCCCGCTGCGCTCTGGTGGAAAAGCTCTTCCCGTTGGCGGATGTGGTCACCCCAAACATCCATGAAGCCGAAGCCTTGGTGGGCCGCCCCATCCGCAACGAAAATCAGATGCAAACCGCCGCCCAAAAAATATTGGATTTGGGGGCCGCCAAAGTTGTGGTTAAAGGTGGGCACTTGAGGGCAGCGCAGGCCACCGACATTTTGTATGATGGCCGATCGTTTAAAAAACTGAGTTCGCCACGCTTGGCCACCACCAATACCCATGGCACGGGCTGCACCTTCTCAGCGGCCATTGCAGCCCATCTGGCCAGGGGGTTGGATTTTTTTGAAGCCGTGCAAAATGCCAAAACCTATATCAGCGGCGCCATCGCCCATGCCTTGGATATCGGGAAAGGCCATGGCCCGACCCATCACTTTTTCGAGTTGTATGCACGTGCCGGAATGGAATAAAACCCAACCCAAAAGATACCGCCCGGGTGTTTCCACCACGGGCGGTTTAAGGGGGCACCCGATACAGGGGAGCAGGATTAGTGGACCGATATCTGTTTGGGTTTGCTATGCTCGGGTTTGGGTACCAAGACCTTGAGCACACCATCTTTGTATTCGGCCTTGATGGCCTCCGGATCCACAGCTGCCGGCAAGGTAAAAGCACGTTCAAAGCGGCCATAACTGCGTTCACGCCGAAAATACTTTTCATCGTTGACTTCGTTTTCCACCGTGCGCTCGCCTTTAAGGGTCAGGACGCGATCTTTGACGTCTACACTGATGCCCTCCTTGTCCATCCCCGGAATTTCCGCTTTCACCACAATATTGTCCGTTTCTTCGTAAATATCCACCGCAGGGTTCCAGTTCCAGGATTTTTCATCTAGGCGCTTCTTGGGCGCGGGATAGAAAAAATCATCGAACAGACTGTTCATCGGGTGACGCAGGTTAAAAAAATCTCTTGCTGGATTCCATTTGATCAA
>JBNLFN010000032.1:0-28120 GCA_050305555.1 Desulfobacteraceae bacterium | reverse complement strand
TAACCCCAAGATCGGCCTTGTAATTATTTTCGTTTAGACTCACTGGTTCTGCAGAAATTACAAGCGAAGGGAAAACCGAAAAGATCAATATGGTGTAAAATATTGATTTTAACATTCTTCATACTCCTATGAGGCCCAACGGAAAGCTGTCAGGCGGCATGGTCCTCGCCGTCCTGACCAGCGATGGGTTGTGTGTCAATTTTTCATCATATTATGAATAATCAGAAATGTGACAGATCAATACCTTGCTCCTTTGCTCTGTCATGCGCAGTTTTCCCAAACTCAGAAATAATATCCGTTCTCGCCCCAGCCTTTAGAAGTGCCTTGATTACCTCTATGTCATTTTTCAAAATTGCTAAATGCAGGGGTGTTTCACCCATATCGCCCGCAGCATTAAGCGGCGCTCCATTTTCGATAAGTTTTAATGCACCTTTAGTATCTTTTCGCCAAATCAAAACATGAAGTGCCGTATCTCCATCCATTCCAACACTATCAATCTTAACTTTAGCTTCGCCCAAATCAGCAGGGAACAATGTATCTGATGTTGATTGTAATATCTCTTCAAGCTGACGGTTACTCATCTTTTCCTACACACAACGGCCATGCTTACCGGTTGTGGCGGAGCGCCAGCGTAGCCACAATCCGAGTAAAGCATGAGGTTATACAAAAATTACTATAAATCTTGCAAACTATAAATTTTATCCCTCAATATCAATGTAATAGCAATGAATATAATAAAATTTGCAACAAACAAAACACCCCACCTAATACAATTATACAAAATGCTTATTACTTCATTCTCACTTTGAGTATAGAGTATCTTGAATAGCGTCACCAAAAGTAAAAAAATTATTATTGGCAAATTGTATTGCAGGTTTCCAAGAAGGCATTTAAAACCTAATGAAAGAGATTGCTTTATTGTATTGTCGTAGAAGAGCAATGGGACAGCATATAATCCTACTAGCTGGTAAATAAGCATAATTAATGCAAAAATTATTCTTGGATAACGGAATGCTTTTATGTAAATCATTAACGTCGAGAATAGAATATACGGGACACACATTATTAGAGCAATAATTATAGCAAGTCCTAAATATTTTAAGAAATACTTGTTAAATAAATATTTCCATGAAATAAAATGGCTATTAGTAACTATTTCGTTTACTCTACCATAAATTAGCGGCATTATAACGAATACTGACAGCATTATAAGTTTTGATAGAATGCTCAGAGTCTCACCTGAGAATATGTCAATCACTGAACCAAGTATTCCTAATAAAAGTGGGATTATTATTAATTGATAATGGTCCTTTAATAATTTTAATGCTGACTGTAGGTATATTAGTGAAGATTCGAACATTTATTTCCTAAACTTAAGTGTATAACGACGAACTTACCGGCAGCGAGGGCCGCCAGGCCCTTGCTGTCGGGTACAGTGACAGGTTAAAAGCTACATATCTTTATTCCATAGCTCATTATGAAGTATGGTTTTTTCCCAAACCTCTTTATAAAACTCGCCTACGTGGACAATCCGTTCAACAAGCCGCATATCTTTTATTCTGAACTCCGCATCATATGAGCCAGCAGCATCACCGCCCTTGATCAAGATTTTGACAAATCCGTCATCCTCAAGAACACGAGCAGTTTGAATGTCTGTCAAATCAGTATAAAATTTCCATGGAATATAGGCCGGCATGCCGTCTATTTGGAAAAGCAATTCATCCGTTTTGGTTCTTGGATATCCGCCATCTATACCCCAGATACTCCCGTCATCTTTTCTTGAATCAGGCTTAATCGTGAACTTGCTGGTTTTAATCTCAAGGTTGTAACTCTTCCCCGAATCCAGTTTTCCCGACTGAATAATCTTATCAGATACATCTGCAAATGAATATGCTGGCAGCAATAATATCGCCAAGATTGAAATCGAGAATTTTGCCATTGCTCTTGTCCTTTTAACGCATGGCTCATAGGCCGCAAAAGAAAGCGGACTTCTCTAATGAAAAGTTAAATGACGAATCCGCAATAGCCACAGCCGCTCGCCTTTTGCGGTCCAATGGAGCCACAGGTTAGTCCAGTTAGCATTATCTCAAAACTCAAGGAAGCAAAAGCCCGTAAGCATAGAATGAACCTTTCGATAAACTAGTGATGTCATCCTTGCTTAAAAAATCTGAAAGGAGCTTTTCAGACAATTTTTGAATCCCTGAATCTGTATTCAAAGTAACGCTCAGTCCATAAAAATATCTGGATTTCGAAATATTTTTGTCAATGATTACACCCACGGAATGCGTAAGATTCTGTTTTGGTGAAAGACGTTTAATGGGTGCCTGTACAACTCTATAATCTTTACCTTCGATAAGCTCTTTATCTTCAGTAACCATTTTTTCTGACATAGGAATGAATAAGCTCAGTTTCGGGGAACCGTCAACAAACACTGGATATGGGCCAGAGTTATAAAAATCAAAATTTAAAATAAGCTGATTTTCCTCAGAGCCTATTTCCTTTTGCAATTTTATTGAGACATTAGGTTGAATATCACTAATAAGCTTCATAAGATCGATCGATACATTAACTTTGCTTTCCTTAACAGCGAATTGATCAACAAAAAAATAGGTCAAAAGGATAGCCACAATCATAGAAATTGGGGTAATAATTCCCAATAGAATTTGATGCTTAAAAGCAATATTACCGTTCTTCATCTAGATCTCCATGAAGCTAATCGAGTGACTAACGTTTGGCATGACCTGTGAGTAAATGCGCCAGCATTTACGTATCAGAGTCTATGCCATGGTTGTGTGTCACTTAGCTTTCTTTGGAGCTATCGAAAGAAGCTGCTTTCGTAACTTATCAACATTGCTGTCGTTTTTACTGCTATACACCACATTTTCAAAACCAAAGCTAAGGGTCTCATACAAGGATTCTTGATCCGATAGCGTCAAAGCTTTAAATTCCTTTTCTAAAAAATCAGGCCTACACACAAAAATGCGCCCCAATGTCCATGCAGGCCTTTCAGAAGCTGAGTTTGATGTTGATAAAGTCACTTGAAAAAGCGCATTTAGCAGCTTTTTATCTTCATTTCGGCAAATTATTTGAACAGCATTCTCAAGCGCCTGATTAAACGCGCCGTCAGCGTATTCTTCTGCCTTTTGGCGAAGCTCAGCGCTTGATGCAGTACCGACGGAGGCGACAAATTCCTTGTTCAACAATTCATATTTATTAAATGTTGCAATTACATCACTTGCCGACATCCTATCCCCGGCAAATGATATTGATGTATATAGTGATACGATTAAAAATATTATGATTGTTTTAATAGTCATATCTCACACAACTATAGTTATTAACGGGAATTTCCCACTTTGTGCACGATTTGGGGCTATTCCGCTCTTTTGGTGAGTATCTGCTCATAAAAGCTATGTTTAACGCGATCCAACATTAATATCATAAATATCTGATAAGTCAAACAATCGACCGCATCTCACATGTGGGCAAGTCATCCCAATTTGCTTACTTATGGGGAATTCCCCTGAAGTACACTGTTTTACTTATTTTGGCACTGTCTATTGCTTGAATCGATGGCCTGTATAATGGAATACGGGATGGATATCACAAAGAAACGGTCGCTTTAGAAACTTGGAAGATGCTGCTATCGGTAATACTAGATTTAATCGTCCGATGGCGTTCGGGTACAAGGGAAGAGTATTTAACTTAAGATCAATAGATCGCTGCACTTCTCCTGGCAGGCCACGTGGAGTTGCGCGCGGTCATCCATACCCATGGCTTCGCTAAGGGTTTGCATGGCTTTTTCCGGGGTGTTGTTCACTTCACTGAGGTGGGCCAGGATCACATGGCACAGGCCGTCGTGTTTGATCTCACCTAGCAGGTCGCGGGAGGCTTGGTTGGAGAGGTGGCCGCTGCGGCTCATGATGCGTTGTTTCAACGGCCAGGGATAGGGACCCTCGGTGAGCATCTTGGGGTCGTGATTGGCTTCCAGCACCAGCAAGGTGCAGTCTTGCAAATGTTGTTTGATCATGCCGGTGGCGATGCCCAGGTCGGTGGCGATGCCGATCTTTTGGCTGTTTTGGGATATGGTGAACCCTGCCGGGTCCCTGGCATCGTGGGAGGTGGTAAACGGATGAATGGCCAGGTTGTCGATGGCAAAAGCCTGGCCGGTTTCAAAGTGGTGCAATCGGTCAATACGGCCCAATTGGGTGGCTGCCGCGCCGGCCGTTCCTTGTGTGGCATAGACGGGCAACTGGTAACGCCGGGACAGGATCCCCACACCGCGCGCATGATCGCTGTGTTCATGGGTAACGAGGATGGCCTTCAGGGTGTCGATTTCTAATCCGGCAGTCTGCATGCGCCGTTCGATTTCAATTCCCGATAGGCCGGCGTCCACCAACAAAGCCGTATGGCCGTCGCTCACATAGATGGCGTTGCCCTTGCTGCCACTGGCCAGCACACAAACCGAGAGCGAGCACTGGGTATGCGCAGGGTCGTTGGGCATCGTCGGTTTGGCCTTGTTCTCGGAAGGATTCATCTATCAGGACCCAAGATATAAAATGCGACAGCATACCATCGCTAAAAACTTAACGCCTAAAACTTAAAACTGCTATAAAACACCCAATCCATGGGTCACGTTGCCAAATGGATTTCCAATTTCGCCCATTTTACCCCCAACTCTATACTCCTGTGCTGCCGAACCCGCCGTCGTTGCGTTGGGTGGCATCCAATGCATCCACTACGCGAACTTGGGCTTGATGGACGCGTTGCACGATCATCTGGGCGATGCGCTCGCCTCGCCGAATCGTATAAGGGGTTTGGCTCAGGTTGATCAGTCCGACTTGGACTTCGCCGCGATAGTCGGCGTCAATGGTGCCGGGTGCATTGACGACGGTCAGGCCGTGCTTGACGGCCAAGCCGCTGCGGGGGCGTATTTGCGCTTCAAATCCAGGAGGCAGGGCCATGGCGAAACCAGTGGGGATCAACCGGATCTGGCCAGGTGCCACGATTAGCGTGTCTTCAATGGCGGCACAGATGTCCATGCCCGCGGCATGCGGACTCATGTAACGCGGCAGGTCAATGTCGCTATCGCGTTCCGGGTTTAATCGTTTGAAGGCAATTTCAGGTTCAGATGTCATTTTGGTCCCGGGTTGCAACCGAACGGGGTGTGACGAGCTAATAGGTGATCAGTTCGGCTAGATCCATGTGCTCTTGCAGCGGCCCCAAAAGGGTCAGTGAGAGACTCTGGGATTCAAAGAGGGCTCCGGCCAAGGCCTGGATCTCGTCTACCGTCACGGCTTCCACCATTTTAATAACTTTTTGCAGGGGAATGTAATCATCAAAGTGAATCTCATTTTGGGCCAATCGCACCATTTGGTTGTCGATACTTTCCGCTGCCAGATAGAGATTGCCTTTGGTATACTCGATGGCATCGCTGAGTTCGTCTTGAGATACGGGTTTGCGGTTGAGCGTTTTCATCTCCTTGACGATATGTTCGATGGTTTGGGCGACATTGTCCTGGTGCACACCGGTGTAGACTCCAAACATGCCACTGTCCACATGCGAGGAGATAAACGAGTAAACCGAGTAGGCCAGCCCGTGTTGTTCGCGAATCTTTTGAAAGAGCCTTGAACTCATGTTCCCGCCAAAGATGGTGTTCATCAGTGAAAACGCAAAGCGTCGCGGATCGGTGACCGAAGCACCTGGGGTAGCCAGACAGATGTGGACCTGTTCCAAGGTTCGCGGGTGGCGCTTTATGCCGGCGCACGCTTTGGGTTTGCGGCGTTCGGGCAGTTGTTCACCGTTGTGAATCGAAGCAAGCGCCGGCCCTACCAGGTCGACGATGTGCGTATGGTCAACGTTGCCGGCCACTGCAATCACAATGCGCTCAGGATGGTAAAAGCGATGAAAGAAATCTTGAATGGTTTGGGCCTGAAATCCATTGATGTTTTTGCGGGTACCGATGATCGATCGGCCCAGAGGGTGGTCGCCCCAAAAATTGTGGCCGGCCAGTAAGTGTACATACTCTTCGGGCGTGTCTTCCAGCATGCCGATCTCCTGGGAGATCACCGGGCGTTCGCGTTCCACTTCTTGGGGATCAAAGGCGGAGTTCAGAAAAATGTCCAGCAGGATATCCGCCATGGTTTCCAGGTGGGTGTCCAGTACCTTGGCATGGTAGCAGGTGTGTTCCATGGAGGTAAAGGCATTGGTGTGACCCCCGATGGCATCAAACTCTTTGGCAATTTGGTAGGCGCTGCGGCGGGCTGTCCCCTTAAAGATCATATGTTCGATAAAGTGGGAAAGCCCGCTTTGCTCGTCGGTTTCATCGCGGGCACCCACGTTGACCCAGACCCCCATTGAGACGGATCGCACGTGGGGCATTTTTTTGGTGACGATTTTGACACCGTTGGGAAGAACGGTTTTATTGTTCACCGTGCTTCTTCTCCTGATCCAACGTAGCTTTAAGACTCAGGCGAATACGGCCGTCCTGGGAGACTTCCAGCACTTTGACTTTGATGACATCGCCCTCTTTGACCACATCGGTCACTTTCTTAACCCGATAGTTGGCCAATTGAGAGATGTGAACCAACCCGTCGGTACCGGGGGTCAATTGAACAAAGGCGCCGAAATCGGTGGTTTTAACCACCTTGCCTTCGTAGATGGCCCCTTCTTCAGGTTCCATGGTGATGGATTTAACCTGTTCCAGGGCGGCATCGCCGTTTTCCTGATTGGTGGCGGCAATTTTAATGGTGCCGTCATCGTCGATGTCGATACGGGTATCGGTTTCACTCTGGATGGCGCGGATGACTTTGCCGCCCGGGCCGATGACGTCGCGGATCTTGTCCGGGTTGATTTTGATGGTCAAGATCTTGGGGGCAAACGGCGAAATGTCCGAGCGCGGGGTATCCAGCGCCGCCATCATTTTGTCCAGGATGTGCAGCCGGCCGTTGCGGGCCTGGGCCAGGGCTTTTTCCATGATGTCCTTGGAAAGCTCAAGGATCTTGATGTCCATCTGCAGCGCGGTGACCCCATCCCGGGTTCCAGTGACCTTAAAGTCCATATCGCCAAAGTGATCTTCGTCACCTAAAATATCCGAGAGAATCACCACCTTGTCGCCTTCGGTGATCAGGCCCATGGCAATGCCCGACACGGGTGCTTTAATCGGCACCCCGCCATCCATCAGGGCCAGGCAACCTGAGCAGACCGTGCCCATGGAAGATGAACCGTTGGATTCAAACACTTCTGAAACCAGGCGGATGGTGTAGTCGAAATTTTCGCGGTCCGGCAACACGCGCTCCAAGGCGCGGGTGGACAGACCCCCATGGCCGATATCGCGGCGGCTGGGGCTGCCCACGCGTTTGACTTCACCGACCGAATAGGGTGGAAAGTTGTAGTGCAGCATGAAGGGGCGCATCTCTTCGCCACTGAGGGTCTCCACGCGCTGTTCATCCCGGCCGGAGCCAAGGGTCAACACGCCGAGCACCTGGGTTTCACCGCGGGTAAACAAAGCACTGCCGTGGGGACGGGGCAACACGCCCACTTCGCAAGAGATCGGTCGAATCTCATCCATTTGGCGGCCGTCAATACGGCGGCCCTCCTCAAGAATCATCTTGCGGCAGATGCTTTTTTGGATATCACCCAGGGCATCGTAGACCTCTTCTTTGCGTTCTTCGAAGGCTTCACCTAGAGAGGCAAAGATTTCAGCTTTAAGTTCGCGCATGGCGCTATAGCGGGCCATTTTTTCCGGAATTACGACGGTTTGTGCGATACGTTCGGTGGCGACTTCGGTCACCTTGGCCACCAAGGCTGCATCTTTGGCCGGCGGTTCGAACGCGCGCTTGGGTTTGCCCACTTCAGCCACCAGTTGCTCTTGGATGGCAATCAGGGGCTGCATGGCTTCGTGTCCGAAAAAGATGGCTTCCAGCATATCGGCTTCAGGTACGGTGGCGGCCCCCCCTTCCACCATCACCACGCCGGTTTTAGAGCCCGCGACAATTAAATTGATATCGGCGGTCTCGGTCTGGGCAATGGTGGGATTGGCGATCAATTGGCCGTCTACGCGGGCCACCCGAATACCGGCAATGGGGCCGGCAAAATGGATGTCGGAGATGGACAGTGCTGCTGAAGCGCCTACCATGGCCAGCATGTCCGGGTCGTTCTCTTTGTCCATGGAAAGCACGGTGGCGATCACCTGGGTTTCAAAACGCCATTGTTTGGGAAACAGGGGGCGGATAGGGCGATCAATGAGCCGCGCGGTCAAGGTCTCTTTTTCACTGGGTCGTCCAATTTCACGCCGAAAGTAATTGCCGGGAATCCTCCCGGCGGCGTAGATTTTTTCTTGATATTCAACTGATAACGGCAAAAAACTGGCCGCACGCTCTTCGTTGGCGGCGACCACGGTTACCAGCACAACGGTTTCGCCGTATTCGACGACAACAGATCCGCTGGCTTGCTTGGCAACTTTGCCGGTGCGAATGGTCAGGGTTTTGCCCCCCACATCCGCAGTTACTATTTTTTCCATTGTTTTCTCCTCATTGTGAGCGGCCCTACGGAACAATTGCCTTGATGGCTATCAGTCTCGGCCTGAAATTGTTATAGGTCGTAAACGTAACCACAACAGCTGCGTTCCGTATCAATCCCCAAAAGTGGGAGCGGGTCGGAATATATCGCAGGCCGTCGGCATGATCCGCAGACCAGTGGGCTATCTGCGCAGCCCTAAACTATTGATTATAGTGCGGTAGCGCTGAACGTCGTTGTTCTTGACGTAGTTGAGCAGACGCCGACGACGGCCAACCAACATCAGCAGTCCGCGACGGGAATGGTGATCTTTCGTGTGCACTTTCAAGTGTTCGGTAAGATACTGAATGCGATGGGTCAATAGCCCGATCTGCACCTCGGGGCTCCCCGTGTCACTGTCATGCAGTTTATATTGCTCAATCAGCTCTTTTTTGTCTTGGGTCGTTAATACCACTTTCTATTTCCTCCTTAAGTCATGCATTTGCCGGATCTTGCAATGGTTTAGTGAAAAACACAACAATAATCGTAAGCCGATCCGTCCGGTGTGCGCTTTAATATGGCTTTTAAGTTAAGTTGAGCGTCAACGATCTTTATATAGGTTTTCAGCGTCGTATCGGCCTTCTGTTTTATTTGTGTATCCTGCAGATGGATTGCGCTTATCGGTTGGCCGTAGGCAACCCGTTGCAGCAACCGTTCACCGGCGTTGAACACGTCCATTTCTTGTACCGCCGCTGCCATGGGAATCAAGCCTTGCGCCATCAATTGTTGGCGGTCCATGGCGGCCAGTGCTTCCAATGACAAGGCCTGGTCAATGGAAAAGTCACTGCTGGCCGTGCGGCGCAAGCGGGCCAAATGCCCCCCGCATCCCAGACATTGGCCGATGTCGGCGCACAAGGTGCGCACATAGGTGCCTGCCGAACAGGTCACATCAAAATGAACATCCGGCAATTGCACTGCTGTCACCGCTATGGCCCAAATTGTGACCGGGCGAGGCGGTTTTTGAACCGGCCGGCCTTGGCGGGCCAACTTGTAAAGCGGCGTGCCGTGGTGCTTGAGTGCGGCGTAAATCGGTGGGTGCTGCATCAAGTCTCCCTGAAACCCTTCAACGGCGGAAATGATCTGCTCCGTTGTCAGTTCAGGCAGTGGGATGCGGGCCACTGATTCACCCGTGGCATCCTGGGTGTCGGTTGCTTCTCCCAGGCGTAAAACCGCTTGGTATTGCTTTCGGCCGTGTAAAAAAAATCGCGCCAATCGAGTGGCCTGGTTAATGCAACAGACCAGCACCCCGGTGGCGAAGGGATCCAAGGTGCCGGCGTGGCCAACTTTATGTGCGCCCAGCAGGTGCTTGACCTTTGCCACGGCCTGCGCCGATGACATTCCTGCGGGTTTATCTAAAACGATGATCCCGTTTAATTGATGTTGCATAACCCGGGCGCCGTTTCGGACAATTCCATCATTTTTTCTTTCAGTTCCGGCAATGCCGCTTCAACGCTGAAGCCGGCCGCGTTGGCATGGCCGCCGCCGCCGAAGGTTGCCGCCAAGCGTGCCACATTGACATCACCATCCGATCGCAAGCTGACGTGATATTGGCGGCGGACCCGCCCATCGCCGGCTGTCTCATGGATCAAGGCCGCTATTTTAACGTCTTCAATGCGCCGGGCGTAATTGATGATACCGTCCACATCTTCGGCCTCGGTGCCTGTGCTGTCCAGCATGTCTTGGGTCAGGGACATGATGGACATTTTGCCATTGGGTGAGATTTCAAGTGAATCCAAAGCCAAGTTCAGTAATTTGATGCGACCCAGTGAATATTGACCATAGACGCGTTGTGCCACTTCATAAGGATCGGCTCCTATCTGAATCATCTCCGAACAGATGGCAAATGCCGCTTCGTTGGTATTGGAGAAGCGAAACGATCCGGTGTCGGTGAAGATGCCGGTATAGATGGCTTTGGCCATGTGGCAGTCGAATTCGATTCCCATCATTTTGATCAGGCGATAGATAATTTCGGAGGTGGCGCATGCATCCGGATCAATGATATGCAAATGGCCAAAGCGGGTGTTGGTCATGTGGTGATCGATATTGATAATTATAGGCGCATGGCGAATTTTAGGGGCGATCAATCCGGTTCGCTCAATGGCGCCGCAGTCCAGCACTACCACGGCATCATACCCTTTGTCCATATCAACGGTTTGATGGATCGTGTTGACGTAAGGTAAAAAACGGTACACCGCTGGAATAGCGCTTTCGTTGTACATATGGACTGTTTTATTTTCCAAAGTGTGCAGTGCCAGGCCGGTGGCCAGTAAAGCGCCAATGGCATCACCATCCGGATTGGCATGGGACATCACCAAAATCGTGCGGCTTTTATGGATTTGGTCAATGATGCTCTCTATCATTCTGTCTCGCTCTTTTGATCAGTTGCTCAATCCGGGCACCCGTGTCAATGGCTTTGTCATAGTAAAATCGAAGATCCGGCATATAGCGCAATTCCAACCGTTGCGCCAGCTCGCGTTTCACAAAGCCCTGCGCCCGGTTAAATCCTTCCAATGCGGCCTGTTTGTTTTGGTCGCCGCTGCCTGTGGCAAAATAGATTTTTGCAAGACGCAGATCGCGACTCATCTGTACACCGGTGATGGTGACTGTGGCCAGACGCGGATCGCTGATCTCTTTTTGAAGCAATTGTGCCAGAACTTGCTGGATAAGGCCGCCCACGCGGTCACCCCGGGAAAAAGGTTTCATTGCTATCGTTTCTGGTTCATTGTTTAGGGTTAAGGCAGTGGCCCCAACGTTGAATCCCAAATCCTGCTTTTACAAGTGGATGATCTCCATCTCGGTATCGAGCATTTCAGCCAGACCCAAATCATCCACCATATTTATGATTTTATCGATCTTGGTATTGATCACCTTATGATCTGAACCTGCCATGCTAAAGCCGATTTGGGCACGCTGATGGATATCATTGGCGCCCACTTCGGCCACCGAGACATTAAAATGGTTCCGCATCTGGTTGATGATCCCTTTGACAATTCGGCGCTTTGCTTTTAATGAGCGGCAATCGTGCAGCCGGAAGCTCAGCACGCCGATACCGACCACCATATGGCATTTAACCGTATTGCGTTTGGACATTAAGCCATTTCCGGTCGAATCTCTTCCAAGTAGTAACTCTCAATGGTATCACCGACTTTGATATCGTTATAATTTTCCAGTCCAATGCCACATTCATAGCCGCTCTGGACCTCCTTGATGTCGTCTTTAAACCGTCTCAAGGATTGATTCTTGCCTTCATAAATTACGATACCGTCCCGCAGCAATCGGGTCAGTTGACCACGCTCTATTTTACCGTCGGTGACATAGCAACCGGCGATGGTGCCCACTTTGGGTACATGAAAGGTTTGGCGAACTTCAGCGCGACCTGTAATCTGCTCTTTGAAGGTCGATTTCATCAAACCTAAAATGGCATCTTTGATCTCTTGGATGACATTATAAATGATGTTGTGATAGCGGATATCCACATGCTCTTCAGCAGCCATCTCCTGCACTTTGGCATTGGCTCGTACGTTGAAACCGATGATAATGGCCTCTGACACCGCGGCCAGAGAGATATCCGATTCGGTAATGGTGCCGGTGGCGGCATGCACAATGTTGATGTTGACCTCTTCGTTGGACAATTTGAGGACCGAGTCTTTGATAGCCTCCATGGAGCCATCCACATCGGTTTTGATAATCAGGTTGAGGTCCTGCAGTTCGCCTTCCTGCATCTTTTCGAACAACTTATCCAGGCTCAAGCGACTGGTTTTGGCCAGATCTTTGGAGCGTTGTTTCTGGGTGCGGTGTTGGCTGACCTGTTTGGCATCTTTTTCGTCTTCAACCGCCACCATCTCATCTCCGGCCATGGGCACACCGGACAAGCCGATGATCTCCACCGGCATGGATGGGCCGGCGCTATCCACATTTTGGCCAAGGTCATTGAGCAAGGCACGTACCTTGCCATAATGGACACCGCACACGACCGGGTGGCCGGTTTTAAGGGTACCTTCTTTGACCAGCACCGTGGCTACAGGGCCGCGACCCGAATCCAACTTGGCCTCGACCACATGGCCCACGGCCAGTTTATTGGGATTGGCCTTAAGCTCCAGGATTTCGGATTGCAGCAGAATCATTTCGAGCAATTCATCCAAGCCGGTTTTCTCTTTGGCCGATACCTGGACAAAGATGCTATCGCCACCCCAATCCTCGGGCACGATCCCAATTTCAGAGAGTTGGCGTGTCACCCGTTCCGGGTTGGCATCCGGTTTGTCCATTTTATTCACGGCCACAATCAGGGGCACTTGAGCCGCCTTGCTGTGGTTGATGGCTTCTACGGTTTGGGGCATCACGCCGTCATCGGCAGCCACAACCAAAACCACGAGGTCGGTCACCTGGGCGCCCCGGTTGCGCATGGCTGAAAACGCCTCATGGCCCGGGGTGTCCAAAAAGGCAATGTCGCCTTTTTCCGTTGAGACCAGATATGCGCCGATGTGCTGGGTGATACCACCCGCTTCGCCTGCGGTAACGCTGGATTTTCGGATGACATCCAGCAAAGAGGTTTTACCATGATCGACATGGCCCATAATGGTCACCACGGGTGGTCGATGTACCAGTTTGTCCGGATCATCTTCCTGGGTGGCCTTTAAAATGGTCTCTTCTTCGAAGCTGGCCTTTTCAACCTCATAGCTGAACTCGGCGGCCACCAAAGCGGCGGTGTCATAGTCGATGGTCTGGTTGACGGTGGCCATCACGCCCATGCCCATGAGCTTGGCAATCATGTCGGCGGCCTTAATGCCCATACGTTTGGCCAACTCGGCCAAAATGATGGTTTCATCAATTTTAACGCGTCGTTTGATGGCCTTGGCCGTGGTGATCTGGGTCTTCTGACCGGTGGCGATGGCTTTGCCTTTGCCGCCCTTGCGGCCTTTGCGCTGTCGTGGACGACCGGAGTAAAGATCCGCCCCCTCGATCACTGATTTTTTGCGGAAGGTGGTTCTTTTTTTGGCCAAGCGGTTCTCACGCTCGGGCTCTTCGCTATGCCCCTTGCGTTTTTTACTTTTTTTCTTGCTGCGCTCTTCTATGGGGGGCGGCGGGGGTGCCACGGTGATCCCAGGTTTGGGTCTCTCTCTGCGTGGTGCGGGTTCGTGGCGCGGTTCGGGTTTTAGGGGCCGCTCCGGCAACTTGATGATTTTAGCGGCGCCATCTTTTTTCTTTTTCTTGACTTTAGGCGCCTCCTTGGCCGGAGTTGCAGCTTTTTCCTCACTCACTTCAGGCGCTGCGGCCTCTTCGGTTGGCGGCGTTACGGCTTCAGTCGCTGTTTCCACGGGTGCCTCAGCAGATGCTTCAGCCGGTTCTTCAACTTCAGCTTTTTCTTCAACGGGTTCAGCGGCAGCCTCAGCGGCTTCCTCGGGTGCCTCCGACGGTTCCGGTGCGGCTTGGGCTTCGACCACGGCTTCATCGGCGGAATCCGCTTCCACAGCCGGTTTGGCAACGACTTTGCGACGACGGCGAATGACGGTGGGCTTGACGCGTTTTTCATCCAGTTTGGGTCCGCTACCGCCTTTGACGAAATCGCGAATGCGGTTCTCTGTCTCGTTATCCAAGGCGCTCATATGGGAATTGAGGCCAAGATCGAGCGAGCTGATCTTATCCAACAGCGTCTTGTTGGTCATATTGAGCTCACGCGCCAGCTCATATACTCTTTTCTTGGGTTGTGTCATCCATTCCCCCTAATCGGAAATTGTGGTCAAACGCGAGCTATGCAGATGGATTGTCAGCCGATGATTGCGGCGCATCCGCCGTATCCGGTTCTGATTGGGTTGCCGGCGCTTCTTCCGGTTTTGATTCATCTGCGCTATCCGCGGCCGCTTTGGCCTCCTTGGCCTTCTGGCGTTCTTCAGCAGCCACACGTTTCTCTTCTGCAATGCGCTCGGTTTCAGCTTCCACCCATTGCTGCGCGTTGGCGATGAGCTGTTTGGCCTTTCCATCGCCAATACCTTTTACCTGAACAAGGTCATCGATATCGGCGTTGGCCAGCTCGTCAGCAGAATAGAGTCCTTTTTCAAATAGCGCATCGGCCATTCCTGCACCGACCCCATTGACTTGGACCAAGGATGCGTAGCCTTTTTCCATGGCTTCGTTGTATTGGGTGTCACTGTTGACATCCAGGTGCCAGTCGGTCAGTTTTGATGCCAGGCGTACATTTTGCCCGCGCTTGCCAATGGCGACCGATAAAAATTCATCCGGCACGATGACTTCCATCAATCGGTTTTCTTCATCGATGATCACCCGGGCGATTTCAGCCGGCGCCAATGCATTGCAGACAAACTTGGCGGCATCGACGTGCCAGGGAATAATATCGATCTTTTCGCCCCGTAGCTCCTGAACCACATTTTGAACACGGCTGCCTTTCATGCCCACGCACGCGCCAACGGGATCAATGTCGGAGTCTTGGGAGGCCACCGCAATTTTAGCACGGCTGCCCGGTTCCCGGGCGGCGCCTTTGATGTCTACAATGCCTTCGCTGATTTCAGGCACTTCGGTTTTAAAGAGCATAACCAAAAAGTCCGGATGGGTGCGGCTGAGAATGACCTGCGGCCCCCGGCTCTCATAAAGCACATCTAAAATAAGGGCGCGAATGCGATCACCGCGGCGGTAACTTTCCCGGGGCACCTGTTCGCGCACCGGCACGGCGGCTTCGGTGGTGCCTAAATTGACAATGATGTCCCCACGATCAAATCGTTGGACGATGCCGTTGATGATTTCGCCTTTGCGTTCGATGAAGTTGGCATACACCGCATCGCGTTCAGCATCTTTGAGCTTTTGGATAATGACTTGTTTGGCCGACTGCGCCGCAATGCGGCCAAAGGTGGCGGTATCCATTTTGGTACCCAAGCTATCGCCCACTTCACAATCCGGATCGAGCTGACGTCCTTCTTCAATCGTAATTTGCAGGTCCGGGTCTTCGATATCCGCAACCACCTCTTTGAATTGGAAGACTTCGATTTCACCAGACTCATCATTGAAGTGGGCTTCAATATCGACTCTGGCGCCGAATTTTTTGCGGGCAGCCGAGCGAAGTGCCTCTTCAAGGGCCTCAATCAGGATCTGACGGTCGATTCCTTTGTCCCGACTGACCTGCTCAACGACACGTTTGATGTCTGCTATGAACATTAGCTTTCTCCGTTATAGTGAATTAGATTCGCTCTTTTAATATCGTCTAATGCGATGCTGACGGCTTGACTGTCCACCAAAATCCGTATGCTTTGCTCGCAGGTACCGTCTAAAATTCCCGTAAAATTTTTTTGGCCATTGATGGGCCGCCACGATTTAATTTTGGCTTTTTCACCTTTAAATTGTTCAAAATCAGATAGCCTGCCCAATGGGCGCTGTATCCCGGGCGAGGAGACCTCCAAACGGTACTTCGAATCGGTCTCCAAACGCACGTCCAACAAATCGCTCAATTGGCGGCTGACATTGGCACAGTCATCCAGTGTCACACCACCTGATTTATCCAGATAGAGCCTTAAAATCAGCCCGCTGGTTTCACGTTGGTACTCAACAAAAACCAATGCCAAGCCTTCGCTACGGCACAAGGGTTCGGCCAAATGCCACACTTGAGCCACGATGGGGTTTGCACCAGCCCCGACCACCGGCAACGATTTCTTGTTTTCTAAGCGGTCCATGCGTCAGTCACGCTCCTGCGAAAAAACAAAAACGGGCTTGAAGCCCGTTCCCCCTGAATAAAGCAGATCTTTGCGTACGAATACAAGTACCCGTTAACTGGAAATCATCATCTGAGCCCCCTTGTACCCGCTGTCCGCTTATCGCTTTCTACCAACAGCACCCGTTCAGATAATTTTCCGGACTTAATGGTGGAGCGGGCAACGAGACTCGAACTCGCGACACCAAGCTTGGGAAGCTTGTACTCTACCAACTGAGCTATGCCCGCTAACCAAAGGCCTTATATAAGACAACACCAGGGGCATGTCAACCGCTTTCCATGGGGTGGCAAATATTAATAATTTTGTCAGTCCAGTGGGTTGCAGCTTTCGTTTCGGTTTGGGGTTTTGGGTTGTGTATCATAGTGATGCGATTTGATTTTATTTGAGTAGACTTTTAATCTGTTGCAATTCTGAGCGGATTCCGTCGAGGGTCAACGGCTCTGCCTTAAGCGCTTCGGTGCGGGCATGCGATTTGAGGTGGTTGATGGCGCCTTTGATGGTAAACTTTTGATTATATAAAAGATATTTGATGGTCAGAATCAGCTCGACATCTTTTTTGCGGTAGAGTCTCTGGCCGGCTTCGGTGCGTTGGGGTTTGATGCGGGAAAATTGAGTTTCCCAGAACCGCAGCACCGACGATGGCACATCGGCCAATCGACTCACTTCGCCAATTCTGAAAAACAGTTTGTCCGGTATTGTAGGCAGATTTGACGGTGGCGCTTTCATGGGGCGCTCCTTCCCAAACCTTGTTTTGACCTCAACCAAATCGCGGCCACACCATGCTATACGAACCCGGTTTCAAGATCAAGCTATTGGGAACTAGGTGGGCAAATCGGCGTTGTATTGTGAAACCAGCTGCGCAGTGATCTCTTGATGGAGCTGATTAACTGCGTGATCCTCCAAGGTCTCCTGATCGGATCGATAGACAATCCGTAAGGATATGCTTTTGCGGTTGTCAGGTAGCGATTCGCCCTGAAATACATCAAAAAGTTGAACGGCTTCCACCAACGGTTGATCCATGTTGCGTACTTGGGCCAGCAGGGTGTCGGCCGCGATGGTTTGGTCGATAATGAGTGTCGCATCCCGCGTTGTGGCCGGATACTTGGGTAAGGGTTGGGCACGAACCGCTTCGGGTATCTGATCCACAAGGGCTTGCAGGTCGATTTCAAAGATGAACACGGTTTGCTTGATATCATAGATTTGAGCGACCTGCGGTTGGATTTCACCCACAATCCCTAAAACTTTTCCTGCGATGGTCATCTGGGCGGCCTGCCCGGCGCGCATATAGGTACACTGCTGCGCCGGCAGTTGGCTATATTCGACATCGGCGATATGCAAACGGGTGAAAAGGCTTTCCAGAGCCCCTTTGAGGTCATAGAAATCACACGCCGTTGGTTTGCTGTGCCAACTTTCGGCCCTGCGGTTACCGGTCCACAGACCCGCCAGTATCTCATTTTCTTCAGGTAGTTGGCCGGCACTTTTCCCGATGAAGATTTTACCGATTTCAAACAGGCGCAAGGTTTTGGATTGTTGCGCGATATTGCGCTTTACATTCTCGAGCAACCCGGGAATCAAACTGGTGCGCAATATGGCCTGGTCTTCTGTCAAGGGGTTGAGAATATGCAGGACCTTGCGCCGCCGGTCATCATCGGCAAGCCCCAACCGGTCGCAGGATGCCTTGTGGATAAAACTGTAATTGATGACTTCCGAAAAACCTAAACCGGCCAGCAGGCTGCGGATCTCCTGGCGCCGGGTCCGCAGCAACGGTGTCGTCTGGGCGACGGCCGAAATTGTGGTATAACGGGTGGGGATCTTGTCGTAGCCCCAACGCCGCGCCACCTCTTCCATCAGGTCCTGGGGGCGGCTGACATCCACCCGAAATGTCGGTGCAGTCACCACCAATGTGTCTTTGTCTTTGCGGACCGTCTCGAATTCGATGGCGTTGAGCAGTTCAGCCATCTGTTTCTGTTTGAGATGGATCCCCAGGGCACCATTGGCGGCGGACACGCTCAGCTCGATGACTGCCGGTGAAGGCAAGTCATACTGAACATCAATAGTGCCGCCCACGAGTTTACCACCGCTCAATTCCGTCATCAACCCGGCAGCACGATCCAAGGCAAACAAGGTGCCATGGGGATCGACGCCGCGTTCAAAGCGATGGGTGGCATCCGTATTGAGTCCCAAGCGTTTGGCGGTTTTGCGAATGGATATTGGATTGAAGTAGGCGCTTTCCAGCAACACCCGCGTGGTGTCGCTCTCAATCTCAGAGTTGGCGCCGCCCATGACCCCGCCGACAGCGACGGGCTTTTCGCCGTCGCAGATCATCAGCATGTCGGCGTTGAGTTTGCGCTCTTTTTCATCCAACGTGGTGAATGCTTCTCCCTCCCGGGCGGTGCGCACCACGATGCGGTTTTGGGCCAAGCGATCGAAATCAAAAGCATGCAATGGTTGACCGGTTTCCATCATTACAAAATTGGTAATATCCACGATCAGGTTGATGGGGCGCAGATCAACCGATCGCAAGCGGTCTTGCAGCCAGAATGGCGATGGGCCGATCTTGATCTTTTCCAGCATACGGCAGGCATAGCGCGGGCAGTGGTCGGGGGCTTCTATGGTCACCGACGTAAAGGTGTTGATTTCGCCGGATGCTTTGGGCATCTTGAATTTGGGTCGTTTTAGTGTGTTTCCTTGAAAACCGGCCACTTCACGTGCAATGCCGATGATGCTTAAGCAGTCTGGACGGTTGGGGGTCAAGTCGATATCCAGTACCGCGTCGGAGAGTCCCAGCGCCTGGTTGAGAGCGGTGCCGGGCACCAGCGTATGGTCCAGAACCAGTAGACCCGAACTGTCCATGCCCAAGCCCAATTCGATCTCGCTGCACAGCATGCCTTCGGATTTTTCGCCGCGAATGGTGCCGGCGGACAGAACGCTGCCGTTTGCCAATTCAGTGCCGGGCAAGGCCAAAGGTGCCAACATACCCACGGCAGCATTGGGGGCGCCGCAAACCACGCGGTATTGGTTATCGCCGGCGTCAACCCGGCATAGCTTTAGCTTGTCGGCCTTGGGGTGCGGCTCAACGGTCAAGATACGACCCACACAAACCGTATCCAGAAAGCCATAGCGATCGTAAACCGCCTCCACTTCCAAACCGGCCATGGTCAACATATGGGCCAGCTCGTCAACCGTCATTTTGAGATCAACATAGGTTTGAAGCCAGGAGATACTTACTTTCATGGGTTAACGCCTTGGTCATAGAGTTGAATTTAAATTAAAACGCATGGTGTGAATGCCATCCGGATTGGGTCTATGGATTAAAACTGATTCAAAAATCGGATGTCGTTTTCAAAATATTTGCGGATATCGTCGATGCGATACTTGAGCATGGCGAGACGATCCACACCCATACCAAATGCAAAGCCGGTATAACGGGAGGTGTCGTAGCCCACGTTTTCAAACACGGCCGGGTGCACCATGCCGGCGCCGAGCACTTCCAACCAGCCGGTGTGAGAACAGACCCGGCACCCTTTGCCCCGGCATATGACGCACAAAATGTCCACTTCGGCACTGGGCTCAGTAAACGGGAAAAAGCTGGGCCTGAACCGGAGGCGTATATCGGGGTCGAAAATTTGATGCACCAGACGGGTCAAGGTACCTTTGAGGTCTCCAAATGAGACCCCTTCGTCCACCAATAGCCCTTCTACCTGATGGAACATGGGGGTATGGGTCAGATCTGAATCGCAGCGATACACCTTGCCCGGTGCTACAATGCGTATCGGGGGTTGCTGTTTTTCCATGACCCGCGGTTGCGTTGGCGAAGTGTGGGTGCGCAGCACGATGTCCGGCGAAATATAAAAGGTGTCTTGCATGTCCCGGGCCGGATGGTTTTTAGGAATGTTTAAGGCTTCAAAATTGTAGTAATCGCTCTCAACTTCAGGGCCTTCAACCACGGCAAAGCCCATATGGGTAAAAACGTCGCAAATTTGGTTGGTCATTTGGGTGATGGGATGCAGTGAACCGGAACCCACGGATCGACCCGGCAGCGAGACATCGATGCCTTGGTCGGACGCATCCATGTTGCCACTGATGCGCTGCGCGACTTGTTTGCAGAGGACATCAATTTTGCGTTTAACCCGGTTGGCTTGTTTGCCGGCGCTGGGACGCTCATCGGCCGGCAGGCTCGCAATGTTGCGCAAGAACTGGGTGATCACGCCCTTACGCCCCAGGTATTTGGTGTTCAAAGTTTGGATCTCTTCGCTGCCGGTGGCAGCTTCAATTTCAGCAACTGCCTGGGTGTAAATCTGATCGATTTTTGAATTCGCTGGGGTTGAGTCCACTGTCCGTCTCAATCTTAACTGAGGGTTGCGGGCATGAAAGGCAGCCGCCATTCACAGCGGCTGCCCCCGGATGTTAAAAGCCACACGAACAGAGGTTCGTGATTATTGCTGCTGTGAGGCCAATGTGGCGATTTGCGCAAAACCGGTGGGATCGGACACGGCAAGTTCAGCTAGAACTTTGCGGTCCAAGGCAATATCAGCCTTTTTGAGGCCATGGATAAACCGGCTGTACGAAATGTCATTCATGCGAGCGCCTGCGTTGATACGGGCAATCCATAGGCGCCGAAAGTCGCGTTTGCGTTGCCGACGGTCTCGGTAGGCATAATTTAAAGCCTTGTCCACCGCATCGGCAGCGGTGCGAAACAATTTGCTGCGCCCGCCCCTGAATCCTTTGGCCAGTTTCAACACCTTTTTGCGGCGCTGGCGAGCTTTATATCCTCTTTTAATACGCATTGATATCTCCTTTTTGCGCGGTACAGTCCATTACTACCGGTTAGGCCCTCGAGAAGGGAGCGCTATCCGTTGGGCAACAGGCGGCGAACCTCTTTCATGTCGCTGGCTTTGATAAGCTGTGCTTGTCTGAGGCTGCGTTTGCGTTTGGTGCTCTTTTTGGTCAAAATATGACTATGATGCGACTTGGAAAACGCAAATTTACCACTGCCTGTTTTACGGAACCGTTTGGCCGCGGCGCGGTTGGTTTTAATTTTCGGCATTATTTATCTCTCCCTAATAAGCTATGCAGGGTTTCGGGCAAGCTTGTATGATGCGGTGGCCGCAAACGGCGCACCCGGTTCAATTGCCAAAAGAAGATGGCGCGAGCGCAATGGACCTGAAGCCGGCTCACGCCAAATTATCTGAAAGCCTAATTTGCCAACATGCCCATTTATTTGGGCGCTAAGATCATCATCACGGTGCGCCCTTCGAATTTAGGCTCTTGCTCGACCACCGCAAATTCTTCTAATTCGGCAGCGATCTGAGCCAGCAGCTCACGGCCGCGACCTGATAGGGCAATTTCCCGTCCCCTGAACATGCAGGTCACTTTGACCTTATCTTTGCGACCTAAAAACTTCTTGATGTGGCCTATTTTGGTTTGCAGATCATGCTCACCGGTTTTGGGCCGCACCTTGATCTCTTTTAGATGAAAGACGGTTTGTTTTTTCTTGGCCTCATGCTGCTTTTTGGTTTGCTCATATTTATAGCGCCCGTAGTCCATGATTTTGCAAACCGGGGGTTTGGCATTGGGCGAAACCTCAACCAAATCCAAACCAAACTCTGCAGCTGATGCAAGGGCCTGCTCAATTGGCAAAACGCCGACTTGATTGCCATCTGCATCAATTACCCGAACCTCACGGGCTCGAATGAGTTTATTGATACGAACGCGCGGCGCCTCTGGCTGTTTTGCGAATCGATTAAAAGCTATGCCAACACCTCCTGCTAAAATTATCGATCAATGGTTTACCAACCCATGCCATGGGCATTTCAGTACCCATCTGGAAGCATGGAAGGCACCCTGGCTTTAAAAGCTTATTTCCCTATATAAAGGCCCCTATAATTGCAAGAAAAAAATGCAAAATGATCGGATATGCAACGCATATCTTTGCATTGCGCTGCAAATTGCCCCGGGTCAATAAAACGATTATTACAAAGACCCGCAGATTGATGTCAATCTACAAATGATAGTTGCCAAAGAATTATTGAGTCTATCGATGGTGTTGAACCGCCTATCGTCAAGGTTGATCCAAGGTGTAACGGGCGAGATAACTTCCCCGCCAGTAGTTGATCCTGGGGTTGGCAAAAAAAGCTTTAAATAGGGACAAGCTCTCCTTGCGACACACGCCAGGGATAATGTTTGGTCTGTTATTATGATAAAGTTCCGGCATTTGGGCGTGTTCACATGCAGTACCGCCGCCCATGGCATCTTCATAGGCGTAGACGAGGGCGCCTATCCCGGCGATAAGCAGCGCCCCAAAACACATGAGGCAAGGCTCAAGGGTGGCATAGAGGGTGATTTTTTTGCGGTCAATGGGTTCATTGATCGATTCAAGCTGGCGCAGCGCAACAATTTCAGCATGGTCCAGCTCACTGGGGACCTGCTGCCGGGTACCGGTGCGTTCTCCCTGGGCGATAACGCGATCCTCGTAAACCAGAATACAACCGACCGGGAACTCTTGCTGATCCAACGCTTGCCGGGCCAGGGCGAGAGCTTTTTGCATATAGTGGGTATGGAGGGTCACGATGGATTTCCTTTGTCTAATGGTTCGGGGACAAGGGTGCAAACAGTGTCATCACAAGGGCATCGGCCATCCACTTCATAAGCCATCAGGATGCGGGCTTCCATTAGGGCCCGTTCGGGTGATACCGTCGGCCAGGTGTGATCTTTGATGATCTCTGTCAATTGATCGCAGTCGGGTATTTGGTCTAAGCCCTTAGCGATGCGGGTGCCGCTTTCACCGGACAGAATGTCGGCAGCTTCTCCATTGGTGATCACCACCACCGGGACTTGATAATCCGCCACCAGGCGCGCCATGGCCAGGGCAGGTCGATGGCGGGTCACCAAGGATCCCGGTCCGTATTGAATGAGCATGGCGATGCGATCACCCAATATTGCGCAATAGGTGATCAATAATCTGGCGCACTTGCCATCGGCATGCACTTCAATCTCGTGACGGGATGTAAGGCAGGCTTTTGAATATCCCTTTTGTTTGACCAGCAAATGCCCGATGCGTTGGCGGTGGCGCTCATCCAACGTGTCGTCCAGGGTCCGGCCGCTGATGCAATCGGTCAGCTGTCCCAATATTAAATGGTGACCGTTCATTTTAGGTTATCCGCCGGCGTCGGGCAATGGAATAAAGAATCCGGTTGCCTGTCGCCACATAATGGGTTACCGTGTGCCATCACTGAGTTTATACCATATCCCTCCAGCGCTGTTAATACACAAGTGTTGATCCGGCGGGTTCGGGGCCATGGTATCGACTCGAGGTTATCGATGTCATGAAAACACACATAGAGCCTATTGATTCACAGACCCCCAGCTTGCGGGAAGAGTTTGAAAAGCGTGAGGCCAATTTTATTTCTCCCTATGGTTGTTTGAGCGCTGAAACCAAGGGCAGGGCACAATCTGAACCCGCATGCCGCATTCGTACTGCTTTCCAGGTCGACAAAGACCGCATCCTTTTCAGCAACGCTTTTCGTCGCCTGAAACACAAAACCCAAGTCTTTTTAAATCCCACCGGAGATGAATACCGCACCCGTTTGACCCATACTCTCGAAGTAGCCCAAATCGCCCGTACCATCGCCAGGGCCATGTTTTTAAATGAAGATTTGGTCGAGGCCATTGCTCTGGGACACGATTTGGGACACACTCCCTTTGGCCATGGCGGCGAGGCCGTATTAAAAGAGATTTTTTCACCGGTATTTTCCCACCAGGCCCAGAGTTTAAGGGTCATTCAAGTTTTGGAAAATTCCGGCCGGGGGCTTAACTTGACCTATGAAGTGCGCGACGGCATATTGCGCCACTCCAAAGGCTACGGCAAAATTATGCCTGACGACCCCAAAGAACAACCCGGCACGGTGGAGGGGCGTGTGGTGCGAGTGGCCGATATCATGGCTTATCTTAATCATGATTTGGATGATGCCATTCACTCGGGGGTGATCCGCAAGGCCCAGATTCCGAGCCGCTGTGTTGAAGTCATCGGCAAGACCCATGATGAACGGGTCACCACCATGATGACGGATTTGATTACCCATAGCCAGGCCCAAGACGGACAGTTAAATCTGAACATGAGCGATCGTGTCTTTGGGGCCATGGGAGAGTTGCGCCAATTTTTATATGAAAAAGTGTACCGGTCCGCCAAGGTGCACAACGAGTTTGTCAAAGCCAAAAAAATTATGTCGGAGTTGTTTGCCCATCTGTGTGACAACGAAGTGCGTTTGGCTGAAGAGTTGGAAAAGATGCGCCTACCGGCCCTGGGATCCAATGGGTCATCCAAACAGCGCTTGGTGTGTGATTTGCTGGCGTGCATGACGGACCGTTATGCCCTGTCACTCTATACCCAGACCTTTTTTCCGGCCCCAACCTATTAGATTGTTGTTGCCCATGAACCTGCCTGAATCCCTGATCCGACAAGTATCCAAATTGTATGCACGCATGGACCAAGCTTACGACCAGGTTGCGGCAGCGTCGCGTTTTGAGTGTAGGGGCTGCAAAGAAAATTGCTGTTTAACGCGTTTTTATCATCATACCTTTCTGGAACTGGCCTATCTGAAAATCGGCTTGACTGCTTTACCTGCAGATCAGCAATCCCGCATTCACCGACAGGCCCGCGCAGCACTTCAACAGATGGCCGAGTTGGCCCGGCGCAATGAGATGGTGCGGGTGATGTGCCCCCTCAATGAGGTTCAACGTTGCCTGCTTTATGCGCATCGCCCGATGATCTGTCGCCTGCATGGTGTTCCCCACCATTTGCGCCGACCCGATGGCCGGCAGCTATCCGGTTCGGGGTGTGACGATTTTTATATCCAAAGTCGGCAGACCCATGGCGGCGTACTGGATCGCACACCATTGTATATGGAGATGGCGGAAATTGAACGTCAGGTTCGACTGGCGTTGGGATTTAATGAGAAGATAAAAATGACCATCGCGGAGATGATAATAACGGATAGTATTTAGTGTTTAGTCTTTGGTTAAAAAGCGATCGAACCATTTGTCGGCGCTGTTGTGAAATAATAATATGAAATATATTGACGAAGACAAACTGGATCAGATTCGCGGGCGGCGATTGAGTGGCGAAGATACCTTTGATTTTAGATGCCATGCCGGCTTATCCTGTTTTAATCAATGCTGCCGCAACCTGAATCTCTTTTTGTACCCCTATGATGTGTTGCGTTTAAGCCGATACTTGGAAATCGGCACGGATGAATTGATCGATCGGTATGTGGATGTGGTGCTGCGCGAAGGCCAGTACTTCCCCGAAGTATTGTTGCGTATGGCGGACAATCCAGAACGCACGTGCCCTTTTTTAACCGACCCGGGCTGTTCTGTCTACCCGGACCGACCGGATACCTGCCGCACTTTTCCGATTGAACAGGGCGTGCGTTTCGATGCCGAAAGCGGGCGCAGCACGCCGGTTCATTTTTATCGGCCCCCGGATTTTTGTATGGGCCGGCACGAATCTCAACAATGGACCGCACAGACTTGGGCGCAGGACCAGGAAGCCGAGCGTTATCATGAAATGACCCTGCGCTGGGCACAGATTCGCCGCCTGTTCCAAAGCGACCCCTGGGGCGCCGAAGGACCCCAGGGCGCCAAAGCCAAGATGGCCTTCATGGCGACCTATAATTTAGACCGCTTTCGGGAGTTTGTTTTCGGTAGCAGCTTTTTGAAACGTTACCGCATTAAACCGGCGCTATCCAGAAGGCTTCGAGGAAATGACCGCGCTTTACTTCTGTTCGGCTTTGAATGGGTGAAATTTTTTATTTGGGGTGTGGAAAGCAAGCAAATACGCCCTATCTGAAAGGATCTTGATGTCCCAAAACGCGCCCTCTCCTAAAAAAGTTGTCGTCATCGGATCGGGTATCGGTGGCATGAGCTCGGCGATCATTTTGGCCAAGCTGGGTTTCGACGTAACTGTTGTAGAGAAAAATCGGCAGCCCGGGGGCATGTTGCGCAGTTATGTGCGCAAGGGCGTTCATTGCGCCGTGGGGGTCCACTACTTGGGGGCTCTGGACAAGGGCCAGGTCCTGCGGCGTTGCTTTGACTTTCTGGGCATTTCCGATGCGCTGCCTTTGGAACGCATGGGCGAAGACGGCCCCGTGGATCGCTACTTTTTTAGCGATAACGCCGCGGGGCCGGACCACTTCGATATGCCGGTGGGGCTGGATAATTATGAAGCCAACCTAAAATCAGCCTTTCCAAATGAGCGCCCCGCCGTCGATAGTTTCATGACCTTGTTGCGTTTGGGTGCGCATGGGATTGATACCCTTGATTTTCTGTTCAAGGGTCAAGCTTCCAGCACGTTGCTTGAACAGACCGAGCCATTGGGCCGGTTGCTGGAAAACTGGGGGTGTTCGCCACGGCTTAAAAATGTGCTGAGCCTCCCTGCCATGTGGATTGGCGTGCCGCCGGCCATTTGCCCGCAGTTTTACCACACCATGACCTTGGCCAGTTATCTGTTTTCCGCTTGGCGCTTGAAGCGCAATGGCGCCCATATGGCCGATGTGCTGGTGGATCGGTTCAAAGCCTTGCAGGGCACCCTGGTTGCCGGTGATGCCGTTCGGCAGGTGAATACCCAAAATGGCGTTGTGGCGGGAGTTACGCTCACCAGTGGACGCCAAATCAATGCACAAATCGTGGTGGGCGCAATTCACCCAAAGGTGGTGATGGATTTGCTCGGCCCGGAGGACGTCAAGCCGTCGTATCGCAGAAGGATTGATGGCTTGATCAATACCCAGGGGATGGTATCGGTTAACGCCTTGGTGCCGCGTAAGGGGCGCCAAGGCATACCGTACAACGCTTTTGCCGTGAGTACCCAAGCGGATGGGACTATTGCGGATGTAATTTATTTGCAGCTGCGACCCTGTGAACGCCCCGAGTATTTGCTGCTCTCTTTGGTCACAAGCGGGCATGATTCGCTGTGGCGGCCCTGGCGCAGCACCTGCAGCGGACAGCGCGGTGACGGGTATGAACAGGCAAAATTGACACTGGCCCGAGAGATGATTGAACGGGTGGGCCACATCACGGGTCCCCTAAATGATGTAAACATTATTGATGTTTACACCCCGCTGACCATCAGAGATTGGGTAAACAGCCCAAATGGATCAGCTTATGGCGTGATGCGTTCAGACAGCCAAATGTTATCGGCGGCTATGTTGAATCGCACAAAAGTCAAGGGGCTTTTCCTGTCCGGCCATAGCGTCCTGGCCCCCGGCATATTGGGTACGATTCTGGGATCATTGCTTACGGTGAAGTTTATTGTCGGACCGCAACGCTTTGAGCGGGAGATTCAGATTTAGTCATTCCCGGTTAAGCCGGTACAAATTGCTGTTTATTCCGCCCTTTGCCGCTATGAGGTTTTGCTTTTGGATTTGAGCGCTTTACCGGCGTTCCAACATTTGCCGATGGCAGGGCCCAGGCGCCAATATTTTATGCTGGACATATCAAAGAGCAAAGGGCGCACCTTGGCGATATCGATTTTTCCATCGACCAACACATTCTCTTGGGCGTAGGTTTGCACCAATTGGCCCACGAAGATGTCGTGGGTGTCGTAATCCAGCACATCATGCAGCTTAAGTTCCATGTTGACCGGACACTGCGCAATCATGGGCGCGGTTTTCAGCTCTCCGTAGAATACATTGAAAAGTTCGGCCTTGTCGGTTTTCTTTCCGGTCATGATGCCGCAATAATCCGTTTCGACCAGGAGTGCTTCAGACGGCAGGCAGATACTGAAGGTCCGGTTTTCATTGATGCCGGCATTGGAGTAGTGCGCTTTGCTCAGGCCAATGGAAAGGAACTGGGGC
>JBNLFN010000031.1:0-9771 GCA_050305555.1 Desulfobacteraceae bacterium | reverse complement strand
TGCTGCTCGCCGCCCGACAGGGTGCCCGCGGCTTGATCTTTGCGTTCCGCCAGGCGCACAAAGTGATCAAAGACCGATTGTATGCGGGCCGTGGTTTCCCGGCGTCCGATGTCCAGGGCCGCCACACCCAGCTCCAGATTCTCTGTGACCGTCAGGTGGGGAAACACTTCCCGCCCCTCGGGCGATAGAGCCAATCCTTTTTGAACCATCCGGGTCGGCGATTTTCCGGTAACGGGCTGACCGGCCAGGACCACATCACCTGACGTGGGTTTGATCAGGCCCATGATGCATTTCATGAGCGTGGTTTTTCCGGCGCCGTTGGCGCCCACCAGGGCCACGGTTTCGCCCCGGGCCACAGAGAGATCCACCCCGAAGAGGGCCTGGGCCGCCCCGTAGTGGGCGCTGAGTTGTTTGATGTCCAGCAAAATGTCGGTCATGGCGTTATGCGATGGCCTCCATGCGGCCCAAATAGGCCTCGAGCACCATGGGGTTGCGGCGCACCTGGTCTGGCGGTCCATCGGCAATGCAGCGCCCGCTGTCCAAGACCACCACATGGTCGGCCACATCCATGACCAGTTCCATGTCATGTTCCACCAGCAGCATGGTGTGGCCGGACCTGCGCTGCTGTCGAATGAGACGTGCAATCTCTTGTGTCTCTTCACTGTTTAAGCCGGCCACCGGCTCGTCCAGCAACACAACCCGGGGTTGACCCACAAAGGCCCGGGCCATCTCCATGCGTTTTTTGTCACCATAGGACAACGCCGAAGCCGGCCAGTTGGCCTTGGCACCAAGACCAAAATTATTCAACACTTCAAGTGCTTTAAGTCGGAGTTGCCGCTCTTGGCGGCGCAAAGCCGGTAGACGCAACATGGAAATGGCAAACGAGCGCTGTGCCGCAACCGTCAAGCCGGTGAGCACATTGTCCAGCACCGAGAGTCGGGTGAACAGCTTGAGGTTTTGAAAGGTGCGGGCCACGCCCAGTGCAGCGATTTTATGCGCCGGTAGTTTTTCGATACGATGATGGTCCAGCAGGATTCGCCCCGCCTGGGCTGCTTGTACGCCACTGATGCAGTTGATCAAGGTCGATTTACCGGCGCAGTTGGGACCGATCAGGGCCGTAATGCGCCCCGGGGCAATGGTGAACGACACCTCCTGCAGGGCGGGCAACCCCTCGAACCATTTGCTGATTTTTTGCAGCTTAAGCATGATGACCCCGTCTCAAGGCGATGTGTGTGCGCACCCTGTCAAAAATACCCGTGATCAGGCCCTGGGGCAGAAAGAGCAGGATCAGCACCAGGATCAGGCCGTAAATAATATCTTTATAGATGTTCAGGGCTTCAATCCATTCGGGCAGCAAGGTGATCAGGGCCGTGCCGAACAATGTTCCCCAGATGGAGCCCATGCCGCCGACCACCACCATGATGACAAAATCCACGGATACGAAAATGCTGAACGACTCCGGGCTGACAAAAGCGTAGCAGTGGGCAAACAGACTCCCGGCAACGGACGCCAGCACTGCGGAGAGAATGAATACTTTGACTTTGGCTCTGCGGATATCCACGCCCAGTGTTGCCGCTGCGGTTTCGTCCTCCGCCAGAGCGGCCAGTCCGCGTCCCGCGCCGCTGCGAATCAGGTTGAGGCTCAACAACAAGGCAATCATGGCAAAGGTCCATACCAGATAGTGCACGCTGATTTCGGTGTCGAAGACCAAGGCGCCCATGTTAAGATAGGGAATGCCGGCAAATCCGCTGGGCCCACCGGTCACCGCATCCCACTGGACCAGGATATTGTATATCACAATGTTGAACCCCAAGGTCGCCATGGCCAGATAGTGTCCAGTGAGCTTGAGCGCAGGCAGCCCAACGGCCAGGGCGATCAAAGCGGCACCCAAAGCCACCAGGACCATCACCGGCCAAACCGGCCACCCCAAAGTGCTCGTACCGATGGCCGAACCATACGCACCGATGGCAAAAAAGGCGGCATGCCCCAGGCTGATCTGGCCGGTGTAGCCGATAAACAGGTTGAGCCCCAATACCACCATCACGTAGATGGCGATCAGGTTGGAAAGGCCCAGGTTGTAAGGATTGCTTACAATCAGCGGCCAGACCAGCAGCAACGCAGACAAGCCCAGAAATGTTAAACCGGTTCGGTGCAGGTAGCAAAAATAGAAGAAGTTATCCCTGGACGTCATCATGGTCTTATTTACCCAATAGTCCTTTGGGTCGTATGAACAATACCAGCAGCAGCACCACAAATGCGGCTACATCCTTATATGCGCTGCTCCAGTATCCGGCAAACAAAGATTCCAACAACCCCAAGCTGATCCCGCCCAAAACGGCGCCTGGAAAGGAGCCGAATCCGCCCAGGATGGCCGCTGCGAAACCCTTGAGCCCCAGCAAAACGCCGACATCATAGCTTAAGGTGGTGATGGGGGTGACCAATACGCCGGCCAGGCCCCCCAGCCCCCCGGCCAATGCGAAGCTGGCTGCCTTGACCCGCTCCACATGGATGCCCACCACTGAAGCAGCCGTCTGGTTGGAGGCCACCGCGCGCATGGCCAAACCCATGCGTGTCCCTTTGAAAAACAGGACCAACAGACTGATAGCCAGGGCCGTTATGGCCATGATGGCCACTGCCTGAGGTAAAATAGCGGCACCGGCAATGCGCAAGGGTTCTTCTCCGGCCAGGTGGGGGACAGCCATTCGGTTTTTGCCCCAGACGAGTTTCATACCGCCACGCAGAATAATCGAAATCCCGATGGTCAGAAAAATGAGTACCAGGTGGTTTCCAGAGCGCGATGGACGGATGCCCAGCCGTTCCACCAGCAAGCCCACAAGAGTCACGGCGGCCACCGCGCAGACCAAAGCGACGGGCATAGGGAGGCCACTCCAGAACAAGCCGCTGAAAAGGAACATACCGCCCAGGGAGACAAAATCGACTTGGGCAAAGTTGACGATGCCCATGGTGTTGTGGACCACGCAAAAACCAAGGGCGATCAGAGCATATATGGCGCCGTTGGTCAGCCCTGCGAACACAAACTGCAATAGATCATGAAAGTCGGTCAATGCATCCCCCGCATCCAAGCCACAGCGCAACGAAGATCCCAGACTATGTCAGGCACAGCCCCAGGTCAAGAGCCGAAGTCTGCGGTGCGAGTCCTTGGCGTGCCGACTCGACAAGTGATGCAATACTGTGTAACAATGCAGGTATTGTGATGTTATCTGCAATGCGTATGAGGCATGCATGGACTTATCCGTGAAAAAAGAGCTCATGATGGGCAACGAGGCCATTGCCCGTGGATTGATTGAAAATGGCTGTGCCATGGCCACCTCCTATCCGGGCACCCCGGCATCTGAAATATTGGCTGCGGTGGCACGGTATCAAAAGCAACTGGGTATCCAGATGCACACCCAGTGGGCCGTCAACGAGAAAGTGGCTTTTGAGATCGCCTATGCCGGCTGCATGGCTGGGCGGCGCGCGGCGGTGAGCATGAAGCAAGTGGGATTGAATGTGGCCGCGGACCCGCTGATGAGCGCGGCCTATATGGGCACTGCCGCTGGTTTTGTGGTGATCAGCGCCGACGATCCCGGCCCCCACTCGTCTCAGACCGAACAGGACAGTCGGATGATGGCCATGATGGCCAAAATCCCCGTGTTGGATCCGGCCTCTCCCCGCCAGGCCAAGGAGATGGTGGCTTTGGCATTTGCCTTGTCCGAGGCCTATTTGACCCCGGTCATGCTGCGGCCCACTACCCGCGTGTGCCATAGCCGACAAGACGTGCAGCCAGGTGATATCGCCGCCCCTGACGGCGAGCCGAATTTCCGAAAAGATCCCTCCCGGTGGGCGGCCACACCCAAATTCCGCCATCAACTCCACCTGGAAGTGGAAGAAAAGCTGGCCCGAATCTCCCTGCACGAGGCCACCCAACCCCAGCGCCTCAATCCGGAGGCCTCAGGCCCTAAGGCGGTGATATCCTGCGGTGTGGCCTCTGCCTATACCACCGAAGTCCTCAAACGGCTTGGACTTTGGCCAACCCTGCCATTGTATCAGGTGTTGCAACCCTATCCTCTGCACTCGGATTTTATCCGCCATTTACGCGATACCTATGATGAGGTGCTGGTCATCGAGGAGACCACCGGCATTGTCGAACTGCAGTTGGCCGATCACCGCCGGGTCAGAGGCAAATTCAGTGGCGCTGTACCGCGAGTCGGTGAATTGCTACCCGAGAAGATCGAGACTTTGGTGGCTGCTTTCGCCGGTGTTCGCGCAATGATGCCCACATTGACTCCGGTCCCCGGCCGCCGTCCCACCTTGTGTGCGGGATGTCCCCACCGTGCCAGCTTTTTCGCCATTAAAAAGGCTGCCCCCAAGGGCATCTATACCAGCGACATCGGTTGCTATACTCTTGGGCTTAATTTGAAAGCCGTGGACACGGTGTTGTGCATGGGCGCGGCCATCAGCCAGGCGGCCGGCTTCTTTCATGCCTACAAACACGAGAAGAAACGGCCGGACATTGTGGCCACCATTGGAGACTCCACTTTTTTTCACGCCGGCGTTCCCGCCCTGATCGATGCGGTGAACCAAAACGTCGGTATGGTTTTGGTAATTTTGGACAACCGCACCACCGCTATGACCGGAAGTCAACCCACACCCGCCACCGGAAAGGGTGCTGTTGGAGAGGATCTGACGGCCGTGGATCTGGAGGCCCTGGTCAAAGGGTGCGGCATTCATTTTCTAAAGGTGGCGGATCCTTATGATACACAGGCCTTTGTCACTTTGATCAAAGCGGCGGTAGCCTTTAGCCATCATCAGGGCCCGGCCGTGGTGATTGCCCGCCATCCCTGTATCCTGGACCTCGCACGTCAAGGCCGGCCAGCGGATCCCATCGAAGTGATGATCAACGAACAGTGCGATGGTTGCGGCTATTGCCACCAGCACTTTGAGTGCCCGGCCCTGGTGGAAATCGACGAAGGCGCATGCACTCAAGTGGATCCACTGGTCTGCAATGGATGCGGGGTGTGCCTCAACGTTTGCCCCAAAGGCGCCATTGTCGAAAAATCTTAGGTTTTACGGAATGCATCCGAACCGGGAGAATATAGCGAAATAGTTGACCCATTGGCCTCTACTTTTATGCGGATTGATGAGAACCTCGATGAGAGCAGAAACGCAACAGCAAATAGTGATCAGCGGCGTGGGCGGACAGGGCGTCCTGTTCATTACCCGTTTGTTGGCCGAGGCCGCCATGACCAAGGGATTGTCGGTCTTGACGTCTGAAACCCACGGAATGGCCCAGCGGGGCGGCACGGTGATTTCGCATCTCAAAGTCGGCGATTTTACCGGTCCGTTGATTATGCCCGGTGACGCCGGCGGGCTGATCGCCTTGAAGACGGAAAATGTTACCCAGCATAGCCGCTATCTCAAACCAGATGCCTGGGCTGTTGTGAACAGCGCCGCCCCCTTGGCGATGCCCGGTTCCATCAACCTGCACTATTGCGATGCAGAGCGCCTGGCCCGGGATATCAAAAATCCCAGGGCTTTGAATCTTATCATGTTGGGATTTGCCCTGGCCGACCGTCATGGCAGCGATTCGGTTCAACCCCCGCTCTATTGCGGGATGGAAGATATCGCTCAAGTCCTGGAGCAGCGGCTCAAAGGCAACAAGGAGTTGTTGCATGCCTCCATCACAGCCCTTGGGATTGGCGCACAGAGCGGTGCGAGCGTTTAGAATGGCACCTCGGATAGCCCTAAAAGGGCTCCTTGTTGCTCTGATGATTTCCAAGCGATGCTAAATTTTTTGTATTGCATGCCGATAATAAGGGAGTGCCGCACTTACTGGCAGAGACCCAAAAAGAGACGTCATGCACACCCTATCTTATAAATTATTGAACCGCGCATTGTTTCAACTGACCGTTTCCATCAGCACGGTTGCGATCTTGCTGGCGGTTGCCGTGGTCACCCCCGCCGAGGCCCAAAAAACGCGAAATGTTTTGGTTTTACACTCTTATCATCAGGGCTTGCAGTGGACCGACCGCATCTCTGAAGGCATCGAGTCGGTGCTGCGTGTGGATAGAGACGACATCGAGTTGCATTACGAATATCTGGATACCAAGCGCAATCCCGGTGAGTTGTATTTCAATCGCCTGATCGAATTTGAAACCTTAAAGACCCAATTGGCCCACATTGATTTCGATTTGATCCTATTATCCGACAACAATGCCCTACGGTTCATCATAGATTACGGGGACCGTCTGTTTCCCGGCGTTCCGGTTGTATTTTGTGGTGTCAACGATTTTCAGCGCAGCATGCTCAAGGGCAAAAAAGATATTACCGGTGTTGTCGAAGCCATTGATTACCGCAAGACGCTGGATCTGATGCATCGATTCCACCCCCGGCGGGATCGCATTCTGGTGATTCTGGACAGGACACCTACGGGAGTGGCCATCAAGCGAGAGTTTGACAAGGTGACCGCCGGGATGGGGCCGCAATTCACTTTTGAGTACTATCAGGATTTTTTATTAGATGAGGTTGAGCAAAAAGTATCTGCCCTGGGTGACCGGGACATGATTTATATATTGGCTTTTAATCGCGATCGGGACGACCATTTTATCTCTTACGTGGACGGCATTCGCATGGTCCGCCATGCGGCGAAGGTTCCCGTTTATGGGTCGTGGGGATTTTATTTTGGCAACGGCATTGTGGGGGGCATGATCACTTCGGGATTTTACCAGGGCCAACAAGCCGCCCGGTTGGGCGAGCAAATTCTCGAGGGTCGGCCCGCAGCCCAAATTCCCATCATCACCCGCAGCCCGAACCGCTATATGTTTGATTACAACGAAATGACCCGATTTGACATCAACCCGTCCAATTTGCCCAATGGGAGCTTTTTGATCAACCGCCCGCCTGGATTTTATCAGCGCTACAAATGGATCATTCTCTCTTTTTTGATCCTTATCTCCACCACCGCCTTGGTGCTGGTCTGGCGTCTGGCGGCACAGCGCCGCAAGGCGTTGAATTTAAAACTGCTCAATATTGAACTGGACCGCCGCGTCGCCGAGCAGACCCATACGCTCCAGGGCAAGAACCGTTTGCTTGAGAAGGAGATTGCAGAGCGTAAGCAGGCTGAACTGGCGCTGACGGATAAAACCCACCAGTTGGAAGAGGCCCTGGCGCAGATCAAGACCTTGAACGGCATGCTGCCCATTTGTGCCAACTGCAAAAAGATTCGTGACGACCAAGGGTATTGGAATCAGCTGGAAGCCTATTTAGGCGATCATTCGGATGCCACTTTCAGCCATTGCATCTGCCCGGAGTGTTTCCGGCGGCTCTATCCGGAACTCCTTAACGATGAGTCTCCCTAGCGGATTATTTTCGATAAGCCACGCATTTGATCTCAATACGGCCATTTTTGGGCAGTGTCTTGACCGCCACAACGGCCCTGGCAGGTTTGTGGGGACCGAAAAAATCTTCGTAGATGCCATTGAATTCGGCAAAGTCATCCATATCCACCAAAAAGACATCCACCGCCACCACATGGTATAAACCACAACCGCTGGCCAGCAATATGGCTTTTAAATTGGCAAGCGCCTGCCGGGCCTGGCTGGCCAGATCTTCACCCACAAATTCAATGGTTTGCGGATCGAGTCCCAGCTGCCCGCTGACAAATACCAGATCGCCGGCCTCAACGGCCTGTGAATAGGGACCGATAGCTGCCGGTGCTGTCCGGGTCTGCACGATTTTCAATGCCATTTTTTCTCCTTTCGGCCATGTTTCGGCGTGTCATCCCCTGCGGTTCAGCAGGTGAGATGAAAACAGGCGGCCACCCTCTCGCCGGCCTTTTTAAGCTGGTTGAACTTCCGGGTTGCGGATTTGGTTTTCAGGGCGATCCACTGGATGCCGTATTGCGACATCATCGCCGCAACCTCACGCCGGGGGCGCATTAAACCATACATGCCGGTGCCGGCGACAATGATATCCGGCTGGGCGGAGACCAACGGCTGGACATCGGCCGTGCTGAGGCTGTGGCCTTTTTCGCGGCGCCAGTTTTCGATGATGTGGCCATCGGGCAGGATCATCAGATCGGCATCATAGATGCGCCCGTCAACGGATAGCCGACCAAAAGCACAAGTTTCGATCATCGATTTTCCCTCCAGTGTAAATGGCTGCGGTCAATGATGAGCAGATCCATCATTCAGGCCCTGCCGCTTGATATGGGGGCACGGTACTCAGAGGTATAATTGAATTTGCCTTATGAATACAACCCTGCATTGGAAAAAGATAACCGAGGATCCGCGTTTATCACAAGTTATATTTAGTTATTTATGGTAAAAATAAGTTAAATATTTACGAAGCTGTTGACCGGGTCTCCTTGTGAGAGTATAACGATCTGAAATTAACCGAAGCTTTCAATTTCGAGGGGTTTGCTTGCCGTGAATGCGATGCTTTCAACCAAAGAGGTCGCGCGTTATTTGGGGGTCAATGAAAAATTGATCTACACCTTGGTCTCTGAAAAAGGATTGCCGGCTTCAAAAGTAACCGGCAAATGGCTTTTCCCACAATATTTGGTGGAACAATGGGTAGAGGCCAATACTCAGAATGTACCGACCCTGCATGGCGCCATCAATCCTCAGAAAGGGGTGCTGGTGATGACCGGCAGCAATGACCCTTTGCTGGAGCAGGCCATCAACCTGCACAACAGTCGCTATAGCGATGCCTTGGCCGTATTCGGCAATCTCGGCAGCATGGGAGGGATACGCGCGCTTAAGCAAGGGCTTTGCCAAGTGGCCACCAGCCATCTGCTGCAGGCCGAAGATGATGAATACAACTTTGAGTTTATCAGCCAGGAATTCGTACCACCGCCGGTGGTGGTGAATTTTTGCCGACGCCGTCAGGGATTGATTGTGGCCAAGGGCAATCCCAAAAATATCCGCTGCGCTGCCGACCTTCATCAGCAAGGGCTGCGCGTCATCAATCGAAAGTTGGGTACTGGTACGCGCCTGCTTTTTGATCGCGAATTAAAAGAAGCCGGCATAAAGGGCAGCGAACTGCAGGGCTACCGCAACGAAGTGTCGCGCCATATGGATGTCGGCCTGGCTATCCTTGCCGGTCAAGCAGATGCCGGGCCCTGCATTCAGCCCGTGGCTGCGGCGCTGGGGCTTGAATTTCTGCCATGGCGGTGGGAGCGATACGACTTGCTGGTATTGAAGGAGCGGTTTTTCGAACCCACTGTGCAAAGTTTTTTGAGCTTGCTTCATGATAAGATCTTTCACCAACTGGCCCGCGGATTTGAGGGCTACGATCTGTCGATCAGCGGCAAAATGCTTTTTTCTGCAACTTGAACTAAAATTGTACTCAACAAAAGGGGGAAGGATGAAAATGACAAAACGGACGATACAGGTATTGATCGTTGTACTGGGAGTCATACTGGTGGCCATTCCGGTGCCGGCGGCTCAGGCAAAGGTACTGATGATGGCAACGACCACCAGTACGGATAACACCGGGTTGCTCGATTATCTGGCACCGGCGTTCACCAAAGATACTGGCATTGAGCTCAAGTGGACCGCCGTGGGCACCGGAAAGGCACTCAAACTCGGGCAAAATTGTGATGTGGATGTGCTCATGGTGCATGCCCCGGGCGCTGAGAAAAAATACCTGGCGGCAGGTTACGGTATCGAGCGCCGTGAAGTCATGTTTAATGATTTTGTGATTATCGGCCCACCCGGAGATCCGGCGGGTATCAAGGGCAACTCCGTAAAAAAGGCACTCAATACCATC
>JBNLFN010000030.1:0-7753 GCA_050305555.1 Desulfobacteraceae bacterium | reverse complement strand
TGCGATAACCCAATTGTCGAGAATTAGAAATTTGGCGCCGACATCTATTTTGGCCTGAGATTGCGTTGTGTATACTAGATTGAGAAGCAGCTAAAAACAAAAGTGCGAAAAATTCTGGACACTACCAAAAACAAAACCCGCCCTCGAGGATAATGATCCTGGAGAAACGGGTTAGCAACTGACTGTATAATGGTGGAGGCGGCGGGAGTCGAACCCGCGTCCGAAAACATTCCACTCTGGCGTCTACATGCTTGTCCTGACGTTTAAATTTCGCGGTTCCGAGGCTCCATCAGGCATGAGGCTGGGAACGCTATCCTGTTAAAAGTTCGCCCGCGCTGTAACAGGCATTCAGAACGGACTATCCTGCAAGTCGACGCCCTATCCAGTTCCGCAGGAGGGAAAAGGTAGAACGGTAGCCGCCTTAAGCAGCTACGGCGTATGCATAATCATCTGCGATTACGTTTAGGTCCTATCAAGGGTACGAGTCGATAGGCACTCGGCATGCAACCAGCGCTTCTTTGTCCCCGTCGAAGCCGTTTCGCCCCCATGTTCGGTTTGAGGGTGGCTGATTTATTTTAAAGAGCTTTAGGACTCCCTAAAATAAGGGATATATGGGTAAAAGTCAACGGCGGGTGGGCAGATTCTCTGCGCACCCGCTCGGTTTCGGATTTGGGGTAAAGGCGCTGGCCGAAAATTATTTAAGTAGTTACGGCCGGGACAGAGCCCGGCCCTACGAAGACCTTTTATTTGGCCAGCGATGTTGGGTATAGCTCCTGCGCCAGGGATCCCGATCCATAGCGGGCCATCCGTTTGCTATTGCCCGCCGCCGGTGGCGATAAAGCCGCTGGGGCCTAATCCGGAGGAGGAGGAGGTGCCGGCGATTTTGGCCAGATAGGTGTCGCCCAGTTTTTGGATGTGGCCGTTCACGTTGTCGAAATAGTTGTAGTGGATCTGCTCCTCGTCGATGATGGCTTCGAATAATTTCATGCTGATGGCATCGCCGTTTTCCCGGCACACCAACAGAAACTGGTTGTAGGCGTCGATGGCGTCGTCTTCTAGATCGGCATCGAAGGAAAAGACGCCTTCGACTTTTTGACCTTTTTCCACCTTGCCGCCATGTTCGGTGACCGGTTCGCCGCCAAGCTCTTTGACGCGTTCGGCAAATTGTTCCGCGTGGCGCATCTCATCGATGGCGATCAGTTTCATCTTGGCGGCCAATTCGCCGTAGTCCATATCGTCCAGGTTGTAGTGCTGGTTCATGTACTGGTGGATGGCCTTCAACTCCATGGCACGGGCTTTGTTGAGCACTTCGATGACATTTTGCCGGCGGGCTTCTCTGGATGCTTCTGCCATTATCCTCCTCCTTGGGTTGCAATTTGGGTTTGGAAGTAAATCTAATGCATAATGTCTGTGCGGACAATAGATAAAAATTGATTCTGCATATTTATCGTTTCGCGCCAGGCCCTGAGTTGTTGCATGCCGGGGCAAGTTTGGCGGGCAGTGGATCAATATCATCGTAAAAAGGGACTTGACATATGCATTTGTGTGCATTAATAATCAACACATGAGCCAAGACGTTAACATATCCGGAGAGGCGTGCCTGAATGAATTGGTGGATAACTTTGATGCACGCTTTTTCAAGACCCTCAGCGAGCCGGTGCGCGTGGATATTTTGCGCTTTTTAATGCTCAATGGGCGTTCGGATATCGGCACCATCGCCGATCATATGCCCCAGGATCGTTCGGTGGTTTCGCGCCATCTCAACCTGATGCACGAAGCCGGCATCTTGAGCTGTGAAAAAGAGACCCGCTATGTTTACTATGCCATTAACGGGCAGGCCTTTATTGACAAATTGGAATCCATCACCCGGCAGATCCGAAATTGTATGGAGGTATGCTGTCCGGACTGCTGTAAATAGGGCGGCGAAAAAATTTTAACCTTAAATGTGCATTTAGACGCATATGCACACAACAACAGAAATGGAGAAAATCATGAAAATTCAGGAAAAAGAGCGTATTCGCGAAGCGGTTCGCAACCGCTATGCCCAGGTGGCCACGGGTCACCCGGATGGCCAGGACAAGACGCAGAAAGTTTCAGGGGGATGCTGTGGATCCACGGCGCCGCAATCGTCCGCACCCGGCAGCGGTTGCGGCTGCGGTGCATCCGACCGGACCGAAGGGTTGGCTCCCCTGCTGGGCTACTCCGCCCAGGATCAGGCCGGCGCACCGGAAGGGGCCGACATGGGCCTGGGTTGCGGCAACCCGGTGGCCCTGGCTTCCTTAAAGCCCGGCGAGACCGTTGTGGACCTGGGCAGTGGGGGTGGTTTTGACTGCTTTTTGGCCGGGGCCAGGGTGGGCGCCGGGGGCAAGGTCATCGGCATCGACATGACCGCCGAAATGGTAGCCAAGGCCCGGCGCAATGCAATGAAAGCCGATGCGGCCAATGTGGAATTTCGCCTGGGCGAGATCGAGCATCTACCGGTGGCGGACAATTGTGCGGATATCATCATCTCCAATTGTGTGGTCAACCTGTCGGTGGACAAAAATCAAGTCTATGCGGAAGCTTTTCGCGTGCTCAAGCCCGGCGGCCGCCTGTTTATTTCCGACATTGTGGCCACGGCGCCATTGCCGCCGGAGATCCAAGCCGACCTGGAGCTGGTTTCCGCTTGTGTGGGGGGCGCCGCCACACTGGACGATACCCGCGCCATGTTGGAACGCGCCGGATTTGAAGGCATCCGCATCGACGAAAACGAAAAGAGCCGCGGCGCCATCGAAGCCTGCATGCCGGGCAGCGATGCCGCCGGACTTGTGATTTCGGCGTACATTCAGGCGCACAAACCCAAGGCATAGGAAACCGTGAACCAAGATCCCGGCTCTGGGAGCCAGACATTGGGGCAACCCCCGCCAGGGGAGGCGTTTAAAACGCTTTGCTAATCTTCGGCGTTTTAACAGGCCGGTGCAGAGGCCGGCCCTACGCTGAATCGGTGGTGGCCAAGCAGATGATCTTCGCAGGAGCGGGCTTGTTTCTGTAAATATTCGTCCACGAATAAGGAGGTAAAAAATGGCAATTTCACTCACATGTTGCAGTGCATGGCGCAAAACAGGTCAAAAGCAACCTTTGGATGCGCTGATCCCTCAGTCGGAGATCGGGCGGCTGTATGATCGCATTTCGCGTGTCTACGATCTATGGGGCAAACTGACCGAATCCAAAGCCCGGGAGCGGGCGTTGCAGTTGGCCGATATTCAGGACGGATCGAATATCCTGGAGGTGGCCGTGGGCACCGGACTGGCCTTTGAACAGATCGTCCGGCAAAATCCACACGGCAAAAATATGGGGGTGGACCTTTCCAACGGCATGCTGGCCAAAGCCCGCAACCGGCTTGGGCGCTTGGATGGCGGCAACTATTTTCTGTCACGCGGTTCTGCCGCCGCCCTGGACATCGCTTCGGATTCGGTGGACGTGCTGGTGAACAACTACATGTTCGATCTTATCTCCTTTAAGCAGATGAACCGGGTGCTGACGGAGTTCAATCGCGTGCTCAAACCCCAGGGCAAACTGGTGCTGGTCAATATGACCCGAGGGCGCGGGGTGGGCAGCAGGATTTATGACCGCCTCTATCGCCTTTTTCCAAAAGCCATGGGCGGTTGCCGTGGTGTGGCGCTTTCCGATCGGTTGCCGGGTCAAGGATTTAAAGTGTTGACCCGCGAGTATGTGCAGCAGATGCTTTTTCCGTCGGAGGTGATACTGGCGGTGAAACAGCCATAGGTTTAAGTTGGGTTGGGGATCGCGCAAATTGCCGGGTCAGGATTTGTCGCGATCCTCAACCTTCAGTTCCATGACAATCCGGCCCCAACCCCCACAGGCGACACCCACGTCGAAACAGGCCGCTCTTTTGAACCTCATTTCATTGGGATCGACACCTGCATATACCAGCTCTGCGGCGGTAAAAATCTGCGTTGTTATTGCATTGAGCGCATAAATACAGATTTTTTTGGGGCTGCGTTTGGTTAAAAGGTTGCCTGCGCCGTCAAAATAAAACTTTTGGCCAACGCCATGTTGGCTGTTGCAGCCCTGCGAATCAACCACTTCGACGATGAGGGTCTTGTTGTTGAGCTCCGGCGCTTTTGAAAGAATGTCCGCATTTCTCGGGTTTTCCCGAAACCGTTTCATCTCCGCATCGCTGTATCCCAATCGCTTTTGCATAAATTTCCATTTTACCGTATCCCAGGCCAAATCTTTTATGCCCATTGCTTTTGCCTCACTTTCTTTGACCACTCCAATCACTGGGACGGCCACGGCCTTTGGCTTTCCGCTTCGATCCAGGCGGTCACCCAGTCCGGGATCTGCGTGCCGAAATCCGGCCTGTCGAATACCTGGACCACCGTGGTCGCGGGCACCAGGCCCTGCTTTGAAGTGACGCCGGCCTTGATTAATGCAGATGCGCATATGTTATGGTTTCGATGGGTCTCCTGCAGGAAATAGAACCAGCGCCCATCGTGGCAAATAAGCTGGGTGGTTAAGGTGAATTTCGCCAGAAAAGGGATTCTTCTGCGGTACCGTATGCTGGCGCCGCCCACGGCGAACCCCCATTTTTTATTTTTCATCAGGCTTAAAAAGCCGACCCGATAGGAGTAGTCCCAGCGGCCCAGTTCCATGTAATTCAGATAGCGGGCATTGTTCAACTCCATAAACATATCGATATCGGCTAGGCCGGTTCTGAATTGGATCACGCTGGGATCTTCCAGGTCCAATTTGGGCCTGTACCTGGCCTTTAACAGGGTGGTGGTGAGTTTCAAAAAGGGATACATAAGCGCTTGCTTCTTAATTTATCTATAAAAACAGGAAATTATCTATTTTGCGGCCAACGGATTGGCGTCCCCCTGGGGGGTTGGGCATTCAATTCTAAACGTTTTAGCTTGAAATGCCTGCATTATCAACAAGAAAACATTATGTTATAATTCAGGATGTTAAATGCAAATTCAGTCATATTGTGGGAGAGATGGGCGATGGGTCGCCCTCTGAAGGGGGAAGGATCAGGACCGGTTTTGGAAAAAAACACCCCAAGAACCGGTCCCGAGTCTTTTATGCGGTCTGCACGGTGATGGTTCGCGGTGTCGCTTTTTCCACTTTGGGCAGGGTAAGACGCAATACACCGTCGTTCAATTGAGCGTCGATTTTCTCTTGGTCAATCACCTCTGATAGTGAAAACTGTCGGTAATACTTACCCACCTCAAATTCGATCATCACATCATCTTCAGCGGCACCCTCAAAGGGTTCCACGCCGCCATCCAGGGTGAGGGTGTTGTCGCGCAGATCGATGTTTAAGGCTTTGGCCTGCACGCCCGGCATATCGGCCAGCAGCACAATCTCCTTATCGTTTTCGAAGATATCCACCGCGGGGGTAAACACCAGCCCGGGGGTGGTTTGCTCGGCCTGGGTGCTCAGCTCTTGTTTTTCTTTCACTTTGATTTCCTTTGAATCTTTACCAAACATGATATCACCTCCTGAATTTGGACATCATCGGTTAGTTGATGGTAATTTGCCGCGGTTTGACGGCATCGGCTTTGGGCACGTGGATGGTCAGCACGCCGTCTTTCAATTTGGCCTCGATGCGTTCCGGATCGATCTGGGTCGGCATGGCGATGATCCTGGAAAACTTGCCGGCTTCGCGTTCCCGGCGATGGTAGCGCACCCCGTCGTTTTCCGGTTCGATTTTGCGTTCGCCGGAGAGGGTCAGATTTTTTGCGGTGGCCTGCATTTCAAGGTCCTGAGATTTGATGCCGGGAAGTTCCGCGCGGACATAGAATTTGTCAGCGTCTTCGGTCAGATTGACCTGGGGGAACACACCGGCGCCAAACGACCCGCGTTGGGTGCCGAACTCGTCGCCATAGACATTGGCAAGTTGACGCCGCAATCTGTCGAACTGCTCGAAAGCGTTACGAAAGCCAACATTGGGTACATTGTACAATCTTCGGTAAATCATTGTAACACCTCCATTTTTATCGTTCTGTGGGTTTGTTGATGTTCCATTTTGACAAAAAGTAAAAATTATTTCGGCTGTGTCAATAGCATAAATTAATTTTTTCTTGCATTACTTAAAAAATATATTAGTATTAAGTAATGGTTTTTTAGGGCGATTGAAAGGAGGTGTGCCAAATGGCTGCAAATACAGATACGCAAAACGCGATTAAGTTTGAACTTCCCTATCCTGATACGGCCGAGCTTAAATCCAATCAATCCGTAAGGGCAACCTTCAGGCTTCCGGAACGCACCATTCTGGCCCTGAATATTGTCTCGAACCAACTGGGCGTGAAGCAAAAATCCTTGTTCGACCACCTCATTGCCGACACCGATGCATTGGAGACCATTGCGCGCAAGCTGAGCCAATCCAAGCCCCGGCCGTCCGGCGGGGTTCAAAAAACATTTGTGATCAGCAAAAAGACATTATCCACTTTACAAAAGATGGCTACAGACTATCAGGCGTCCCGCGACGCTTTGGTTGAATTTTCGATCCGGCGCTTGAAACCGGTGATCGAGCAGGAAAAAAGCAAGCTTGATGCCCGCAAAAAAATTGCGGTTAAGATAAAAACCGCTTTGGCATCTCAAAAAAAGATACTGGATGATGCCCAGCGCCAATTGGGCGCTGAAGATCCAATTTGCGAACAACTGGCCTATGCCATTGAACGGTTTGACAGCGCCTGTACGGCCATTGCGGCGTTTGTCAAAAAAAGCGAAAAAATTTCGGAACTGGGTGCATAGGGCCTTGACTCTGAAACCCTCTGACTTTTGCAACAATGTTGTTTATTACGCGTTGCCGGCTATGGGTATTGCGCTTTGCTGGATGGTGGCGTTCCAACAGGCCGGCGCAGAGGCCGGCCCTACGCTGAATCGCGCGTTGTGCCGATAGGTTGGCTTTTATTGATCGTATATTACTTTGGGGAAGTCTAATTGTTGGAGATATTCAATGATCACAAAAATACGACTTATAATTGCCTATCACATCTCAATCTTGCTGATACTGATTTCATTGGGATTGTTAAAACCAAACCTATATGGCAAATCAACAATATCAACTCCCGCATTTAATAACAAATCGGAAATAGCACTTGATGTAAATAAAGATCCCAACCAAAATATCAATTAATGTTTTTTTAAATGCAGAAGATATAAGCATGCCTTTCACTCAGCCGGTAATTTCGCTGCACCGCATTGCCGCCGGTGAAGGCTTCGCCGGCCGGGCAAATGATCTTCGCAGGGCCGGGATCCGCCCCGGCCATCATTGCTGTTCAGACGGAAAAAACGTCTGATTGAAATATGCCCCTTTTAAATTGTTTTCGTTGAGAAAGGGTAGATTTTCATTCAGGCTTAGGCCGCAGGCCATTTGGAACCGCAGGCGTAGCAACGCTATGTTAAGGATTGAAAATGGCTGAGAACAACAGCCTGGATGGAAAGATGCCCTCTGTTTCAGCTATAGTTTTCGCTTAAAAAGGGTAGATTTTGGTTCAGACCAAGGCCGCAGGCTTTTGGTACCCGCAGGCGTAGCAACGCTACGTCGAGGACTACAAAAAGGTGAGAACGCCGGGCTGGGCCGGAAGATGCCCTTTTTTGATATTGTTTTCGTTGAGAAAGGGTAGATTTTCATTCAGGCTCAGGCCGCAGGCCATTTGGAACCGCAGGCGTAGCAACGCTATGTTGAGGATTGAAAATGGCTGAGAACAACAGCCTGGATGGAAAGATGCCCTCTGTTTCAGCT
>JBNLFN010000029.1:0-29599 GCA_050305555.1 Desulfobacteraceae bacterium | reverse complement strand
TCGACAGCACCGCGATAATGGTTCAGGTTCAAACTCGTCACCACATGGCCGGCCTGCTGCATCGCCGATGCGATGTATCCAAGACCCAGCGGTATCTGGTAGTACTGGCCCCAACCTGCACTGTAACGTGGAACGATGATGAGTATATGCATTTTGATTTTATTCCTGACTTAACAGATTCGATCTGCATATGCAGCGGTTAAATATATAAGGGTTCGCGTTCATGATGTTTTATCGGTTCAGGTCATCAATGATCTGTTGCGCACGATGATGCCAGCAATGTTGCTGTCGAATCACTTTTTCCGCGCACTCTCCGGCGCGAAATCGACCACGTTCATCCTTTAGCCAACGCTTGGCCTCACCCGTAAAATTTTCTGGCGTGTAGGAACCGTAATGCACGCCCGGTTCGAAGGCGGTCAGCATCCCTCCGGCCTTGTCGTCATGGGGGGATTCATGCATAAAAATGAAACCTTTAACGGCCATGCATTCCAGTGTCCGGCTGTGTAATCCCAATCCATGGGTATTATTGGACAGATTGATTTTTGAACGACAGTAAACACGCAACAATTCCTCCTGGGTGTCGATTACCCCTTTGAAGTAGGGCTGCGTGAATGCATGCGCACTTAACCCGGGGCCATATAGCGCCAGTGATGTCGAAACCCTTGCGGCCGCTTGGATCAGAGCCTTGCGCTCAAGGATGCGGGGGTAAGATTGGGAAAAATAGCCCATGGCCTTTTTTACCGGTGGTGTGCCATTGGAACTAAAAAAGGTGCTTTCATTCGCAAGGTATCTTAACAACCGCGCCTTCAGGTCGCTTCTTCCTATAAACCGGGTAGTATGCGGTTTGAGCAGCCTTGCGAGACGACTCGATTTTTTTGCCTGGGGCTTCTTCGGGTTTACCGGGATCCTGCTCTGGAATAATGTAGCCTGGTGCATCATCGCCTCAGTCAACAGATGAATATCCAATTCTCCGCGCAAAGGGCGATAAAAACTTTCAACAATTTCAGCCATGGACCGCAAGGTTGAATAGGGAACATAATCCACCGGCAGACGTTTGCTGAACAATAGTTTCCTGATAAGCCAAAAAAGTTTCAACCGGCCGATGAGCGGGAGATGTTCTGCCAAGTAATCCAGGTACCAAAGAAGATCGGTCCTGATATCCGGCACCAGTTCCACCGGTGGTGGAAGTCCACCGCACAGAGAAAAGTCCAGATCCGTTTCAATATTTCTTCTGTTAAAATCAAGGGTCGCCTGGTCGACGCCGGTAAACAGGGAACTGACATAGCAAGGCATCCGGACATTGAGTCCCAACACCAAGGGATCGCCCAGTGAATAAAGAATGTCCGACTCGTGGAAGGTTTCAGCAAAGCCATCCAGCGTCTCCGGATATACATCCTGATACCATGAGATGTGACGTACGCCACGCGGCAAAGGCGTATTCGGATCGCGCGTTCGATTAATTTGAAGCACCACGTCAATCGAAAGGCTTTCGCATAACTTTACGATTTCGGCGGCCGATAAAGGCGTCGGCATGGCACCGGCGTAATGGCCGATGCTGTTGAATCCTTCAGCAAGCCCTTTGACCATTCGCTGATCATATGGACATGGAACGTTGGGTGTGATCAGAAATCGGAGGAATTTTTTCTTGGTCACCACAGTCACTATTGAACCTTCTTATGCAAACATCACAATTATTTTCCGCGCGCCATTACCCATAGCGACCCCACCAGCCGATACCAAATCATCGGTATGATATCAAATGGCCGCAACAAGCACATTGCCGCGATGGTTTTCAACGCCCGTTGTTTTTCAATCAATGGCAATGCGCGTTTGAGCAGCATATACCTTATGCCGTCCCAGTTGCCAGGCCATTTGACGTTTCTAATATCATCATGATTGCGGAAAGCCGCAAAACGGAATCTGTCTCGCATGCGATGGCAAAAAGCGGACGTGAACAGTCGAGGTGACAGGACCGGTCCCCTGCGCTCAATTTTTGAAATAATCCTTTCGAGATTGTCCAAATCCGTTATGGTGCGAAAAAGGTAGCCATCATCATGAATGCGCATAACCCCCAGCGGTTCCGCTAAATAAGTGGCCCCGTCGGTGCTCGAAATCGTCAGCGCCGCAAGCAGATCCGCTAATCCCTGATATTCCTCGTCCAATCCACCGATTTTTGATAGCGCCTGACGGTTAAAAAACAGCGTCGTTCCCATGAACCAGCCAGCCGTTCTCATGGCAAGCCTGATACAAGCCCCCGGTGGGATAAAGCCTCCTTTGGATTTAACCACCGAGGAAGGGTAAAGATACATGGGAGCACCATTTTCATCGGCTGCCCATACCATGGCCGACCAAACACCCGGGCATCCTGTTTCATGGATGGATTGTTTTACGCGTTCGAAAAGCCCATCCATCACAAAATCATTGGAAGCCAATAGAAGAACATAGTCGCCCCTGGCTTTCTTCAACCCTTTATTGATCGCCCCAACCGTCCCCAGGCACTCAGAATTGATGATGATCTGCACATCAACAAAATCTTGCAGCAACATTTGAGCTATCGCCACACTGTCATCGGTGGAGTCATCATCCACGAAAATAATCTGATCCGGTTTGACCGTCTGATTCAATACCGAGTTCAGACAGACTTCAATGTAATCCGAATCATTTCGATTCGGGATGACGACGGATAGGGACGGATAGTATGCTGTGGATGTCATTATAGCGGATACCTTGGAAACCTGCTGTGCATATGCGATTAGCCCCGCACCGGTACGCGACGGTTGAGAAAAATTCAAACGGTACCCAATGGCGACTGAACCGATGAGCCGCGCTTGCCACCCCGATTATATAGCGGCCAGGACCGTGGGCGGATCGCTGCTATATTGCGCACTAGATCAAATGAAATTGATATGCATGGGCGGTTGTCCCGACGGTTTTTCAAGTTCAGCAGGATTTTTTCGAATTTGCCACAGGAATTCATTGACTTTATGTTGCAGGCACAGGGAGCCGCACATGGTCCGCGCATCGAATTCACTTGATCCGATCAGGCGGATGACTTCCCAGTACCGGTCGCTTTGCCAAAGCGTTTTGAATGATGTCTCGGCAATATTGCCGATGTGATATTTTTCATAACGCCGGTTGAACAGCATCCCACACGGCGCCACCAATCCAGACCCTGAAAATTGCATGATTAAAGGCGGGCCATAACAACGCGCGTAACATCGCTTGCCTTGGCTTAAAATCTTAGACCATTTGGCTTGGACGACGTAATGGTCATCAGAAAAACGCTCAGCTTGCTTAAGCGCGTCAATCAGGTTGAAATAGGCGTTGTAGTTGACGCCGAGGCTTCCTTCTTCGTCATCACTGCAGTGTTTGATGACCAGGTAATCCATCCCGATTGTCCTGCCCAATTCAGCCAAGGGCAGGATCTGGTCCTGAAATTCAGGCAGCAGGACCATCTGCAGCCCGAGAGTTACATCGAGGCCAGCGCGTTTCTTTATTTCAACACTTCGGCGCATGGTCTCAATCACTTTGTGATAGTGATGCTCCCGGCACCCATGAATCTGGGCATAACGCCCAGGATCAGCGGCGGAGATATTATAACGCAAATAGGTCAAGGCCGGCAGGATATCGGAAAGTCGATCGTCTCTCAGCAAATACCCATTGGTCCCGAGGGCCATGTCCAGTCCGTTCTCTTTGCCGCGCAAAATGGCGTCATATAGGTGCGGGCTGCAAGTGCTCTCCCCATCGCTGACGAAACTGATGGCTTTCACACCGATTTCCGCGGCATCGTCCAGGAAACGGAATATGACGTCCCGGGTCATTCTTTTTTCGTCATTGGCCTGAAGCCGGCCGTAGCAATATGAACAATTGTATGTGCAACGCCGCGTTAGTGCGCAATCGATGGTAATGGGAGCAACCCGTTCACCGTCAAGCAGCCTTTTCACGCGCTCTTGGTGCCACAACAACTTGTGGCCGTCCAATACCAGGCCGCTCATTGAGCTATCCTGGCTACAGTTGGTTTCAATGCAGGGTATTGAAGTCGTCACATCATTTCCTTAATGGCTTTTACGATTTGATTGCAATCCGGGTAATAAAGCGCCTCCAATGCCGAGCTGCATGGCGTGGGTGTATCGGCGAATCCAATGCGGCGAAATGGCTTTTTCAGGATATCGGGGGCTTTTTCCACCAGGCGGCAGACCAATTCGGCTGCGATGCCGCCTGTGCGGCAGGCAGGCTCGGCCACGACCAATCTGCCGGTTCGCCGGACCGACTGTTCAATCAGGTCCAGATCCAGAGGCACCAACGTTCGCGGATCGATCACTTCAGCCGATATGCCTTCCTTCTCCAAAATCCTGGCGGCCTTGACTGCCTCAAAAATCATCTGGGAGACAGCCACCACGGTCACATCGTCGCCAGCTTTACGAATTATTCCTTTGCCAAACGGAACCGTGTACATCTGCTCGGGTACTGGTCCCGGCGCATCATAAATCCATCTGTGCTCTACGCTCAAGATGGGGTTTCCATCCGCAACAGCCTGGATAAGCATGCCTTTGGCATCGTAGGGCGTTGCCGGAACAATAATCTTGATGCCGGGGACTTTCTGGAACATTCCATAGAGCGATTGGGAATGCTGAGCGGCAGACCCCCATCCCCGCCCAATGATGGCACGCACCACCAGGGGGACATGAACCGAACCGCCGGTCATGTAGTGCCACTTGGCAGCATGGTTGACGATTTGATCCATGCACATTGGCAGGAAATCCATCCGCATATGAACGAATATCGGCCGCATACCGGCAGCCGCAGCGCCCACTGCCACGCCAGTCATACCGTTTTCAGCGACCGGTAGGTCCATGACCCGTGATTTTCCAAACCGTTCGCACAATCCAAGGGTTGAGCCGAAAACACCACCGGAATCATCAACCCCTTCTCCCATGATCATCACTCGCGGATCAGACTCTAGCAATTGAGCGTGTGCTTCGCGCAAGGCCTCCACGTATTTCAAGATCCTCAGACCACCGTCTTCATTGAAATGATTGAGATCCTCTGAGTTTAAAAAAACTTTGGTCCAGGGCATATAAGTTCAACTTTCGCAATAAAGATGTTTATTAAGTTCATCCGACTCTGGAAAGGGTGCTGATTTAGCAGCCTGTATTGCTTCTGATAGTACAGATCCAATCATAGTCCGCTGATCGCCAATCCAGTTTTCATCAATGACACCATCTCGCATAAGCTTGCGGCTGAAAGACTCGACAGGACAACGCTCCATCCAAGTGAGCAGTTCTTTCTGAGGACGACATCCTTTTTCCCAGTCGCATTCGGGTCCCACATGCCCACGCCAGCGGTAAGTACGACACTCCACAAGAGACGGGCCGTTTCCGATACGGGCCCTTTCGACGGCGTCCAGCGATGCCTCCCATACAGCCTCAACATCATTACCGTCGATTTGACAACCAGGGATGCCATAACCGGCTGCACGCGTATAAATATCAGGGTTGGGCTGGCGCGCTGACAGTGGAGAACTGGTGGCATAATAGTTATTTTCACAAATGAACACGACAGGAAGTTTCTTTAAAGCCGCAAAGTTAAGGCTTTCATGAAAACTCCCCTCCTCGCTGGCGCCGTCACCGAAAAACACGACCGCAATCCGTCCGGTTTGTTGCATGACTGCAGCAAGAGCTGCACCCACGGCCAGCGGGATCCCACCCCCGACGATAGCCGTAGTTCCAAGAATACCAATATCGGGAAATGCCGGATGCATGGACCCGCCTTTCCCTCTACAGCAGCCGGTCACCCTCCCATAGAATTCGGCGTATAGAATTTCCGGCGAAGCGCCTTTGGCAAGACTGTGTCCATGACTGCGATGTGTTGTAAATACATAGTCGTCTTTGTGCAGATGGATGCAAACACCAGCAGCGATAGCTTCCTCACCGATGCATAAATGAACAGGAGATTTCATATCTTGCTCATCATAGACATCTATGATCTTCTCTTCAAATAAACGTATCAAAAGCATCATCTCCAGCAGTCGGCGTCTGCTGTCTTCGGGTATATTTGCGCTTAGACTGTTCATGTGTTTTCCTGCTTGATGTAGAATTTGATGATGGTTTCAGAAACATAGTCGATTTGATCCTTGGTAAGAAACTGATGAATGGGAAGGGAAAGAATCTTTTTGGACTGTGCTTCGGTTATCGGCAAATCACCCCTCTTCCAGCCCATTTTACGACATGGCTTTTGTAGGTGAATCGGAATCGGGTAGTGAATCTTGGTTTCAATCCCAGCCTTTTCAAATGCCGCTATAAGTCCATCCCGGTTTTGTGCTTGCACCACATAGGTATGAAATACATGTTGGATGCCGTCTGGCCGTGACGGAATCACCAGCCGTGTGCCCATGTTGCCTATATTTTGGTCATAGCGTTTGGCATTTTCTATCCTATGATGGGTCACTTCGTCGATGTGCTCAAGATTATAGAGCCCGACCGCAGCCTGTATCGTATCAAGCCTACTATTGTAACCGAAGTTCTCTATTTCATCACGATTTATTAGCCCATGGTTACGAAGCTGCTTCAGTTTCTGGTAAAGCGATTCATCATTGGTGGTCAACATGCCCCCATCGCCAGCCACATTTAGATTTTTAAGCGGATGGAGGCTGAAGCAACCCACATGCCCCAAGGATCCCACTTTCCGGTTCCCGATGGCAGCATTCACTGCCTGAGCGGCATCTTCAATGACAACAAGCTCCCGCTTTTCAGCGATATTCATGATCACATCCATAGGAGCCGGACATCCGGTCAGATGAACCGGTATAATCGCGCGAGTTCTGGGAGTTAGAGCAGACTCAATGCTTGACGGGTTAATATTATAGTCGTCACTCACGTCGACAAAAACCGGCCGGGCTCCGGCGGCAACGATGGCCCCTGCAGTGGCGATAAAACTATTGGATACGGTGATAACTTCATCGCCGGCTCCAATGCCTAATGCTTTAAGGGCAAGAAATAGAGAATCCGTACCCGAGTTTAAACTTAAAGCATAACGCGTCTGGCACAGTTGGGCAAAGCGCTTTTCAAATATTTCGATTACCGGCCCCTGCACAAATATGCAATGATCAAGTACCCGCACCAACTCCTGTCGAAGATTCGGCTCTGAAAACTGTCGAACGAGCCCAAGGTAAGGCACTGCTATCTTATCGTTCATAGAATTTCCGAACACAATTGATCATATAATCGACCTGGTCCTTTTGAAGGTGCTGGTGAATTGGAAAAGTGATGATGGCATGCGCCTGTTTTTCGGCGACTGGAAAATCACCAACCTGGTATCCGAGATGGGCCGAGCATCGCTGAAGGTGAAGCGGTATGGGATAATGAATCTTTGCATCGACACCTTTCTCGATCAAGAACGCCATAAGACGATCCCTATCGTGTGCCATTACCATGTATAGATGGTGAACGTAACGTTTGCTTTCTCTACGCTCCGGCACTTGAATAACGCCTTCCAACTCGCTGAAGGCCCTATCCATTTGGGCCGCCCATTTGATCCGAGTTTCGGTAATCCAATCACTTGATGTAATGAGGTGGCTGCCAACCACCGCCTGAATGCTGTCGAGTCGACTGTTGTAACCAAAAAAATCTACTTCATCCCGGTTTCTAAGCCCATGGTTTCGCAGTTTCCGCAAAGTGGCTGATAGTTGTTCATCATCAGTGACAATTATACCTGCATCACCCCAAACGTTTAGATTTTTCAGTGGATGCAGACTGAACGCTCCAGTCGCTCCGAAAGTACCGGTGCACTGTCCATTGAGTTTGGCCAGGAAAGCCTGGCAAGCGTCCTCCACAATAGGCAGCTTGTGCTTATCAGCGATAGCTACGATTTGATCCATATCGGCCGGCACTCCAGCATAATGAACCGGCACAATGGCCCTCGTCTTTGATGTTATAAGAGATTCAATCAATTCCGAATCCATCACGTATTCATCTGTTATATCGCAATAGACCGGTGTTGCGCCAGTAGCAGCTATTGCACCAGCTGTGGCAATAAATGTATTGGCAGCCGTGATTACCTCATCACCCGGTTCAACCCCCACTGCCTTAAGTGATAAAAACAATGCGTCTGTACCCGAATTGACGCCAATTCCAAACCTTGCACCGAGTTTCGAAGCAAACGAATCTTCAAATTTACTGACTTCTTTGCCAAGTGTAAAATCACCGGTTTTGACTACGGCGGCGATTTTCTCTAAAATTTCATCGTAATCTGCGAACTGCTCTTCAAGATATGAGTATTTTACTTTCATCATTTTCCTATTCTATATTTGAATTCTGCATTTGTTTAATATTATAATATCGTGGATCCTCCAAAGAGTTTGGTATTCTACCATCATCAAATGCGCTTTTCAGATCGGCAACCGCCTGTTCAATGTTTCGCGTAGCAATAAAACCAATGTCTCTTTGTATTTTATCTGAAGATACATGGTAGGATCTATTGTCATCTGAAGAAACTGTGTATACTGGTATTGACGGGTCAATAACCTTACGTACTATCTCAGCTATTTCTCTTACCCTAAAATTCTGGAAACCGGCGTTCCATATTTTCTTATGAATTTTGTTGTCCGGCAGTTCAAGAAGCTTAACGTACAAGTCAGTCATGTCCTCGATATGAATATTAGGCCGTTTTTGCTCTCCCCCGTAAACAGTTATAACACCTTTGTTTATGGCATGGTTGGTTAGAATATTAACCGTTAAATCCAGTCGTAAGCGTGGTGAATATCCGCAAACAGTAGACGGTCTAATAATGGTAACAATAAAATCGTTGGTAGCTTCTTCTAACAGTACTTTCTCACATTCAGCCTTGAATTTTGAATAATCTGTGAGAGGCTCCAATGGTAAGTCTTCAGTAACTTTTCTTTCGTTTTTAATACCATAAACGCTTGAACTTGAAGCATAAATAAAGTTTTTAACTTTTAAAGTCTTAGATATCTCGACCAGATCAATAAATGCATCATAGTTTATGGATTTTCCAAGTTTAGGATTCAATTCATAACTTGGATCATTTGATATACACGCCAAATGAATTAAGGCATCACATCCATTGATATGTTTTTCCATTAGTTTCCTGTCCCGTATATCTCCTTTTATTTGCGTTAATCCACTATGCTCTTTGACAGAATCCAATACATCCTCACCATATAAATACAAATCAACAACTTTTACCTCATGTCCCATTTCCAAAAGCTTTGGAACCAGATTTGAACCTACATAACCCGCGCCGCCAGTTATAAATACATTACGTTTTCTCGACATACAGATACTCCTGTTCATTAATTTCAGATAAATATCAGTATTATTTCTACAGAAAAATGTTTACACGTAAGCTATTTTGAAAATATGATTTCATTATTCAAATTCAGTTCATTTCTTGTTTAACTCTTTGCTGATTATGTTTTTTAATTAAATCAGGCATTTCATCTTCTCTGTTCTTGCGATTTATAAAGTTTTCGCATATTTGACTAATTTTGTTTTCATTTGTAATTTTCATACCATTTTGTTTGAACAATACATTTAAAAACTCAAGCAGTTCATATCTCTCCACAGACTTTTTGTTGCAAATTATTTGTACAGCAATTGCGCCAACGGCATTTCCTATAAAAGTGATAAAATCAAGTGGATAATTTTTTGCATAACATGCTGCTGCATAAGAAAATACGGCATCACCTGCTCCAACCGTATCGATAATCTTAGAAGAAAATATTGGCGTATAATTCAATCCATCATCTTTGGAGATACCCAGAGAACCCTTTTTCCCCAATGTCACAACAAACATATCCGAACCTAATTCTTGGAACAAGCGGGTTGCGATTTTTCCTATGTCATCAAACCTATTCTGCATGGTAAGCCTTGCTTCCACTTCATCAAGGCATACAAAATTTGGTTTCGCATATTTTGTGATGATGTTAAATCCCATGTTGGCTGAATTCGTTTGTGTGTTGACAGCAACTTTTTTAGAAAATTTTTCAATAGTCCGAATTATTTTTTCTGTTATAAAACCATGTCCGAAATCTGACACGAGTACGATGTCGTATTTTGGCAGTTCCGCGGATAGATATTTACAAATGCGTGTTTCACACACTTTATCGATATACTGTTCGTTCAAATAATTTATTTCAAAAAGTTTTTGATTTAAATACTCATTGACATATCTTTTTTTTATAATGCTGGGTCCATCTTTTCGATAAAAGTATTTTCTTTCGATATTTGGTTTAAGACTATTGTCAATAAATTTTTCTCTATTGTCCTTTGTACCTAAAAGTGTGATAAGCTTAACTTTTCCACAGATTCCTGCCAAATGATTAGCAATCGCAAATGCGCCCCCAGCAAAAACTTCATGGCTTAAATATTTACTTACCACTAGATGCGCTTTTGCTGATTTTCCCATTGAAGAACAATAGTGATACTCATCAATAATCCCATCTCCAATCAGTAAAACATTTAGGTCATTAAGACGCTTAATTCGCTCAATCGATTCATCAAGTGAATATTTTTGTTCTATCTTCTTTATGAATCGCTTTGTTGAATCTGGATAAATATCTAAAAAATTATTGATAATTTCTGATGAACTAAATGTAAAACCATTGGTTTCCTTAATTTTAATTTTGCCAAGATATAATTCTTTTTCTTGTTTAAATAAGTTTTCATGTATTTTTTTGTCACGTTCAAGATAAGCTTGTCCTTTGGCAAAGATATCAGGATTAATCATTTTCACAAATTCAAATGGAATTTCGTTTTCAACTACACAGGTCAAATCTACCTGCTTAAGCGCAGCAACATTTTTCGCTCTAAGTTCTTCCGTAAATATTGGTCTTCCAGGACCACGCTTCACATCTTTATCTTGTAATACTGCGACGACCAGAACATCACCCATCTCTCTTGCTTCATTTAAATGCTGCAAAATTCCAGGATGAATAATATCAAAAACGCCGAACGACAATACCACTTTTTTCCCCATATCTTTATAATGGCATACTTTTTTGGCAACCTCTTGTAGCGAAACAACATTATATTTAGTTTTATTTTCGCTAATCATTTTCCATGCCCTCTTTTTTAATATATTTATTTATTAGTTGAGTGGAGGAAAAAACGATCTCATTGGTAAAGCGCATTTCTGCACCGATCTCTTTAACTACTGTGTATTCTTTTTGCAACTTATTGGTCTTGTCCTCTAAAGTCTTAAATTCTTGACCTTTGACATAATATTTAGGCTTTATCAAACGCAATGTTTCTTCTGCCGTTTTCCATTTATTGATGGCTACATAATCAACACAAGACAGGGCTGCAATCGATTCGGCGCGAAGATCTTGTATGAATACAGGGCGTCCAGGTCCCTTGTCGACATATTTATCCGGACTCAATGTTACGACCAGGAGATCGCCCAATTTCTTTGAGGCCTGAAAATATTTAATATGACCTGGATGCATTAGATCAAAACATCCATGGCAGTGAACAATTATTTTCCCTTCTTTTCGTAAATCAGCACACTTTCCTGCAAGGTCATAAAGATCGACTATCTTTTCCGTCATAAGGCAATATCCGTATGTTTAATCTTTGTATTTTTGTATTTCGGTCCACAAAGCCGGCACTGTTTCTTTGTGACGACCTTTTACATAAAATCCCTTTCCCCCATCCTGATGGGTACGAATGAGCATGGTTTTCCATGGCCTAAAGTAATAACCAGCAGTTTCCTTTGAGGCTTCCACGGTAATATTCTCGGGCAGTTCTTTTAGATCACATACAAGCGTTGTAAAGTTGCCGATAGATCTGTGCTTTTGTCTCGCTACATTCCTTACCATGCTCAATGCTTTTAGGAATACTTCCGGTGCCATAATAGAACTTCCAAAGTTCATCACAACACCATTATCTATTTTTTCCAGCACCTTGGCAAACGATAGAAAATCTCGATAAGAAGCTATTCCTGTGGCAGCACCATTAAAATTTGGATGCTGATGAATAATATCATAACCGATGCTGACATGTACAGTAGCCGGAACCTGATAACGATAAGCTTGGGCCAGAATACTTATTTCATTATGAGGAAAATCGCTTTCGTAAATATATTTTCCGACGGCTTCGCCTATACCAAGATCATTGTTAAGCGTTTGATTAATGATATCGTTTATTTCACCTGTCTCTTGCCACATGCCGAATCTTCCGTCTTTGATATATGAAGCTACGCTTTCCGTGGTGGCCCCAATGAGTGCAAACTCAAAGTCGTGAATAATGCACGCACCGTTCAGTGCAATACATGAAATATATCCGTTCTTAATTAGATCAATGATAAACCGCTGAACACCGTCTCTAATGACATGAGCTCCCATCATTAGTATAATCGAAGCGCCATCTTGCTTTGCTTCGACAATCGATTTAGCTACTGCTTCCAGGTTATCGTGCTCATAAATACTGCGATCCAGTGGAAGGATAGCTGAAAGGTCTAAATCATTCAGTCGATCACATATTGGTTCGAGTTTAAGGCAACCGGTATCGAAACGTTTCATAGATTATTGGGTCTGAGGTGCGTGGGAAATATTGAAAGTATTTTATTTGAAGGGATACCTTTAAAAATTAATTTTCTACGGATACTATCTGTTGTATCTATCTCCATTAGGACAATACCATCAAATACCATATTGCTCATTTCTTTTTCATTGCATATTTTTATGCCACAAATATATTGTCCAGCTTTTTTATCATTGATTATCTTAATTGTTCTATTATTGGTTTGACTTAGAAGGATACAGGCAATTTCGCATAATTCTCCAGCGCCGTAAAAAATGAGGTTTTGATAACCAGCTTTATTTAAATATGCTAATCGGTCGCTAATCATACGTTTCATATTGTTGTAGAAGTCTAATGAATGGAAGATATGTTGAATTTTAAGTTTGACTTTTTCTGCAACACCCTTTGGAGTTAGAATATACTCAACCCTGTACTTTAATTGGTTAGCAATATCTAAAGCTCCCTGATTTTTTAGATCATTAATAAATTTATTTACTGTTCCTAAAGATATATTTAACTTTCTAGACAGTTCTCTTTGACTGTGATTTTTTTCCTGTTCAATTGCTTCTAATATAATAAGCGTTTTGATGTATTTTTCTTCCATCTGCCTGTGTATCAGTAACAGGACATAGCTCCGCCTGGTAAATTACAAAGGAATTATTTTTGCCATAAGAACAAGATGGTACTTGAATACCGCAACCAATTGAAACAATAGATGGCTTTGGCGATACAAATAAGGATATACGATAGAGTATGAACTTCAGCTCAGTGTGAAAACATTGGAACTTCTTTTGGCTCTTGCCGCATTTCAAATTCTTGAACCAAAAAAACTCCAGGATGGTTTAAAGTTCACTACATGAACACTTAAAGATAGTCAATTAAAAAAAAGACTTGATCAGATATTTTTCCCGAAATAGTTATAATATTGTTGGGGTTATTTTATTGTGTTTGAACACATTTTGTATTTAGGATATATCGTGAAGTGGGATTTTGTTGTATGAATTAATATGGCGGTTTAAGGTTGAACTTTGGAAATACAAAACTATATCTCTTCGATAATAATTTGCTCATAATTGATTTCATACAATCGTGCTCCAATGCCCTTAACCTTCATGATGTCTTCAGGATTTTGAAAGGGGCCATTTTGTTTACGATAGGAAATAATGCGAGCGGCCATTTTAGGTCCAACACCATTTAAGCACATCAGATCGTCTATTTTCGCTGTATTAAGGCAAACCGTTCTAAAGTCCTCAATTAGTGAAGGAACCACCCATTCCATCATCAATGCGATTGCAGCAGCCGTTGTAACAACCATATTGTATCTCAGCACGCTCCTGTCCTATCTTTTCGTATAGCTCGAGCTTCAATATCATTATATTGGCCGCATCCAATTTATGGTAAACACAATACCTATTTTATATCAAAATACAATACTGAAAATTTGTGGTAATATTACTGTATTAAATTAAGTATTTTCTATTATATCCACATTTTTAATTCTATTGTCTAAAAAGACCATGAGACTATGTGACGGTTGAATTGGAGACTTTATTATAATTGCTGCAACATCAAATTCGTCAACTTTTCCCTGTAAATATAAGTAAATTCAATATAATCACCTTAGCTTTCTCTTGCTTTCATGCAACTGCTTGGGTATATGAAACTGTTCCAGCGGTTGCCTGTGCTCTCTTAAGTTGCCCTTTTATAAAAACCCTGGACGGATTTCACTATTCGAACAATAGCCCGTTGTTTAATGTATGGTCATGAATACATATTGTTAGCGATAGAAATTAGCAATGCAAATGCAGAACAAACCATTAATTGCCGCCGTTTCCACCTCAGGTGTCTTTCCCAAAGCTGTCGGAAACTCGGAGTTTTGGGATGGTATTACCCATAAAATCGATACCGCCATTGAAGTGCCCGCTGAACGCTGGGTTGCACCGTTTGACCGGATTCATCACTCCGTGCCGGGGCCTGACAAAGCTTATTCTAGACGGGCCTGCTTAATCCAATCGCACCCATTTCCTAACCAGGGATATGAACTTGCACCTGAGATTCTATCTCAGATAGATCCATTGCATCAATGGACTTTGTTTGCCACACAACAGGCGTTAACGGACTGCCATATGGATGCCTTGGACAAGTCCCGCATGGGCGTCATTTTGGCCGCCATTGCGTTGCCCACTGATACGGCATCAGCTCATTCCCGCCGCATATTGCAACATCAGTTTTTTGATTCCCAGACAACCCCTTTTGCTAAGGGTTTTTTATCCAAAGGTGAGGCCCTGTCCGCCAGGGTCGTGAGTATGCCGGCAGCCATGGTTGCAAAAGCCTTCGGATTGGGGGGCGGCAGCTATACCCTGGACGCGGCGTGTGCCTCCTCTTTGTATGCGATCAAATTGGCATGCGATGCACTGCAGGCTTATCGAACGGATGCTATGGTGGCCGGTGGTGTATCCCGACCGGACTGTCTCTACACACAAGTTGGCTTCAGTCAATTGCGCGCACTTTCCCCATCAGGACGTTGCGCACCGTTTGATCAAAGTGCCGATGGACTGGTTGTGGGAGAAGGGGTTGGGATTATCGTTTTAAAGCGCCTGGAAGATGCACTGCAGCACGCAGATACCATTTTAGGTGTTATTCGGGGAATCGGTTTGTCCAATGACAGACGCGGCAATCTGTTGGCACCGGAGTCGGCCGGTCAATTGCGCGCCATGCAAATGGCATACGCACAAGCCCAATGGCAGCCCCAAGATGTCGATTATATTGAGTGTCATGGCGCCGGCACACCAGTAGGCGACATGACGGAATTGGAAAGTCTGCGGACCTTATGGGGTGAACAGGGATGGCAAAGGCAGCAGTGTGCCATCGGTTCCGTTAAATCCATGATAGGTCATTTGCTGACTGCCGCCGGTGCAGCGGGCATGATTAAAACACTGCTCTCTTTGCACCATAAAACCTTGCCCCCTTCCCTTAAATTTGAGAAACCGGCCGAAGGCAGCCCCCTTGAAGCCGGCCCCTTTCGTGTGCAAACCCATGCTGAACCCTGGCCGCAGAGGGACGACACCACACCCCGTCGAGCCGCCGTCAGCGCATTCGGATTTGGCGGCATCAACGCCCATGTGCTGCTTGAAGCGTATACGCCGACGTCTGTATCCAATTCCAACAGCCCAATCACACTTCAAGCGCGGCCCGCCAGGTCCGAACCCGTGGCCATTGTGGGCATCGAGCTTTGTCTTGGGAAATTAGCTTCCCTCAAGCAGTTTCAGGAAGCAGTTTTTAATGGCAAGGACGCCCTCATCCATCCGCCCAAAGGGCGCTGGAAAGCCCCGCAGACGGTTGAGCGATTGTTAAATAGCGGCATCGTCAAGGGTGGATTTATCGATCATATCGATGTGGCCATGGGTGAATTTCAGATACCCCCGGATGAAATTTCTCAGCTCCTGCCCCAGCAATTGTTGATGCTAAAAGTGGCAGCGGCTGCCATGCAAAATGCCGGATTACCCCTAAGGCAGCCACGCGATCGTATGGGGGCCATCATCGGCATTGGGTTTGATTATGAAGCCTGCAATTTTGACTTGCGCTGGGCGTTGCCTAAGATGGTGTCGGATTGGCAGACCCAACAGCAGCACAAAATCGATGCCGACCTGTTGGATCAATGGCTGCAGTCGGCCGTATCAGACTATGGTCCGCCATTGACGGCCACGCGCACCTTGGGCGCTTTGGGCGGCATTGTGGCCAGTCGCATTGCCCGGGAGTTTCGATTGGGCGGTCCCTCTTTTGTGGTATCGGCTGAAGAGGCGTCCGGATTGCGGGCTTTGGAGATTGGCGCCCACCTGCTGCAATCCCGTCAACTGGATGCGGTTTTGGTGGGAGCCGTAGATCTGTTTTGTGACGAACGCAATTTGGCGACGCTTGCGTCTCACCTGCCCTTTAGTGCCGGCGCCACCATTCGGCCTTTTGACAAGCATGCCGACGGCACGCTGCCCGGCGAAGGGGCAGTGGCCCTGGTGCTCAAACGGTCCGAAGACGCCCTCGCGGATAAGGATCGCATCTATGCCCTGGTCCAAGGCATCGGCAGCGCCAGTGGCGGCGGTATTGACACGGCAGCGCCCTCAGCAGGCGCCTACCGCGCCTCCTTGACCCAAGCCATGGCAGAAGCCCGGGTCGACTGCGATGCCATCAGCTTGTTTGAAACCCACGGCAGTGGCATTCCGTCGCAGGATCGCGTTGAAGCTCAAAGCCTGCATGAGGTGATGGCGTCCGCTAGCGCGCCGACGGCTAAATCGACGGCTATCGGCACCCTCAACCCTCTGGTGGGTCATACCGGCGCGGCAGCGGGATTGGCCGCCTTGGTTAAAACAGCCATCTGCCTGCACCACCACATCATTCCCCCGGCTTGCAATTATGCTTCGGCTGCCCATCCCCAATGGCAAAACGGCCCCTTCTACATGCCGCATCAAGCAGCCCACTGGATCCGCAACCGCAACCAGGGGCCGCGCCACGCCGGTGTGGCGGCCATGACCACCGATGGCAACTGCATGCATGTGATTCTCCAAGAAGCACCGAACCCGAAACCTATGAATGTTCCGGCCCAAGCGCGCCCAATGGGCGCCCTGCCCTATGGGCTGTTTCATGTTGCTGCGCAAAGTGCCGAGCAATTGTTGGCGAGCCTGGACGAGCTCGCGAAACTGCTGCAACAACCGGTAGCCGGGTCGATGGAGCAATTGGCTTGTAAATGGCATCATCAAACCCATAACCCGCCACTTCAAAACCACTGCATCGCGATCGTGGCCGATTCATATGATCACCTGCAATCCCAGCTGGCCAAAGCCCGCCAGGCTGTGGTCGATGGGACGGCCATACCATTTGGCCGCAATGGCGGTCTTTGTTACACGCCCCAATTCAGTGCCCAGCAACAGCAAATCGCCTTTATCTATCCAGGCTCAGGCAACCACTATGTCAGCATGGGAAGCACCTTAGGCGCCCACTGGCCGGATGTATTAAGGGACATGGATGCGGCCACCCTCGAGCTGCGCTCCCAGATGCTGCCCCAATGGTATGCCCCATGGCGCACAGAGTGGTCCGCAGACTGGCAACAACAGGCTTACCAGGATCTGATCGCCGACCCGTTGTATCCGATATTCGGGCAGGTCCTGTTTGGCAGCCACATGACCGGGTTGCTCAAGTGCTTTAATTTGGGGCCCGACGCTGTTATCGGGTATAGCCTGGGCGAATCGGCGGGCCTCTTTGCCAACGGGGCCTGGTCCGATCGCGGGGAAATGCTGCAACGCCTGGAGCGCTCCGATCTGTTTCGTACCCAGTTGGTGGGGCCTTGCCATGCGCTGCGTCAAGCGTGGCAACTGACCGATGACCAACCGGTGAATTGGCAAGTCGCGGTGGTGAATCGGTCAGCAGCGTCTGTGGATGCTGTTATCGCACGGCTTGCCCATGTTCGCCGGCTTATTGTCAACACACCCGACCAATGCGTCATCGGCGGCCTCCAATCCGAGGTCCAAACCGCCATCGAACAACTGAACTGCAATGCAGTTTTTCTGGACGGTGTGGTTACCGTGCATTGCGATGCGGCGCAACCGGTGGCCGAAGCCTATCGCGACTTGCATCGCTTCGACACCACGCCGGTCGACGGCATCCGCTTTTATAGTTGCGCCCTTGAACAGGCATATGATCTCACTAGTGAGTCCACTGCAGATTCTATTTTGCAGCAGGCATTGCACGGTTTTGATTTTCCACGAACCATCGAACAGGCCTATGCGGATGGGGTCCGCTTTTTTTTGGAAGTCGGCCCGCATGCCTCATGTACCGGGATGATCAGCCAGATCTTAAAAGGAAAACCTCACCTGGCGGTAGCGGCCAACCATCGCAATGAAGATGAGAACCTGACTTTGCTCAAATGCCTGGGAACCCTCTTGTCGGCAGGGGTGCCGGTGGACCTCAACGCCCTCTATGGCGATGGGGCAAAGGATCCCATACAAGCAATAGAAAACGTTGGCGATACCATTCATGTTCCGGTGGGCAATGGTCCACTGCGCATTCGCCCACTGGCTGAAGCTTCTAAAGCCTCTGCTCCGGCCGCAAACGACCCACCCAAATCAAGCGGAACCCCAACCCGGCGGACATCAGATGACGTCACACCAATAGACGATCCATCTGTGCCGGACCGGACGGCGATGATGGATCTGCAAAATATTATCAGCGAATTGAATGACAATGCGGCCGCCACGGCCAAGGCCCACCAAGCATTCCTGGATCTAAGCAGGGAGATGACCGAACAATTCGGACAAACCCTGTCTTTTCACAATCAACTCGTCGTCGAGATGGCCAAGGCAGGAATAGAGCCTGCCGCCATCGATGGCGGTCTCGAAACACCCGGCCAAGTCATTGGCGATACCCCATCCCCACAACCCCGGCGTTTCGCTTTCGACCGAGATGCCTGCATGGAATTTGCCATCGGCTCGGTGGGAAAGATGCTCGGCCCCCAATTTAATGTGATTGACACCTACCCTGCCCGGGTGCGTCTGCCCGATGAACCGCTGATGCTGGTCGATCGTATCCTCTTGGTCGAAGGCGAGATGTTGAGCCTTTCCTCAGGCCGCGTGGTGACCGAACATGATGTCCTGCCCGGTGCATGGTATCTGGATGGCGATCGGGCACCCGTCTGCATTTCGGTTGAAGCCGGACAAGCCGATCTGTTTTTATGCGCCTACCTGGGCATCGACCATCACGTTAAAGGTGAGCGTACCTATCGCTTGCTGGATGCCAAAATCAGTTTTCATCGCGGGCTTCCGCGGCCTGGCGATACCATCCGCTATGACATCCATATCGACAAGTTCGTGCGCCAGGAAGAGACCTACCTATTTTTTTTCCACTTTGAAGGTTATATCGGCGATCAGCATCTAATCACCATGACCCATGGGTGTGCCGGCTTTTTCACGGCTGAGGAGGTACGCCATTCAGGTGGGATCATTCTCACCGATGATGATCTTACCGAGGATGTCCACATCGATGGCACGCCTTATGTGCCTCTTTTGCCCCTGGTGAGCGAAGCATACGACGACGAACAGGTGGATGCATTACGCCAAGGCGATGCGACCGGATGTCTGGGCGCACTTTTTGAAGGTATCCAGCTACCCCCCAACCTCTGTCTGCCCGGCGGCCGCATGGCCTTGATCCACCGTATCCTTTCTATGGATCCCAAAGGCGGGCGCTTTGGTTTGGGTTATATCAAAGCCGAGGCCGATATCCATCCGGACGATTGGTTTCTGACCTGCCATTTTGTAGACGACAGGGTCATGCCGGGTACGTTGATGTACGAGTGCTGTGCACACACCTTGCGCGTGCTGCTGCTTCGCCTAGGATGGGTCACCGATAATCGCAGCGTCAGTTACGAGCCGCTCCATGAGGTGGAATGCCGCCTGAAATGTCGCGGACCGGTTACGCCCCAAACCCGGCAAGTGCATTACGCTGTCGAGATCAAATCGATAGGATACCATCCTGAGCCCTATGTGATCGCCGATGCCCACATGACCGCTGACGACCACTATATTGTTTTTTTCAAAAACATGTCTCTGCAGATGAGCGGGATTACCGGGGATGCCATTGATAAATTTTGGCGTCAGCGCAAAACCCAAAGCCCAAACCTGCCGCCGGAAGCGCGTTCTCAACCGGAAGCTGGATCTTTGACGCCTTTGTTCAGCCGGGAGCACATTTTGGCATTTGCCATAGGACGACCCTCTCAAGCATTTGGCCAACCATACGAAATATTTGATGAAAAGCGTAAAATCGCCCGGTTACCGGGCCCGCCCTATTGCTTTATGGACCGTGTGGTTGCCATCGCGCACGATCCATGGGTGTTGGCCCCTGGAGGTTGGGTGGAAGCCCAGTACGACGTACCTGCGCAGGCATGGTATTTTGAGGCGGATGGCAGCGGCGTCATGCCTTTTTGTGTGCTGCTGGAGATCGCCCTGCAACCCTGCGGGTGGCTGGCGGCCTATGCAGGTTCCGCCCTGAAGAGTCAAAACGATCTGAAATTCAGAAATTTAGGCGGTCAAGCCCTGCTCCATCACCCTATTTTTCCCCAAGATCAAACCCTGACCATGCGTACCCGTATGACCAAGGTGTCAGAAGCGGCGGACATGATCATTGAACACTTTGATTTCGAAGTTCATTCCGAGGACCGTCACATTTACGCCGGCAGCACCTACTTTGGTTTTTTTACAGAAAGCGCCCTGGCTCAACAAGTGGGGTTGCGCGAAGCGGTCTACCACCCCACTGCGGCTGAATTGTCCGCCAAATCAACTGAACCATTGGATATGACAGAACCTTTAACTCCCGACAGCGTCCTGCAAGATGGCATTTTTCAACCCCAGGGGCTTCGATTGCCGTCTAAAGCTTTGTTGATGATCGATGGTTTGGAAATAGCTCTCCCTGCTGGCGGCCCAAACGGACTGGGTTTTTATCGCGGGTATAAAATAGTCGATCCGGATGAGTGGTTTTTTAAGGCCCACTTCTTCCAAGACCCGGTTTGCCCGGGTTCTTTGGGAATCGAATCCTTTTTACAGCTATTGAAATTTGCAGCCCTGCAACGTTGGCCGGAGCTGGAAACAACCCATCGCTTTGAAATGGTCTGCAATCACACGCAAAAGTGGTCTTATCGCGGCCAGGTCATCCCTACGAATGCTAAAGTACAGGTTGATACCGTGATCACCGAAGTTCAGAAAGGAGAGGCCCCATCGCTCATGGCCGAGGGGTATTTGCAAGTGGATGGAATTTATATATATAAGATGGAAAAATTTGGTATACGACTTGTGCCGATATGAATTCATCAACTTTCAGCCGCGATAAAAATATACCTGGACGGCACAGAGGCCGGCCCTACGCTGGTGCTGGAGATCTTCGTAGGGCGGGGCTCCGTTTCCGCCGCACAGATGCAATTGCTAGTTAGTAAATATAGATTATTTATTAATATGTTGGAAAGTTTATCTAATGCAATACTCGAAGGTTAATATTGCAGGATTCGGCTATGAACTGCCCCCCAACGTCGTCGCCTCTGATGATTTGGAACAGCAATTGGCCCCTGTTTACGAAGCCTTGCACCTGCAGGTCGGCCAATTGGAAGCCCTCACCGGTATAGTTGAACGCCGCTGGTGGGATCCCGGCTTTCCACTCTCCCATGGGGCCATTGCAGCTGGCCAAAAGGCGCTGGTCGCTTCAGACATTCCAAAGACATCCATCGGCATGTTGATTTACGGCGGTGTCTGCCGTGAGAACCTCGAACCTGCCACCGCTTGCGCTGTGGCCCACGGCCTGGGACTGGATGCCAACACTCAGATATACGATGTCTCCAATGCTTGTCTGGGCATTCTCAACGGCATGCTTCAAGTGGCCAATGCCATAGAATTGGGTCATATCCAAGCTGGGATGGTGCTCTCTTGCGAATCATCGCGTCAGATTGTGGAGTCCACCATCCAGCGTATTCTCGCGGCCTCCGATATGGAGATTTTCAAAGAGACCCTTGCCACCCTCACCGGTGGATCCGGCGCTGTGGCCGTGGTGCTGAGCCATGCCGATCTTTCACCCCAAAGGCCTCGTCTGTTGGGTGGCGTGGCCCGCAGCGCCACCCAGCACCACCGTTTATGCACCTGGGGCCCCGACAGCGGCATTCCTGCCAGCGCTCCTTTGGTGATGCGCACAGATTCAGTGGGCGTTCTCAAACACGGGGTCACCTTGGGCATTGAAACCTTTAGCGCTTTTAAAGAAACCTTAGGCTGGTCCCCCAATCAACCGGATAAAGTGATTTGCCACCAGGTGGGTTCAGCACATCAACGTACCATATTAGACAGTATCCAGATCGATGAGACGAAAGATTTCAGCACCTATCGCTATTTGGGCAACATCGGCACGGTTTCATTGCCCATCACCGCCGCCCTTGCTGAGGAGCGCGGATTTTTACAACCCGGCGATGCGGTGGGTTTTCTAGGTATCGGCAGTGGCTTGAATTGTATCATGCTGGGGGTGCAATGGTAGCGCCTTCCATTGATATATCCCCTTTTGCCCACCTTTACCCCTTTAATCCTAACTATTTAGAGATCAACGGACTGAACTACCACTATTTGGATGAAGGGCAAGGCGAACCCCTATTGTCGATTCACGGCAATCCCACCTGGTCGTTTTTTTTTCGCTCTCTGGTGCATGGGTTTTCAACAGATTACCGCGTCATTGTTCCCGACCACATGGGCTGCGGCTTATCTGACAAACCAGATACAAGCCAATACGCTTTTTCACTGCAAAGTCGGATATCTGATTTATCATACTTAATTGAAAACTTGAATTTTAATGATCCCATTACGCTGATTTTACACGATTGGGGCGGTATGATCGGACTGGCCTGGGCCATGGACCATTTGGACCAGGTGGGCCGCATCATTGTCACCAATACTGCCGGTTTTTTCCCGCCCCAAGGAAAATCGATACCCCGTCGCCTGCGCCTGATTCGCAAACCCAATACCTTCGCAGACTGGTTGGTGCTGCATTTGAACCTGTTTTCCCGGGCCGCGCTATACATGGCGCCCAAACATCGGTTATCAGCCGCGGTTAAAACCGGATTGAGCGCACCTTACAATACGCCTCAAAATCGTATGGCCACATTGAAATTTGTTCAGGATATTCCCTTGGACGCGAACGATCCCTCGGGTGCCATTGTGGCACGGGTTGAACAGAACCTTGATAAATTAGGAGAGAAACCCACGATGATATTATGGGGCGCCCACGATTTTGTTTTTGATCGTGATTACTATGATGAGTGGCAGCGCCGCTGGCCCCAGGCCCAAGCGCACTGGTATGCGGATGCCGGTCACTATCTTTTTGAGGATGTGCCGGATAGGATCATTTCCCATATTAAGGAGTTCTTGCACAAATATCCATTGCGATGATAATGGCTATGGGGATGTGTCAAAATTTTAAACCTTGCTTTCACATCAGACAGGCCTGAAATTATTCATGTATACCGCCAACTCACATACGATTGAATCAAGCGTTTCAGCATCCATCAATGTCGCCCATTATTTAAAAACCATGGCACGCGTACAGCCCTATCGGCGCGCTGTGGTCCATCCCGCCACCCGGGACGGCAATGGGCGAATGGCCTATGCACACCTGACGTTTCGCCAGCTGGACCGCGAGTCGGATTGTTTTGCCCATGGTTTGGAAAAAGCCGGCATCAAACGGGGTACCCGCACCATTTTAATGGTTCGCCCCAGCTTAGAATTTTTCGCCCTTACCTTTGCCATGTTTAAAATCGGCGCCGTACCGGTAATGGTGGATCCAGGTATGGGGATTCGCCGCATGTTGGCCTGTCTGAATGAAAGCCGTGCGCAAGCCCTTATCGGGTTACCCGCCGCGCATGTTTTGCGAGTGATTTGCCCCAAATATTTCAGAGGCGTTGAAACAGCCATCACCGTGGGTAGACGATGGTTCTGGGGTGGATCGACACTGAGGGATATCCGCGTCCTGCCGTGGCGTCCTTATACGGTAGCCGATACCAAACAAGATGAAATGGCCGCTATTTTGTTTACCACCGGGGCCACCGGACCGGCCAAAGGCGTAATCTATACCCACGGTATTTTCGATGCCCAAGTCCGGTTAATCAGAGCTCAGTTTGCCATCTCTACGGATGAAATCGACTTGCCCACTTTTCCATTGTTTGCACTGTTCGATCCGGCTTTGGGCATGACTGCGGTCATTCCGGAGATGGACCCCACCCGCCCGGCCCAGGTCAATCCGCAAAAGATCATCGAAGCCGTGGTGAATCACGGCGTCACCAACATGTTTGCCTCGCCTGCTCTGCTCCATCGGGTGGGCCGCTATGGTAAAAAAAATGCCATTAAGCTGCCCTCTCTCAAACGGGTTATCTCAGCCGGTGCGCCGGCCAGCCCCGCCAACATTGCCCAATTTACAAGCATGCTGGACGAAGATTCTCAAATCCACACCGGGTATGGTGCCACCGAAGCCATGCCGGTCTCCGCTTTTGGCAGCAATGAGATCCTGCAGGAAACCGCTCAGCTCAGTGAACAGGGGTATGGTCTGTGCGTCGGCCGTCCCGTTCAAGGCATTGATGTTCAAATCATCAAAATCAGTGATGATCCCATTGCAATCTGGTCAGATGATTTGTTGGTCAAAGCGGGGGATATCGGTGAGATTACGGTCGCCGGCGAAGTCGTCACCCAAGGGTATTTCGAGAGGCCAAAGCATGACGAACTCTCAAAAATCAAAGCGGATGAAAAAATTTGGCACCGCATGGGTGATTTGGGCTGGCGTGACGCCAAAGGGCGGATTTGGTTTTGCGGCCGCAAAGGCCATCGGGTGGTCACCCAAGAGAAAACACTTTTCACCATTCCGTGCGAGGCTGTTTTCAACAACCACCCTGCGGTATTTCGCAGTGCATTGGTGGGGTTGGGTCAGCCACCCAACCAGGAGCCCGTGATCTGTATCGAACTTGAATCGGATCAGCGCGACAGCGACCGGGAGGCCTTAACCGAAGAGCTGCTGGAGATGGCCCACGACAACATTTTAACTGAAAATATCAATACCTTTCTTTTCCATCCCGGCTTTCCAGTGGACATCCGACATAACTCCAAAATCTTCCGCGAGCAATTGGCGGTGTGGGCCCAGCGGAAAATATGAACGCGAATTCTATAAAATCTGAATATGGCTGAAAAAAGAAAGATATTGGTTACCGGTGGTGGCGGTTTTTTGGGCGGCGCCATTGTGAGGCATCTATTGAATGCGGGTGAGCGGGTCCGCAGCTTTTCGCGTGCATTCTATCCCCAATTGGATCAACTCGGTGTGGAGCAGTTCCAGGGTGATCTGTCTGACGTCCACGCGGTGGAGCAGGCATGTGACGGTATTGAAGCGATTTTTCACGCAGCGGCCAAAGCCGGCGTGTGGGGACCTTTTCGGACCTATTATCAAACCAACGTGACCGGTACCCAAAACATTATAGCCGCCTCAAAAAAACACGGCATCCAGCGCCTGGTCTACACCAGTTCTCCCAGTGTGGTCTTTAATGGTCAGGATATGGAAGGTGTCGATGAATCGTTGCCTTATCCCGCTGATTTTCACGCCCACTACCCCAAAACAAAAGCCCTCGCCGAGCAGGCTGTGATCAAAGCGGCACGCAGTGGACTGCCCGCTGTGGTATTGCGGCCCCATCTAATCTGGGGACCCGGGGATAATCATCTGGTGCCACGGATTCTAGCCCGTGCCCACCGTCTTCGTCAAGTCGGTGACGGCACCAATAAAGTCGACACCCTCTATATTGACAATGCGGCCCATGCCCATCTGCTGGCTGAAAAGAAACTCAAAGAGAACCCGCAGTTGTCGGGAAATTGTTATTTCATCAGCCAGGACGAGCCCATTGCGTTGTGGCGGATGATCAACCTTATCCTGGCTGCCGGGGGCAAACCCCCAGTATCGAAAACCATCTCCCCTGCCCTTGCCCGTTTTACAGGCCTATTATGCGAACGGATCTATGGGTTACTGGGCATCAAACGCGAACCTCCCATGACCCGCTTTGTGGCGCAGGAACTGTCGAGCTCCCACTGGTTCAGCATACAGGCGGCTAAAAACGATTTAGGATACAAACCTTTGGTATCCATAGATCAAGGAATGCGACACCTGGCGAAATGGTTAAAACGCAAAGATGCGCACAAAAATCCTGTTTCCTCTAACGTTTGACAGCTGTTGATGTTTGGTTCATATAGCCAATGAAGCGTATCGCCGAAGGAGCAAGTTTACCATGCATAAATTAATCATCTCGGTTTTAGGGGAGGATCAACCCGGTATTATTGCGGTTATCACTCAAGTCCTTTTCGCACAGGATTTTAACATTGAAGATGTTAGCCAGACCATTTTGCAAAACCAATTTTCAGGAATATTTATTACATCAGGCCCTCAAAAGGTATCTGCCCAGGATCTGCAGGATGCACTCCAAAAGCATACCCAAAGGTTCAACCTTCACTTTCACGTCCGCAATCTGGGAGCCAAAGCGGTGGCTTGGACCACCAGCGATTGCGAGCCTTTCGTGATCACCACCCGGGGACCCGACCAAAAAGGATTGGTCTCCCGGGTGACCGCCTTATTGGCCATGCACAACGTCAATGTCACACAACTGCAAGCGGTATTTCGCGGCGGCAATGCGCCGGACAATAACATAATGATCTATGAAGTCGATATTCCAATGGATATCGACCGTGCGGCACTGCGCCAGTCACTAAAAGATAAAGGACAGGAGCTGCGTCTGGAGATCAACATTCAACACAAGAATATTTTCGAAGCCATTAACCGGATTTAAGGAATTGCCTCACCATGCTGACCCATAGCGAAATTGTTTCCGTGCTTGAAATGTTGCGCAATGAAAATTTGGATGTGCGCACCGTCACTTTGGGGCTTAATTTGCTGGATTGTGCCAGCGATGATTTGAATCGTTTTACCACTAAAATTTACGATCGCATCACCCAATCTGCTGAAAAACTGGTATCCACATGCAATCGCGTGGGTGAAAAATTTGGTATCCCCATTGTGAATAAACGCATTTCGGTCAGTCCAATGGCTGTGGCAGCCGCGAGTTTCGGGCCTGAAGAGATGGTGCGCATTGCCCAGATGCTGGACAAAGCGGTCCAGGCGGTTAATGTGGATTTCTTGGGTGGATTTTCCGCCCTGGTTGAAAAAGGCATGGCTGCCGGTGATCGTTCTTTGATCCAAGCCCTTCCGCACGCCTTGGCCGAAACAGAACGCCTTTGTGCTTCGGTCAATCTGGCCTCATCCCGGGCCGGCATTAACATGGATGCGGTGTTGCTGATGGGTGAACAGATCAAAGCCGCGGCTGCGCTGACTGCGGATCGCGACGGCTTGGCTTGTGCCAAGCTGTGCGTTTTTGCCAATATTCCGCAAGATGTACCTTTTATGGCCGGTGCCTATCTGGGAATAGGAGAAGCCGATGCGGTCATCAATGTAGGGGTTTCCGGTCCCGGGGTAGTCAAAAAGGCCATTGACCGGGCACTATCCCAAACACAAGACCTTGACTTGCAGCAGTTGTCCGAACTTATCAAACGCACGGCTTACAAAGTCACCCGCGTGGGTGAGCTGATCGGGCGCGAAGTTGCCGAGATGCTGGGCATCCGTTTCGGCGTGGTGGATCTATCATTGGCCCCCACACCCCATGTAGGGGACAGCGTAGGTGAAATTTTTCAAAGCCTGGGATTACGCAGCATCGGTGTTCCCGGCACCACCGTGGCCTTGGCCATGCTCAATGATGCGGTCAAAAAAGGCGGTGCCTTTGCCAGTTCGAATGTGGGGGGGTTGAGCGGTGCGTTTATTCCGGTGAGCGAAGACCTGAATATTTCCCAAGCGGTCAAGGACGGCTTTTTATCTCTGGAAAAGCTGGAAGCCATGACCAGTGTCTGCTCCGTGGGCCTTGATATGGTGGCCATCCCCGGCAATACTTCTGCTGAGACCTTAGCCGCCATCATTGCTGATGAAATGGCCATCGGGGTCATCAACAAAAAGACCACCGCGGCCCGCATCATTCCGGTACCTGGAAAGAGCGCCGGCGAGCATGCCCGTTTCGGCGGCCTTTTGGGCGAATCGGTGATTATGGCGGTCAACAACGCCCAAGGCGACAATCCTTTCATCCGCCGCGGCGGTCTCATCCCCTCTCCCATTCACAGCCTGACGAATTGAATTAGACACTTATATCTGTAATTATTGTAAATACTGTGCGAAAATGATAATAGTCAATTTTAACCAGATACAACCAGATATACATCTACTGAACTAAAACAGAACGTTGAAGGAGATTGAAGATGGTTAAAGCAAAGTGGATCACGGTATTTTTGGCATTCTTTTTTTGGTCAAGCGCATTGGTCGGTACAGTTTGGGCTGAAGGCAATATTAACATCTTATATGGCCAAAAGACCTTGTCCTCTGGCGATTGGGATCCTGCTGATACGCAGGATGAATATGGTTTCATGTTCGATTTCAGAGCAAATAATTGGCCTGTAGCAATCGCTATCGACTATCTATCCGGAAAAGATGACGAAACTGTTAGCGGCATTACACTGGAGAGTAAGACTCAAGAGATCAATATCGGTATTCGAAAATACTGGCCCATCACAAATAAATTCAAGCCTTACCTCGGAGGTGGAATAGCTCAAATTGATGCTGAAGCTATCGCTTCCCTGGGCGGGCGCAATAGCTCAGGAAGCGATGGCAATATTGGCTTCTGGATCAATGGGGGATTGGCTTATACCATAGCAAATCATTTTAATATCGGCGCAGACATTCGTTTTTCCCAAGCAGAGATCACCATAAACGGGGTTAGTGGAGAAGCCGGTGGTACGCATATTCTTGTATTTGCCGGATTTCATTTTTAGAGACCCAAAATAAAGATCCGCAATAGCGGCCTGGGTGAAATGCTTCACTCAGACTGCTATTGTTTACTTATAGAACTATATCTTTTTGTACTATTTATTCCAGGAAAAAAGCATCGCCCCCGCAATCAGAAAAGCCAAGGTCATGCCAACCAATGCCGTTAGCTCGGGCCCTACTTGCACCAACGTGGCCCCATCGTTCATAATTTTGCGCACCCCTCTGAGAAGATGCGTCAGGGGAAATAAATTGGCGATGCCGCGAACCCACTGGGGAGCCCCTTCGATGCTAAACCACACTTCCGAGAGGAACATCATGGGCCAGGTGACAAAGTTGAGGACACCGTTGGTAAATTCTTCGCTGGTGCCTCTTGAGGCCACAACCAATCCCATGGCAGTCAGGCTCAAACAACCGATTAAAAAAAGAAGCGCCAGATCCACATAGGAGCCTTCCACATTAAAATCAAAGACCAGGTCGCACCCCACCCAGAGGATTGTCAGCGTAAATACCAGCAAAAAGAGACGGGAAACCATCTGTGCACTGAGGTATTCAAAGGCGGTCAGGGGTGTGGCGTGCAGGCGCTTAAGCACACCGTTTTTACGGTAACGCACCAC
>JBNLFN010000028.1:0-87501 GCA_050305555.1 Desulfobacteraceae bacterium | reverse complement strand
AAATCCATACCTTTCGCGAAAATATGGAGCGGCGCTACCTGGAACGGCTGAACCACATCACCCAGGGCAACCGTAAAGAGGCTTGTCGCATGTCGGGCTTGTCCCGAACCCGGCTCTTTGAGTTGCTTAAAAAGCACAAGCTGGCCAAACCACCCCAACACCAACCTCCCTTCACGCAGGCCGGTCATCCAGCTTAAATCCCGATCAACAACTATATGGCCAAAGGATTTTATCTGACAATGTTCGTCTTTGCGAACATCCGGTTCTGATTTGCGGACGCCGGCGATGGGTGGGCGATCCCTGCATTTAGAGCATCGGACCAATATCCATATATATTACTAATATTATTATTTTTATAATTCTGGAGCTATGCAGTGTAATTCATGAGAGGTCGGCATAGCCTTTGCTTTTCATACGGTGGTAAAAATAATTGTCATTTAAAAATGCTGAAAGGATGCGCCCATGCGAATTATGATCTATGCGCCCTCGGGGAACGCAGTTGGCAAACTCCTGGTCAACAGAATCAATTCAGCCAATAATACACCCATAGAATTATACGACTCTTTGGAATATCTATCCGAAAACTTGCGCAAACCGATAAGCACCCCCTTAGTGGCCATTTTAATGCCCAAAAACAATGCGGAGCTATCCAACTTGATACAAATGCGTCATCTGCTGCGGAACATACGCATTGTTCTGATCCTGCCCAACCGGCATGCCGAGACCATCGCCGATGGTCACACCTTAAGGCCCCGCTACGTCAGTCACAGCGATGGTGATCTATCTGATGTCGTTGCAGTGGTCATCAAAATGGCAGAAAAAGAAGAATCCTACCTAATGCAGGCGGTATAGCCGGAATCCAAATATCAAATAATAAAGCGCGACTTTATCCTTTGGTATCATCAAGAACTTTTCGGACTGTTTTTGCCAAATCGGCCTTTACAAAAGGCTTATAGGCAAATGCTTTGATACCCATTTTGGTAGCCTCCTCATCAGATATCATATTACTGTATCCGGTGCACAGGATTACCGGTATATTCGCACGCGTTTTCATTAATTCGGCAGCCAGTTTTTCACCGGTCATTTTAGGCATGGTCATATCGGTAATGATCAAGTCAAAGTGGCCCGGTTTTGACTGAAATAGATCCAATGCTTCAACGCTGTTGGTTCGGGTCGTAACCGAATAACCTAAGCGTTCAAGAACCTTACCGCCAATTTTGGCGATAGAAGCTTCATCATCGACAAACAGAATGCGTTCGGATCCGGAAGGTAGTGTCTCTTCCTTGTATGGTAGATAATCCTCATGTTTCTTTGTCACGAGTAGAAAAACTGAAAAAATGGTCCCTTTGCCCAATTCACTTTTAACTGAAATTGTGCCGCCATAAGATTCAACGATGCCATGCACCAGCGCAAGCCCCATACCCGTACCTTTGCCGACTCCTTTGGTAGTAAAATAGGGCTCAAATATGGAATCAATGATATTCGGCGCAATTCCCATACCGGTGTCGGATACGGTTATTTTGATATAGTTGTCGGATTTCATTTTGGGTAACGCATGGCCCGGCGAATCATCATATTCTACATCCTCCAGCCCAATCTCCAAAATTCCGCCGGTCTCTTCCATGGCTTGTGAAGCATTGGTACACAAGTTCAGTAAAAGCTGGTGGACATGCGATGGGTTGCCTAGAATGAGTGACTGGCTATTTATGCTTTCCCTAATCTCAATGCTCGAAGGAATTGTTGAGCGGATAAGCTTCAGCACCTCTTTCGCGATGCTGTCAATCCGAATGGGTTTACGCTTCTCATCAGACTGGCGCGCGAAAGCCAATATTTGCTTGACCAGATCTCTGGCTCGCGTTCCTGCCGTATAAATCTCCTGAAGGTAGCCTTCCAACGGTATTCCTTTGGCCACCTCATCAAATGCTAATTCAGTATACCCGATGATAGAGGACAATATGTTGTTGAAATCATGTGCAATGCCACCAGCCAAGTTCCCAATGGACTCCAATTTTTGCGATTGCTGGAGCTGAACTTGGAGTTGCTTTTTTTCAGTAATGTCCTCGCCTGCAGCGAGAATGCCAACAATTTTTCCATCATCATCTGCTAAATAGGTATTATGCCAGGCAATTAATTTTTCCTTTCCGCTCTTGGAAAGAATTGGATTTTCGTGATACTCGGCGAGTTCGATTTCTCCACGCATTAATTTTAGAAAAACAGAGTGAACATCCTGCTTGAGGTTTGGGGGTATAAAATGATCAAACCAGTTTTTACCAATGACATCTTTCTCACGACATTCTAAAATATCATACGCTTTCTGGTTTGCAACATTTACGATTCCGTTGCTGTCAAGGCCGACAAAAATGACACACGCAAGGTTCAGATAGCGTTCTGCCACCCTTTTTTGTTCGACAATAGCTTTCTCGGCCTTTATCCTACGAGAAATATCGGCAGCGGCAACCAGCAAATGTCGTTTTGCGCCGAAGGTAAACGGTGCAAAATGGCAATCAATTGCGAGGTCCTTACCAAAGGTGGTTTTCACTTCTGCGGTGCAACGCTTATTGACACCTTCCGCCAAAGCCGTCTTGGCGGTATTTAGCAAACCCGATTTTTTCCATGAATCGAGCGAGTAACAATTTTGTAAAAGCACCTGATCTTTGGCGGCGCCAACGAGTTTGCCTATTGATTCGTTGGCTGTTATGCATTGCCCCGACTCAGCATCGTAGATGGCAATCCCTACCGGGCTTTCCGATATTATCTTTTTATTGAATTCCAGAACTTCGTTCAGTGTCTTCTCCGCTTCCTTACGCTCATTAATATCGTGGACAGATCCGATGATTTTCGTCAATCTCCCCTGATGGTCGTATTGGCCCCGCGAAGCATAAATAACCTGTCGAACCGAATGATTCGGAAGCAAAATACGTGCTTCGAAAGTAAATTTCCCCCTATTGTCTTTCAAAAACGCAATTGTTTCTTGATGTTTTTTCTGCTCTTCAGGGTGAAACCGGCGCATAACGACGTCTATTTGTGGTTTGAAATGCACGGGGTCAAGACCGAAAATATTGTAGACCTCATTCGACCAGTCGACTTCACCTGTCTGTATGTCCCATTCCCAACTGCCCACATGAGCGAGTGCCTGGGCCTCCTCCATAAGCTGTTCGTTTTTCCGAAGTTTCTCTTCGACCCGTTTAAGCTGGGTAATATCACGTCCCACGGATTGAATTTCCATCAATTTTCCATTGCCATCAAAAATGCCGGTATTTACAAATTGCACCCAGCGTATTTCACCTTTACCGGAAAATACCCTATTTTCGGTAGTAACTGTCGGTTTTGAAAAAGACAATTCCGAAAGCTTGCTTTTAATTATTTCTGTATCATTATCGACAAGCCTCGGGGGCCAACATTCGTCTATCAAATCCTCTTTGGACTTATTGAAGAGCTTGTAATAGACATCATTAACATAAACAAACTTCCCATCTGGAAGGAAACGGCAGACCAGGTCGGTTTGGCTTTCAATCAAGGAGCGATAGCGCTTTTCGCTTTGTTGAATTTTGTTCTCAGACATAACGGTTTGCCTTAAGACAAAGAATGCGATTAGCGAAGATAAGGATAAAAGCAATACCAAAAAAATCATCGAACTTAATTTAAGCCTTGAATGCGTTTTTTCAGCTTCACCCATAAAGAGCGTGGCTTTGTTTCTCGCATAATTTGTTAAACTCAGCATCTTTTTTTCTAATTCGACAACATGTTTGGCACCTATTCCAATGGTTATCTCAGCAGCTTTTTTCCTATCGCCCCGTTGGACCAGATTAATCACTTGTTCACGAATCGGCTTCCAATTCGTGAACAGGATCCTGGCCCCGTTTTCAAGTTTTTTTCCGTCGTCACCAATAATTGTATTTTTTACAATTTCAAAATCTTGGAACACTTTTTGTTCTTCAAGATTCACTGCATCAATTGAGCTTTGAATCTGAAGCGGATCTTGAAAGAGTACAATGTCTTTCATGTTGCGATGCATTTTGGTTATAGAAACATTCGCTTGAAGTGCCGCGTTGGATACGACCAAAGGATGATCATAAATGGTGCGGGTCAGGCTCGAAATTGTATTGACGTCATATAAAGAAGAAATACCAAAAGCTAAAAAAGTCGAAACCAGAACATAATAACTTATGGTCAGCCTTCGCGTTATGTTTCTCTTTTTAGTTTTTTTCATAAATTTCATGCCTGGAACTTTATCAATATTTATGCCGGCTTTAAATAAACCACTGCGCAAATGTTAAGATTGTAGGCTTTTAAGTAGGGAGCATCATGCCAGTTGTCAGAAGCGTTTGGGAAATAGCAGATGTGAGGCAGCCAGGTCAGTGCTGATTGTTCTATCTATCATAGGCGATAGAGCTAAAAAAATGCAAGAGGGCGGCACCATTTAAGGGTGAAAAACCTACAACATATTGTCAATACAGATAATTTTATTGATTTAAAAACACAAAATCACGAGTTGCCTGGTCACACCGATTGCAAAACACCCAATGTCTTTGTCTTGGGGCATTGTTGAAAAGCGCCTGAGGAAAGTGCTTTTTGATAAATTTGATACGGGGCCTGACCGCCTTCGGCAGGATCGTCGAATATATCATGGATCAACAAATAGCCCGTGGGTATAAGATGCTTGGCCCAGAAGGTATAATCGGTCAGGACAGTCTCGAAAGCATGCCCGCCGTCGATAAACACCAGGCTCAAAGGTGTACGCCAAGCTTGCGCCACCAAGGCGGAGCTAGACACAAGGGGCACGACAGCGTCCTCCAGCTCAGCTTGTTGAAGGGTCTGTCTGAAATATCCCAAGGTATCGATCTGGTAAGTACGTGCATCAAACAATTCAGGATCAAAATACGCTTCTCCGGGCTGCTGTTCCTCAGATCCGCGATGATGATCAATGGAAAAAAGGACGCTATGGTGCACCTTACAAGCCGAACCCAAGTAAATTGCCGACTTGCCGCAATAGCTCCCTATCTCCAGGCAAGGCCCCTTCTGCGCCGCCTTACATGCCACCTCATAAAGCCTCGCCCCCTCTTCCGGATCTAAAAAACCCTTAACTGTATCGGCCAATTTATGCAGAGAATCTATAGAAGTCATATTGTCTATAAGATTTGGCCTCAGCCACCATAGCCCCCTGATAAGCCTAGTACGTGATGGGCTTTAAAAAATAGTGGATCAACCTGTCAGGCAAAACCTCAGCCGTTTTCTAAAAATTGTAGAAACGGTGATGAAAGTTCCCATCGAGCCCAAGATCAAGGCAAAATGGAAGGTTTATCCGCAGTCGTAGCTCGGCTACGTCGAGAATTGAACATTCCATTTTAACGCAGAGATTGGGTTCGAGGGAAGCCTTCATCACCGTTTCTAGGGTAGGTCATCGTAGTTCCTGACCAGTACCTCCCTCGGTTTCGCCCCATCTGCCGGCCCCACGACCCCTTCAGTCTCCATAGTTTCCACGATGCGCGCCGCGCGATTGTAACCAATGCGCAGATGGCGCTGAATCATAGATATGGAAGCCTGTCCGTTTTTGGTTACCAAGGCCACGGCATCATCATAGCGCTCGTCGTACTCCATGGCTTGGCCGTCGTCCGATTCTTTGGCAGGGGGTTCAACGACCTGCTGGTCATACTCTGGCGGCTGTTGTTTTTTAATATACTCCGTAATTGCGGTCAATTCATTTTCGGAGATGTAGGCGCCGTGACTGCGTTGCAATCTTCCAGTACCGGGGGGTAGAAAAAGCATATCTCCCATGCCCAGCAAATTTTCAGCACCGTTGGTATCGATAATGGTTCGAGAATCGGTTTTGGACGAGACCTGAAAGGTCAGTCGCGTGGGAAAGTTGGCCTTAATGATACCGGTCAACACATCCACCGAGGGGCGTTGGGTAGCCAAAATCAGGTGAATGCCGGCTGCTCTCGCCATCTGGGCCAGCCGTGTCAGCGCCACTTCGACATCGCGTGAGGCCACCATCATCAAATCGGCCAACTCATCAATAATAATAACGATATAGGGCAACAATTGCGGTAGATCAGCATCACTGTTGTCTTGTTCGCTCTTTTTGGACTTGATTTCACGCAACACTTTCTGGTTGTAAGTGCTGATGTTGCGCGCCTGTTTGTCAGAGAGCAACTCGTAGCGGCGCTCCATCTCCCTGACCGCCCAAAAAAGGGCGTGGGTGGCTTTTTTGGCTTGTTGGACCACCGGTGTAATTAAATGGGGAATGCCATCATAGGCGGACAGCTCAATACGTTTGGGATCCACCATGATGAGTTTGACTTCATCGGGCTTGGCTTTGTAAAGCAAACTGCAAATCATGGTGTTCAGTGCCACGCTTTTACCGGCTCCTGTGGCACCGGCAATCAGCAAGTGGGGCATTTTATCCAATGTCGCCACCACCGGGTGGCCTACTATATCTTTACCCAGACAAATACTCAGCTTTGATTTGGTGCTATCAAACGCATCTGATGCTACGATCTCCTTGAAGCGCACGGTTTCGCGATCTGTATTGGGGACTTCAATACCGATGGCCGCTTTTCCCGGGATGGGCGCCACAATACGAATACTGATGGCCCTAAGGGCAAGCGCCAGATCATCGCTCAGGTTGACAATCTTGTTAATTTTAACACCAGGCGCCGGGGCGTATTCAAAAGTGGTGATCACCGGCCCCGGGGTGACTGCCATGACGCGACCGGCTACGCCAAAATCTTCCAACTTTTTCTCCAGCAACTTGGACTGCATTTGCAGGCTTTCATCGTTCACAGAGACAGGTCGCTCCTCCGGGTCATCCAAAAGATTGATCGGCGGAAGCTGGAAACTGCTGTCATCCCGCATAAATTCAAATACTTTCTGCTTGGGTGCCGGGCGTGATTTGGCAGGCGCCTGTACTGGTGTTTTAATGGTAATCTTGGGTTGAGGTTGCTTCGCTATAACTTTCAGCTTGTGTTCCCTTTTTTTGGCCTTCTGTCGGCGTTCCTGGCGCTTAATCATGACTGTTTTTATCTGGTCGGCGCATCGATCCAGCGTCATTTGGCAGCGGCGGTAAAAAGCCACCAGCGAAAAACCGGTAGCCAAAATAAAACCAATCAGCCAGGTCAGGCCCAGTATAATGACGCTGCCGGCCATGTTGGCATAACGAACCAGCAGCGCTTTGAGTGGGGCCCCAACGATGCCACCGGCCGAAAATTTGCTGCCCAATAGCAAGTAGTGATTTTGCTTCAATGCCAGCAAACTGCCCGTGGCAATCAGCAGCAGCACCCCACCGGTGACGATGGGCAGTAAAGCTCGGCGAGACTGGTTGCCGAAAAAATGGAGGCTGGCCAACAAAAGCAATACGGGCATCCAAAAAGCACCCAGGCCAAAGAGTCCCACCAGAAGCCCCCCCACCTGAGCACCAACAGGTCCGAATAGGTTGTGCACCCGTCCACTGACTCCGGCGCTGTGTATCGATGGATCGGTGTGGTGATAGGAGAGCAAGCTGATCAGAGTAAAAATGACCAGAAAAAAGAGTAAAATGCCAATGATTTCTCTACGCATAGCTCAATCACTCTCAAAGCTGTTATACTTCCACAATAAAAGGTAAAATGACCGGACGGCGACCGATGGCAAAGAAAAAATACTGCCGTAACGCCGTCTGAACCCTTGAACGAATAATGTCAGTCCGATTGGGCACTTCCGGTGACACATCTTCAACAATTTCTAAAATCACGCATTGGGCGTCATCAAGCAAATGGCCTGTTTCAGTTTCAAAGACAAACCCTTTGGAAGCGACCTCCGGACCGTAGATGATAACACCGGTTTCTTCATCAATGGCCATATTGACCACAACCATCCCCTCTTCGGACAGCATGCGTCGTTCTCTAAGCACGCTGCGCCCTACGTCACCGACTCCTTTGCCATCAATAAGCAGCCGGCCGGTGGCGATCATCTCTTGCAGGGCTCCGCCCCCATGGTCAAAGCCAATCACCTGCCCATTTTGGGCCAGCAGAATATTCTCCTGTTCAATTCCTTGCTGTTGTGCCAGTTTGGCATGTTGTACCAAGTGCCGATATTCACCGTGAATTGGAATGAAGAATTTGGGCTTGATCAGTTGAATCATCATTTTTAATTCTTCTTGGAAGGCATGCCCAGAAACATGAATCTTGGCGACCTTCTCATAAATCACATCAGCTCCCCGTCGAAAAAGATCATTAATAATAGCTGTGATGGCCTTCTCATTGCCTGGAATGAATTTTGATGACAAAATAATGGTATCTTCAGACTTGACCTTGATCTGTTTGTGAGAACCGGCAGCCATGCGAGCTAAAGCCGACATGGGCTCCCCCTGGCTACCGGTGGTGACCATAATTATTTCATCATCCGAATACTGATCCATCTGATCGATCTCAATTTCCATGCCTGTGGGTATTTTGAGATAACCCAATTGACGTGCAATGGAGACCGAGACTTCAATACTGCGTCCGTTAAAAACGATCTTTCGACCTTTTGCTTCTGCGATATCGGCTATTTGTTGTATGCGACCAATGTTGGAAGCAAACAGAGCGACGATGATTCGGCCTGTACATTTTTTGCAAATCCGAGATAGTGAATCACCTATTTCAGCATCAGATACGGTATAGCCGGGGCTCTCCACATTGGTTGAATCCGAGAGCAGTGCCAATACGCCTTCTTCGCCGTAACGGGCAAACTGGTGCACATCCGTCGCCATTCCACCAATTGAGGTGTTGCTGAGCTTAAAATCACCGGTGTGTATCACCAATCCATAAGGCGTCCGGATGGCAATGCCCACACCATCCACCACGCTGTGATTGACACGCACAAATTCAAGTTCGCAAGGCCCCATTTTAAGGGTCTCGTGCGGATGAATGGCGTGTAAAGCGGTACCGGCCAGCAAGTCGTGCTCCTCAAGTTTATGGCGCACAACCCCCAAAGTGAAAGGGGTTCCGAATACGGGTGCACTCACTTCCTTTAAAAGATAAGGCAAGGCGCCAATATGATCTTCATGGGCGTGGGTCAAAACAATGCCGATCACTTTTCGGCTGTTTTGTCTGAGATACGTCATATCGGGGATCACATAATCTACCCCTAGCATGTAATCCTCTGGAAACATCAGACCCACATCAATAACAAACAGGGTTTGGTCGCACTCCACTGCCATCATATTCAGCCCAATCTCGCCTAAACCGCCCAGGGCAACCAATTTAAGCATCCTCAACCCCCTGGGCGTCACCTGCGGCGGCAGCCAACATGACCTGGCGTACATGGGTCATTAAATCATCTTTATTTTCGCGGCTGTAAGCGGCCGTTTCAATGGGCGCCAAAATTTTCACTTCCACCGAATGACGCTCTATCATCAGACTCTTTGCGGGCATAATATCATGGGTTCCTGTAATAAGGATAGGGATGATGGGTACGCCGGCATCAACGGCCAGCACAAAGCCACCCTTTTTAAAGGAAAGCAGTCGACCATCCGGACTCCGGGTGCCCTCAGGGAAAATCAGTACGGAGGTGCCATTGTGTATGAGCTGAGCGGCACGCGCCAAGCTTTCAAAAGCTGATTTACGATCCGAACGATCGATGCTGATATAGCCAGCCCCTTTCATGCTGGCGCCAAAAATAGGAATCTTGAAGAGTTCAGCCTTGGCCAGCCATCGAAATTGGAAAGGCAAGCCACCAAGCAATACCGGAATATCAAAATTGCTCTGATGATTGGACATAAAGATATAGGAACCCGACCCAGCATTTTCGGTCATACCTTTAATCGTGAACCGGATGCCGCTGACCCATAATATCGTTAGAGCCCATAGCCTGGCCACATGATGAACGGCATCGCCGGTTTTTGAAAAAAAAGAGACCAAAATGGCCAGTGTACCCAATAAAACAGTGCCCAGTATAATCCATAGGTAAACGATCACGGTATGCAGCAGCGTTAAAGCGAAACGCTTATCGGTTTTGGTCTTCATTTTTTGCAACAACACAGCCAATCAAGTGCAATGCGCTAAATGCCTGTTCAGCCCACGATCAAGACAATAACTCTTGGTTATCCTGCCTATACCCTAATGGCCAAGTGTTCAAAAATGGCATCGATGGTTTGGATCAGCCAATTGCGCTGCGCCTGGGTGGCCATTTGAATGCAATCACAACGAATCTTGTTGTCGGTTCGCACCAAAAGCTCACTCGCCAGCCGATCGGGTGACAATTCAAGGGCGAAATAAAAGGGTTGGCATTCGATATGGGCTTTCTGGATATCAGATAACAACTGGTTTTCCAAGGATACCCGGTACAGGCCTTCAAACTGCGATACTGCAAAATGGGTATCCAAATGGTGCTTCAATGTTTCATAATCTACAGGCCGAAGTTCATCGATGACATACTGCTTCATAGTGCCAGCTAACTAGCATAATCGGCATAAAAGCGCAAGATATATGTCATCTAAGACATCATGACAACAACCTGTTGGGGTCTGCAGATGAGCGGATCATTGCTTATCATCCATCCCCACACCAAAAAACATGACATCAAAAAAGGACCACCTGGAATCATCCCATTGCCGCCAATCCACTTCTTGTTCGCCTTTTCGAACATCTCGTACTGCATCCCGAACATAAAGCGCCGCACCGGCTGTGCCCCCCCGCTGCCGCTTAACTTGAGTTTACGTAACTACTTAATATTTAATATTTTTTAATGGTCTCCCGATTTATCCTTTCATATCCCTGCATGGCATATGTGTTGCTCACTTAAGGGTCCCATCATCTGGATGATGGCATACCCAAATTAGGATTGAGCATGCATCACGCAAAACCATTAAACACGTTTAACCGTTTCAGGAATTCAAAAATATTACGCGGCTTGTGGATTGAATTGTTGATTTTCGGATTACTTGTCATCAGTGGATCCCAAGCTGTTGCCGAACCAGCGAAAAATGAATCGCTCCTGCTCTCCATGACCAAATTTACCACCGGGGTTGTCACCGCTTATACTTTACATGAAGTCGGCCATCTGGCTGCCGCCCGCTTGACCAATACGGATATTGAGTTCGGCGTGGGCCGCTACAATCAGCCCATCGGTTTTACTGAAAATGCGGAAAGCGATTCGGCCGGAGCGATACTGCATGCGTCGGGCTTAGTCACCCAAACACTTGTTTCCGAGGTTATCCTGCAATCGGATAGCATCGATAACAATGACAGTTTTGTACGAGGTATGATGTTTTGGAATATTGTCAATCCTATCATCTACGCGCTCGACTATTGGGTGCTGCGTCGTACCAACCAAGAGCATGCTGATTCTTACCAAGGCGACATTGAAGGATTTGAAAACTATACCGATGAGAGCTCGGCCAACGTCTTTGCCGGGATCATGGCTTTAGTTGCGGCCTATCAAGGCTATCGTTATGTTAAGACACAAACATGGGCACCGGACTGGATAAAAAACGATAAGGTACAATTTGCCTGCCAGCCGCTAAACCAGGGCGCTCTCCTGTCCGTCCAATATCGATTCTAACCGATAGGTTGTCTCATATAGATAAGTGGCAGATTGGCCTGAAAATAAAAAACCCTGGCAACTTGGATAGTTACCAGGGTTAAGGTATAAAGATCCGATTAATTTTCCTCAACCACGATGGCGCCTTCTTCGCATACTTCAACGCAGCTTTCGCAGCCAAGACACTCTTCAGCATTAACAGGTTTGGATTTACCATCTTCCATTTCAAATACTTCGGTGGGGCAGACGTCAACACACTCTTCGCAACCGACGCATTTCTCTTCATCCACGATTGGATTAAAAGCCATTATTGCATCTCCTTTCAAATGATTTTTCCAATAAGTTGATTCGATCAACTTGGATTCGTATGTTCGAAAAAACGCCATACCCCAATTTGATATGACCCGTCAAGCCTTGATCGCGGTTTTTTTTAGGCGATTATTTTTTAGGTTGCGTCCCTGAACTGACTTTTAAAATCTGTCACCGAAGTTTTGGCTATCACGCCACCAAACCGATTAGGGTATGGTGCCAAAGTTCGGATACCCCGGCTTGCGCTGCGGACAATCCATCGGCGCCGGATTGTTTCGGCAATAGCCGATCCATTAAAGCGCCGGGCAGACCCACTAGCGATAGTGTCCGGCCCTCTGGAACGGGATGGCCGCATAGTTTAGAATCCCGCGGCTGTTCCTTTAGGTTTTGGGCATGCACCCATACCTGCATGGCGGCACGGCGCCTCTCGTTAAGGACCAAATCTGCCCGCGGACTCAAATGCCACACGGGAAATTCGATGACTTCAGGCCAAAGCGCTTTCAAATAATCGAACACCGCCGCACTTGGGGTCAGATACAGCCAGGTTGGCCGGGCATCTTGTAAAACGATGCGGGCCCACGCCTGAAGGCGTCGAGCCGTCAGAAAAAGGCCGGGGTCCTGCTCGGGTAAAATTGGACCAACATCCGCATCAAGGGATTTTGCCCCGGCCGACGGGCCGGTATCGCTGCCCATGTCGGCATACATGTTTCGTTCCATGTCCATTACAGCTCTAAATTCCAGGCTAAGTCGCTGTTGGTGCTGATCATATTCTTGCGCCAGGGCCAAAAACAAGGCCGCCTGACTGACCACATCCGGTTCGTTGTTTCGCGCACCCTCATTAAAATGGCGAATCTGGGCCTGGATTTGGGTCGGGGCAGTCTCATCCACAAATGGAGAGCGCTCTGGATTCGTATTTAAATAGTGAATCATATCGCCTATATGACCATTATGAAGTAGAGCCCAACTTTTCAAGCCATGCAAAGTATCCATTATGCGGGGCTCGTCCACCCCTGAAGGTGTACGCACATCCAACAGGCCTTGTTGCTGCATCGCGCCCATGGGTTCCGGAATTGACGCGGTTAAAGGGGTATAAACAATAAGCGGCCCCAAAGTTTGTGCGACAAGCTCACAAGAATCAGGGGTAACCTGGGTAAAAGGAAAATAACAAATCATGCGGCGTTCCTTAATATCTCCGTTCGATGTTAAACCTATATACGTAATGATATAAATTTGTTGTCCTTGTTTCAGCGGATAGCATTCTATCGCTCCCTTGGGATGAAAGCATGACGGATTTTTGGCTCATGGGTTAAAAAATGGGCTTCCAGTATTTGTTCAATGACCTGGGTTACTTCCGCTTCGCTCTGTTGGGCGTCGACAATCCTGAATCGGTGTGGCTCATGGCCGGCCAGATCCAAATATCCGGCCCTTACCTTCTGATGAAAGTCGATCTTCTCCTGCTCAAAGCGCGACTCTTGATCGGTGCGACCGCCTCCATCAATGTCACGCCAGGCGCGGGCCAGTCCCAACTGGGGATCCAAATCAAACAATAAAGTCAGATCAGGTGTCAAATTGTCACACACCAATTGGTGGAGCCGGACGATCATCTGACGATCCAATCCGCGGGCATACCCCTGGTAAACCATCGTGGCATCGAAAAAACGGTCGCACAATACCACCCGCCCGGCGGCCAGATGCGGCGCAATAACCGTTCGGATGTGCTGAATACGATCAGCCACGTAAAGTAATAATTCGGCGCTGGAATCAAGCGCGGCGTTGGTTGGATCCAACAGTAAACGACGGATTTGAACACCTATGGGGGTCCCGCCCGGTTCCCTTGTCGTCACGCATGCATAACCTTTGGATTCAATAAATGAAACGATAGGGTCGACTTGGGATGATTTGCCGGCACCTTCGATCCCCTCTAATGTAATGAACATGTTATTCTCCTGACGGATCCGGCGCACCCTTATAAAAATGGCGCTCCAACAAACGATGGTAGGACGTCCAGACCGCTTGCGGGTCTTCAGTGGCCATAAATTCGCGGATGCTATTGAGGCGCGAGTCAATTTCATCGATATAATTAAGCAAAACTGCTTCAATGGTTTTCGGTGGCTCTGGAGAACCAAATTCGCGGGCGCCATGATGGCTCACCAACATGTGCTTTATTAGCGTGGACATCTCCGCGGGAAAATCATCAAGCCTGCTGATTTGGGTCTCCACCATCTCAAGCCCGATGGCAATATGACTGAGCAGCCGCCCTTCATCGGTGTAATCGATGCGGTGCTGATAGCTCAATTCACGCACCTTGCCGACGTCATGCAGAACGGCCCCTACTAATAACAAATCACGGTCGATCCCGCTGTAGTGTCCGGCAATCTTGTCTGCCAGCAGCGCCATGGAAAGGGTATGCTCGAGCAATCCGCCCAAGTAGGCGTGGTGCATCATTTTCGCAGCCGGCGCCCGCTTGAAACGCTGTACAAACAGATCATCCTCCCAAAACGCCGTCATCAGTTCGGCCAAGCAAGGCGTGGAGATCGTATCGACAACAGCCTTTAGTCGCAAAAACATCTGATCGACATCGCGAGAGCAGGTGGGCAGGAAATCATCAGGTGCCACGTTTTCAACGGGAACAGGTGCCAGGGATTTGACCACCAATTGGAGCCCTCCACGGTATTCACCTGCGGTGGCCGTGATCTGAACAAAATCACCCGTAGCTGCAGCGTCAGACATTTGGGCCACATTATCCCATACGACCCCTTTGATTTGACCTGTTTTATCAGCCAGCGTAATGTTCAAAAAAGGATTGCCGTCACGTTTATGCGCCATGCGTTTTTCAGCCAATGAAAACACAGCGTTGACTATTTCACCGGCCCGTATGTCTGTCACATATTTTTTAGTATTTTCTGTCACGCTGCACCTTTCTAAATTGTAAAATTGGATGATACCTCAGGCGTTTCAACTGCTTGGTAATACAGCTATTGGAAAAATCTTTAGCGTAATCACCTTGAACCGATCATGAAGGGTCTGATTGGCTCGGGGACGGTTCAGCGGATCTATCAAGATCAAGGATATTCTGCCCCCCGCCGTGGGATGTGGTTTGATACTGGGTGATTTTCACCATCCTGCCGGTTATTTCGCCCATCAACTCTACTTTTTCGCGTACTTTATCCAACTGCTCATATTTTGCATCATCAGGACCAAGATCCATCATTAAAATTTGAACGGCCCCAAGCACATATTGCAAAGGTTGGTTGAGCTTATGACAGATCCCGCCTGCCGTCTCCAGCGCTGCTTTTAACTTCTCTTTTTCAGCTTGTTTCTCAGCAGCGTCTCGTTGGGCGAAGGCGCTGCCCACCCGAGCCAGCAATTCCGCACGGTTAACCGGCTTGCGCACATAATCACAGCCCCCTGCCCCAAAGGCGTCCTCCAGGATATCATCGTCAGCATTGGCAGTAACGAAAACAACGGGAACGGCTGCAAGCTCAGGTATCTCTTTTAACCGCCGGCAGGCCATAATACCATCCATGGCGGGCATGTTGATATCCATTAAAATCAGATCCGGTTCATCCTTGTTGGCACAATCCAGGCATTGCCGGCCATCCATTGCCGTCGTCGTTTCGTAACCGGCGTATTCAAGCATCGCTGTAACTAATTTAAGGCTTATGGGGTCATCTTCCACCACAAGAATAGTTCGCTTTTGTTTGGTCTCATGCATGCTTGACACCCTTATTCTTTTTGAAAATTCGCGTCAATAAACCTCACTTTAATAAACTTTCGCTTAAATATAGATTCAACTGCACGGGCAGGCCCAGATGGCCTTCTATCGCGATAAGTTCCAGCTCTTCATATTCGCCAAGGTGTTATAATCTGTCATGTCACATTTCACCGGCGTTATGGATATAAAATCAGAGCCCAAGACCGCCCCGTCTGCATCAGAATCCGCATACATGGGCTGGGTTTCGCCAGCTTGCCAATAATAGATACCGTTGCGCGGGTCCAAGCGTTTGTCAAAATACTCCTTGAATATATCAAGGCTCTGGTGACTCAGACGAATACGCGTGCTGTTCTGTTTGGTCAAATTGGGCACATTGATATTTAAAAACGTTCGTTCTGGAAGACCTTTGCTGTATACCAACGGCACCAGATCAGCAATAAATTTTGCTGCCGGTTCATAGTGGAGTTTCTCACTGTTTTGGATAGAGACCGCCAAAGCGGTCATCCCGTACTGCGCTGCCTCCTTGGCCGCCGCCACCGTACCGGAATAGTTCAAATTGATCCCCACATTGGCACCTGGATTAATGCCGGAAATCACCATATCCGGTTGATGGTTCAGCAATTCCAATAGCGCCAACTTAATACAGTCAGCCGGCGTACCGCTAACGGCCCAGCATTTTGGGTCGCCGTTGACCGACACCTGCGAGGCGCGGATGGGATCCTTTAGTGTGATGCCGTGGCCGACGGCACTGCGCTCGCGATCCGGGGCCACTACCGTCACTCGATGCCGGAGGCTCAAAGCACGATGCAGCGCCCATAATCCCTCGGCATTAATTCCGTCGTCATTTGTAACTAGAATATCTAGTGAATCATCGGATTGTGTCATATCCACTTATTTTGATCGCCTCAATGCAACTTTAATAGTGATGGTATTAACACTAACACTTAACACTAAAAACTTAAAACCATTTGGCATATTCGGTTCAACCTGCCATCCAAATTCAGCATTGAAAAAAACGATGGATGCGAATAAACATTGATAGAACCCATCGATTTATCAGGTTGATATTGATTTTTAAACCCTGTTAACTCTATAGTGAAAAATTTGATCAGAGGCAAGTGTGGAATTTGAGGATGCAGGCGAGTCAAGATTTGTGCGACAAAGGATCCCATGGAATTGAAACGGCGCCAAAAACGTCGAACCCATTACCCGCTGCTGTACATTCACCATGTTTTTGTCTGGATGGTCATCGTTCTTTGTGCCATCTGGTGCACATCGGATCAATTGCATGCTGAAGAGAATACAGGAGCCGCCACTGACGCCCCATGGCAGATCAATGCAGATAATATTGAGTATAACCAGGACCAAGGCGCTTATGTGGCCGAAGGCAACGTGGTGGTAACGCGCAAAGGAAAGTCGATCAGTGCCGATCAGGTGCAATTGAACCAAAAAACCCAAGAAGCTCTCGCTATCGGCAACGTTCGCTTGGTATCTGGAAATGATATGCTTTCAGGCCAACAACTCCGCTTGAATCTGGAATCTGAAACCGGAGAAGTCACCAATGGCTCCCTGTTTATCAAAGCAAACCATCTCTACCTGTCGGGTGACCTCATACGTAAAACCGGCCCCCAAACCTATGCCGCCGACAGTTTCACCATTACAGCCTGTGATGGACCTGATCCCGATTGGAAAGTTACCGGCAAGGACCTCGAAGTCACTATCGAGGGCTACGGTTTTGCCAAACACACAGCCTTGTGGGCGGGGAAAATACCCATGCTCTATTCTCCCTACCTGGTTTTCCCCGTCAAGTTAAAAAGGCAGTCGGGTTTACTGATGCCCGAGTTCGGCTACTCGCAACGCAAAGGGAGCCAATACTTACAACCGCTTTTCTGGGCCATTAATGACCACAGCGATGCCACCGTGTACGCCCACTATATGTCGGAACGGGGCGTTCGCACCGGTATCGAATATCGCTATATTTTATCAGAACACTCCAAGGGCGCCATAATTGCCGAAGGATTCACGGACGACCAGGTGGATGACGGATCCACTGAATCCAGCGAAAAGTGGGGTTACCAGGACGATGCGGCAGTTAGGCCCAATCGAGAGCGTTATTGGTTTCGTATGAAACATGACCAGGATCTTTTTGCCGGCCTGACAGGCAAATTGGACCTTGATGTGGTCAGTGATCAAGATTATTTGCATGAATTTAAAGATGGTCTCAATGGATTCTTGGCCACACAAGACTACTTTCTGAACACTTTTGGCCGCGACATCGACGATGAAATCGATCCAATCCGCCTGAACCGTTTGAATCTTAACCGCAGGTGGGATCACTTTATATTCAACACCGACTTGCGCTGGTATGACGATGTGATCAAACGCCGTCAAGCGATAGCCGATGACACGCTGCAGCAGATGCCGGCAATCGGCATCAATGGTACGCAACAGCCGGTCGCTGGATCACCGATTTACTACGACCTTGACAGCAACTATGTTTACTATTATCGGATTAACGGCACCAGCAGCCAACGACTGGACCTTTACCCCCGACTTTATTTGCCATTGCAGCTATTCCAATCCATCACGGTAGCACCATCCGTGGGTGCCCGTGCAACAGCTTGGTACCCTAGTCAAAACGACGATCAACCCGAAGAAGAACAAGAACAATATTATCGTTATCTTTACGACTTTAAGTTGGATACGCAGACCGAATTTTTTCGCCTTTTTGACTTCTCAATGGCTGGAAGCGATCAACTCAAACATGCTGTGACACCACAAATTGTCTACGAATTTATCCCCGAACAAGATCAAAGCGACCTGCCCGAAATTGACGATGTGGATCGCATCGAAGCCAAGAATCTGGTGACCTACAGCCTGACCAACACCTTTACCTCCCGCTTGCCGGGACAAAATAGCAATGCGCAGACCGATTTTCGCTACCAAACCTTTTTGCGATTTAAATTGGAACAAAGCTTTGATTTCAGCAAGCAGAATGATGAGGACCCCGAACCTTTTTCCGATATTTTGGCGGAATTGGACATCACTCCCGGGCGATATGTCAATTTGAATGCCAATGCGCAATGGTCTATTTATGATGATTCGCTCACGACGTTTGGTTCGACCTTGGAACTGTGGGATAACCGAGGAGATAAACTGAATATCAACTACAACTATGGTAGGGATAGTAGCCCATCTGCTGAAGATGGTTCTGAATCTATCGGCTTGGCGGCCGAACTTAAGATTACGGACCGCTGGCAAGTTCGTGGCAAACATGAACGCAATATGTATGACCAGATCGACATTGAATCCAGCTTCGGAATTCGTTACCAGTCCCAGTGTTGGGGGGTAGATTTTAATTACGCCATTGAAGCTCAGGACCAGCGCTATGGTATAATGTTCAATCTACTGAGTTTAGGCAGTATGGGGTACAACCCTTAGGGCTCGCGCAAAAATGACTTCACATTTTTATGCGAGCCCTAAGCAGAAAGGATATGTCACGATGATCATTGTTCGAACACCACTGCGCATCAGCTTTGTAGGCGGAGGCTCCGATCTGAAAGCATATTATCATCAGGATCAAGGCCAGGTGGTGTGTACGGCCATAGACAAATTTGTATACGCGATTGTCAAAGAGCGCTTTGATGACATGATTTATATCAATTACTCCCAAAAAGAGACTGTGGCCCATGTGGACGAGATCCAGCACGATTTGGTGCGCGAGGCCATGAAGATCACAGGCGTCAAAAAGGGGATCGAAATTACCACCCTGGCGGATATTCCTTCCAGCGGTTCAGGCTTGGGCAGTTCCAGTTCTGTTACGGTGGCGCTGCTGCATGCGCTCTACTCTTACCAAAATGAACTGATCACAGCAAAACAGTTGGCCCAAGAGGCGTGCCGCATTGAAATTGACATTTTGGGCAAACCTATCGGCCGTCAGGACCAATATGCCTCGGCCTACGGCGGTGTGAACCTTTTCACTTTCAAAGCCGGAGATACCACCCAACGACGTCCTGTCCGAATGGACCCTGCGGTTCAGCGAAAATTTGCCTCATCCCTGCTGCTTTATTATACCGGCATCACCCGTAGCGCTAATAAAATACTTGATCAACAAGGGACAAATATGGGTGCAAAAGACAAACGCCGCCATATGCAGGCCATGGTCCAGCTCGTAGACCCGTTTGCGGCCGCCATGGAAAAAGGCGACATCGTCGCTTGCGGAAAATTGCTGGATCAGAATTGGCAACTTAAGCAACAAATGGCTCCCGGCATTTCAAATCCGATCATCGAACAGATGTACGGCCGTGCAAAAGCCGCCGGCGCCCTTGCAGGCAAAATTTGCGGAGCCGGTGGTGGCGGGTTTCTGCTGCTGATGGTGGCCCGTGAGAATCAAAACCAGGTGTTTGAGGTCATGAAATCATATCGCGAGATGCCCTTTATGATTGAACAAAGCGGTAGCAAGGTGATATTTGACGATCGTAGCTATTCAAGCAAATAGAATCGACAACCAGGTCTTAAATACGGTGGAGAAATGGCACGAAAATTCAGAACCCCGGACAAGTATGAAGTGTTAAGATTTAAGCTTTAAGTTAAGGATGGGAACCAATTGTATTTAACGATGATAAACCGGAACAGGTGGACCGTAAGTTTTTAAAGAGAAATATATTATGAAAATTCTGATTACAGGCGGCGCGGGGTTTATTGGATCGCATACGGCCGATGCTTTGATTGCCAAAGGGCATCAAGTCCGATTGTTGGACAATTTACAACCCACAGTACATCCCAAAGGCCAACCCACCTACCTGAATCCCGAGGCAGAATTTATCCAGGGCGATGTACGCAATGCAAAGACCTGGCGCAAGGCGCTCAAAGATGTCGAGGCCGTCTATCACCTGGCGGCATACCAGGACTATCTAACCGATTTTTCGACCTTCTTTAATGTCAACGCGGTTTCCACTGCGTTGTTATATGAAATTTTAGTGGCGGATACCGGCCGGTATAACGTAAAAAAGGTGATCGTTGCTGCCAGCCAGGCCGTCATGGGAGAGGGGCGCTATTATTGCCCCCAATGCGATCCATCCCATACGAAACCCCTGTATCCCAGTATTCGTCTGGAAAAACAGCTGTCCAAGGGACAGTGGGCGCATCTTTGCCCTGAATGCCGCTCCGATTTACTATGGCTGCCGTCGGATGAGTCCGTGATTAATCCTTGCAATCAATATGCCCTTTCCAAGCACTCACAGGAACAAATTGCCATTCAACTGGGCCGGCGCTATGCTATTCCCTCGGTGGTGATGCGTTACTCCATCGTTCAAGGACCCCGCCAATCTTTTTACAACGCATATTCAGGCGCCATGCGTATCTTTGCCCTCTCTTTGCTTTTCAACCGCGCGCCCATGATTTATGAAGATGGCCAACAAGTGCGTGACTTTGTCAACATTGCGGATGTCGTGGCTGCCAACATCATGGTATTGGAAAGGTCTGATGCCAACTATCAAGTCTTTAATGTAGGCGGCGGCAAAGCTTGGACGGTGAACCAGTTTTACGAAGCCATGCAGGCACATACAGGGAAATTCATTGCACCACAAATGAGTGGATATTACCGCTTTGGCGACACCCGTCACATTTATTCCGACACGGCACGCTTGCAATCTCTGGGCTGGTCACCCCAATGCAAAGTCGAAGACAGCATCAGCACCTATTGGGACTACCTGACCACCCATCAGGACAAAACCGATATTCTGGCCTATGCTGAAAAACAGATGCGCAGCCAAAATGTGATTCGCAAAGTCAAAGTTTAAGATGGTTTTTGAGCTTTTTTATGAAAGCATTTTTACTCGCCGCAGGTAGAGGGACCCGATTAAAACCTTTTACCGATAAACACCCAAAATGCCTGATTCCCATACACGGCACCCCCTTGCTGGAAATCTGGTTGGATTTACTGGTGCGGCATGGGATCACCGAGGTATTGATCAATACCCACCATCATGCCGATCAAGTCGAACGCTTCGTCTCCCTTCAGCGCCCCCAGCGACCCTTGGGTCTGCAAACCGTCTATGAACCTTATCTGAGAGGCAGTGCCGGCACCTTATGGACTAACCGTGATTTCATCTCCCCGGGTGAAGATTTCATCATTGCTTATGCAGATAATCTAACCGACTTGGATTTGTCGAAAATGATTGACTTTCATAAAAATATCCGCTCTATGGGGGGGGTTTTAACCATGGGGCTGATCAATGCTCCGAATCCCCGTGCATGCGGAATCGTCAGTCTTGATGTGCACCATAAAATTGTCGCTTTTGAGGAAAAACCCGAGCAACCGCAAAGCAACTTGGCCAACGCGGGGATCTATGTGGCCGGCAGCGAGTTATTCAATATCATGGGTTCATCGACAGATAAGACGGCCCAGCCGATGGACATCGCATATCATTTGCTGCCGGCTTTGATTGGAAAAATGTATGGCTACCCACTTGCATGTTATCTCAAGGATATCGGCACACCGGAAGCTTATCAGCTCGCGCTATCTCAATGGCCGCAAAAGCCTAAATGAGGACGACAATGGAATATAGCGATTTTGCAAATCAATATCTGGTCCGCCTCAAAGGGGTTATCGACAACTTTGATGTAAAACAGTTTGATCAAATGGTTACAACTGTCTTGGATGCCTATGAACGGCAGGCCAACATTTTTGTTATGGGAAATGGGGGCAGCGGCGCCACAGCCTCCCATTTGGCCTGCGATATCAACAAAGGCTGTTGTCTAGATTTGGAACAAAAATTCAGAATGATTTGCCTCAACGACAACATGCCCACCATGTTGGCCCTGGCCAATGACATTTCCTACAACGCCGTATTTGAAGAGCAGTTGAAAAACTTTTTCAACACCGGCGATCTGGTCATCGGCATTTCCGGAAGCGGCAATTCCGAGAACGTACTGCGTGCCGTGCGTTATGCCACCGATCATGGCGGACGCACCATTGGCTGGTCGGGTTTTGGCGGAGGTAAACTTGCGGCACTCGTCGATTTGGCCTTGGTGGCCGAAAGTGACGATATGCAGCAAGTCGAAGATTTGCATATGATCATCGCCCACATGGCCATGCAGGCCATTTTCAATGCACTTCACAGTGATTCGACCCTGCGGGCCTGTTAAGCGGCACATGCTTCTTCCGGCATACCGGGAGATAAAAGAGACCAAACCCTTAAGATCAAAATTACACTATGGCCTCAACATTGCGATCAGCCTGGTACGTACTGCACACCAAGAGCCGCTTTGAAAACGTGGTTAAGGACGGGTTGTTCAAAAAAACCGTGGAGGCCTTTTTACCCAAAATCACCGTGCCCAGCAAACGCAAAGATCGTAAAAAAATGATCCAGGTTCCCCTTTTTCCAGGATATGTGTTTGTTAAATCTGATCTGCATCCCGCGCATCATCTGGGAATCGTTAAAACAGCAGGAGCGGTAAAACTGGTGGGAAACGAGTCCGGTCCTATATCGGTACCCGACGCCACCATTGAATCCATTAAAATCATGGTGGAGAGTCAGCAGCCCATTACCACCGGGTACTTGTTTACCAAAGGAGAACACGTCATGGTAGTAGATGGCCCTTTCCTCGGTGTTGTGGGTGTTTTTGAACGTTACGGCGGTCACGGTCGGATTGTCGTTCATATTGAAGCCCTCGGCCAGTTTGCGGCAGTTGAAGTCGAAACCCGTGATGTGGAAAAGGTACCAGATATCTGATCATAACTACTTGACTTTTTATCAAGTTCTGTTTTATAGATCATGCTTTGAAGCGGATTGATCGTTTGATTGGAGAAGGAGGATTTATGAACAAATTAGAGCTTATTTCGGCCCTTAAAAACGACGCCGGGATATCCAAGACCGAAGCTGCCCGGGTTGTCCAGATTTTTTTCGACAGCATGGCAGAAGCGATGGCTCAGGGCAAAAGGGTCGAAATTAGAGGTTTATGCAGCTTTTATGTAAAAAATTATAAAAGCTATGTGGGCCGAAATCCAAAGACCGGCGACAAGGTCACCATCCGACCCAAAAAACTACCGTTTTTCAAATCCGGCAAAGAGCTCAAAGAGCGTGTCGACTATTAGCGCGACATCAATATTTGCTATGGATATACTGGCCGAACGGTGATCGGATCCCACATCAGTACCATGCGTATCGGTCCTATTGGCAGAACATGTGATTGTGCCTGGCTTTGATTCCATCATAGGGCAACGACTTGCTGTCCGGCTTTTGCAAACTTTCCTTTGCAATGGCACTTTGCCCCATGCCTTGTTGTTCATAGGAGGGGCCGGCGTCGGCAAACGGAAAACCGCCTCAATTGTGTCCATGGCGCTTAATTGCAGCCACTCCCAAAAATCGCCCACAAGCCCATCCACCTGTTCAAGCCCTTGCGGTGTGTGTCGGTCATGTCGGCAAATCATGGCCGGCAATCATCCGGATATCCAGCAGGTTGAATCCCATGGGGCATCTTTGAAAATCGATCAAATCCGTCATATTATTCGCTCCTTGGCCATGAAGCGGTTTGGAGACAGCCACCGGGTGGTCATCGTTGCAGAGGCGCATCACCTGACGAATGAGGCTGCCAATGCCATGCTTAAAGTCTTGGAGGAGCCGCCGGAGCGAACGACCCTGATACTCACGGCAAACCAGCAATCTGATCTTCTGCCAACGATAGTTTCAAGATGCCGTCCCATTCGATTCAAACCGCTCAGCGAAGACCATTTGGCAAAGCTTCTGATGCGCTCACAGCTGGCGGACAAGGATCAGGCTTCATCCATTGCCGCATTGTCCGGCGGCAGTTTCACCCAAGCCAAGGCACTGGCCCAAAGGCGCTGGAAAACACAGCGCGATTGGATGATTCGTGCATCAGGTTTGGATCAAAAGACTGGGGGTGCTCGACAATCGGTGGCGTTATCGTTGGCATTTGCAGCCCAACTCAGCAAAAAAAAGACCGAAATCCCGGAGCGGCTCGAACTGCTTAAGACCTGGATTCGCGATTTGAGTATTGTATCCTACAATCCGGACAGTGTGATCAACCGTGATAAGCAGACCTTGCTTCATCAGGTTCGGCAACATTTGGATGAACAAAAATTGCAGGCGCTTTGGGAAGCCGTTGAAAGAGCCCAAAAAAATATTGCAGCCAAGGCCAACTTAAGATTAACCTTAGACACGATGGCGCTTCAAATGGCAGGTTACCTTACTGAAGGGAACCTGCACCTCAAATGGTAAATTGATATGGCAAAAAAAGTCGGTATCCGGTTTAAACCCGGTGGAAAAATATATGATTTTGACAGTGGCGCCTTTGTGTTGGAGATTGGCGATCCTGTCATTGTCGAGACTGAAAAAGGTTTGGGCTTTGGTAGGGTTGCTGTGGCCCCCGGCCCGATCGGCGATCAACCGCCTGAAAAAGGACTTAAAAAAGTCTTTCGCAAAGCCACCGACAAGGACTTTGCTCAACGGCTCCAGAACAAGGAGCTAGAGAGCAAAGCGCATACTTACTGCCTCAAGTGCATCCATGAGCTCAATCTAAAAATGAATCTTTTTGGCGTAGAGTCCACATTTGACGCCAGCCGTCTGACATTTTTTTTCACAGCCGATGGGCGGGTTGATTTTCGCCAATTGGTGAAAATGCTGGTTAAGAAATTCCGGGTACGTATTGAAATGCGGCAGGTTGGGATTCGCAATCAGGCTAAAATGTGCGGCGGCCTGGGGCGATGTGGCCGTGAATTTTGCTGCGCCAGCTTTATGGATAAATTTGAACCGGTCTCCATCCGAATGGCCAAAGATCAAGGCCTTTCACTGAATCCGACCAAAATATCAGGCCAATGCGGGCGCCTGATGTGTTGTCTGACTTTCGAGAATAAAGTATACCAGGAAATCAGGTCCAAATTCCCACCGATTGGAAAACAAGTAAAAACCAAAGAGCATACCGGCAAAGTGATACGCTTTAATATTCTCCATCAGAGCGTCGCCTTGCGCCTTGAAGACAATCAAGAGGTCGAGGTGGCCCTTAATGACATTATCAAGATACGCTCATAGGAGATCATCATGTCCGAGCCTTTTTTTATAACCACACCCATATACTATGTAAATGCTCGCCCACACTTGGGCCACGCCTATACGACAATCTGTGCGGATGTGATCAACCGGTACTACCAAATGGTCACCGAAGAGACCTTTTTTCTTACGGGCACCGACGAGCATGGCGACAAAATCATGCGGGCCGCCAAACAAGAGAACATCACACCAAGAGCCTATGTAGACAACATCAGCGCTTTGTTTAAAAAATTATGGCCGCAGCTTAATATTGCCAATGATTACTTTATTCGCACCACCGATGCAAATCACATGGAAGTGGTTCAAATGGTGCTGCAAAAAATTTATGACCAAGGCGATATTTACTTCAGCGAGTACGAAGGGCAATATTGCTTTGGTTGCGAGCGGTTTTACACCGAACGTGAGTTGGTTAACGGCAAATGCCCCGATCATGAAACCACACCAGAGATCATCAAAGAGTCAAATTATTTTTTTAAGATGAGCAAATACCAACAATGGCTTGTCGACTATATCCATGAACATCCTGATGTCATTCGTCCCGAACGTTATAAAAATGAAGTGCTGGCTTTTTTGCGCGAACCCTTGGATGATTTGTGCATTTCGCGACCAAAATCACGCATCAAATGGGGCATCACCTTACCGTTTGACCCAGATTACGTTACCTACGTTTGGTTTGACGCCCTGATCAACTACATATCGGCTATCGGTTACCCCGACGGATCGAATTTTAATAAGTTCTGGCCCCAGGCTCAGCACATTGTGGCTAAAGACATCCTTAAACCGCATGGCATCTATTGGCCCATCATGCTTAAAGCCGCAGGCTTGCCGATCTATCGCCACCTTAATGTGCATGGCTATTGGAATGTCGATCAAAGCAAGATGTCCAAAAGTTTGGGCAATGTGGTAGAACCCTTGGATCTAAAAAACATTTATGGTTTAGATGCCTTTCGTTACTTTCTGTTGCGCGACATGGTGTTTGGCCTGGATTCAAGCTTCAATGAAGAGGCGTTGGTGCACCGCACCAACTCGGACTTGGCCAATGACTTGGGCAATCTTTTTTCTCGGGTGGTCACCATGACCCATAAGTATTTTAAAGGCTTCGTTCCAGTGATCGATCCAGCTGTTGAGCAAGAATTTGGTTTGGGATTGTCCGAAAAAGCGTCTCAAACGATTGATACCTTCCAGAAAGAGATGGCGCATTTTGCCTTCCACAAAGCTTTGGCGGCTGTCTGGACCTTAATCAACCAGATGAACAAATACATCGACGTCACCACACCGTGGGTACTGGCCAAAAACAAAAAGAGCCGCCCCCAACTTGAGGTGGTGCTCTACAATCTTCTCGAAGGACTGCGCGTTGTGGCCGGCCTGATCTATCCGGTGATGCCCGACAAAGCCCAAACCATGATTCAGCATTTGGGTCTCGATGCCAAACAACCCTTCTATAAAATTGATATCGTCAAAGCATGGAAAACCCTAACCCCGGGAATCCAACTGCCCAAAACCACAACCTTGTTCCCTCGAATCGAAATGAAGAAGCAGGAGACGACAGCTGCCATGCCATCAACTGAAAAAACACTGAATCCCGAATTGAAAGCGGAAATCACAATTGAAGACTTTGTGGGGACCGACCTTCGCGTGGCGACGGTGATCAAGGCCTCCGCCATTCCACGTGCCAAAAAGCTGCTCAAATTGGAAGTCGATATGGGCGAAGTGAACCATCGCATGCTGGTGGCCGGCATCGCCGGGAGTTATGAACCTGACCAACTTGTTGGCAAACAGGTGGTGGTGGTGGCCAATTTAAAACCCGCTAAACTTATGGGAGTGCGCTCCCAAGGCATGGTCCTGGCTGCCAGCAACGAAGATAAAACGGTGGTGCTCACGCTGGATTCAGTCATGCCGCCGGGCACACAAGTCCGCTGAAAAATGGTCAAGATGAACTTTGAATCCAATAAAAGGGGGAGACACCCGAACTGGCGGGATTACCAGGAACAGCTGCGGCACTCCCGGCGTGGCTTTAAACGGCACTGGGTGATCCTCACCTCATTGCTGTTGGTGACCCTATATACACTGTACGCGGGATTGGGCACATCTGCCGTGCCACCACAGGATAATTCCTCGATAGCCGCATTGAAGTCCAAAACACCGCGGGCGCTGATCAGCAAACAGGATATCCAATTGCTATTGGCCAATTTGCCCCTGCACCAGATATTAGCACCGCAAATCCGCGTTCCCATCAGTTCCCGGTTCGTGAACATCAACACCAGCCTGGATTTAGATCTGCAGGACTACTTGATCAAAAAAATGGATCGCAGAAATTCAAGCCTTATCGGCATTGCCGTGATGCAGGCCAATACAGGCCGCATTTTGGCCCTTGCCGGATTTAGCAAGGCCAACCCGGAGGACAATCCCTGTCTGCGCAGCTCATTTCCCGCTGCTAGTATTTTTAAGATCGTCACTGCAGCTGCGGCGGTTGATCATTGCAAAATTAAAGCCGACTCCATCATGCATTTTAACGGCTATAAACATACCCTGTATAAAAACCAGCTTAAAAATTATGTCAATCGATACACCAATGCCATATCCTTTAAAAATGCGTTTGCCCAATCCATCAACCCGGTTTTCGGCAAATTGGGGATTCTGGAATTGGGCAAAACGGTGCTGGAAGAGTACGCCACCGCGTTTGGGTTTAACCAACCCATTGAATTTGAACTGCCTTTGGATACCAGCCACCTCCAAATTGAACCGACAGCGTATCACTGGGCCGAAATTGCCAGCGGATTTAACCGCGACACAACCTTGTCTCCCATCCATGCGGCCATGATGGCATCAGCCGTTGTGAACGAGGGCCGTATGGTCAACCCCACCATGGTGGATCGTGTCATGGACGAGACCGGCGATCTGCTCTACCAAAGCTCGCCCGAATGGCCCAGACGCGCCATGACAACCAAAGCTGCTGAAATTTTATCCGATTTAATGGAAACCACGATCCGCAGCGGAACCGGGCGCAAAACTTTTCGGGATCGACGACGCCACAAAGTGCTCACCAGACTGAATATCGGCGGCAAGACCGGATCCATTTATAATCGCACCCATGATGCCCGATTCGATTGGTTTGCGGGTTATGCCCAGGAAAAGCAGGGCCCCGGCCAATTGGCCATCGCTGTAATGGTGGCCCACGAAGAATACATCGGCACACGCGCCATTGAATATGCCCGCATGGCCATTACCCACTATTTTAAAGCTCTGATGGCACAGCGTGATGCGACCCAAAAAGACATCGGCGGCTGAATCTTGGGTTATATTGGTTTTTTTTTCGCAATCAACCATACATTGATGAATATCAAGGAGACTCTATATGCCCGGATTTGAAATTTTCGGCCAAGAGGAACGCAAGGAAGTCATGGACGTTTTAGAAACCGGCGTGCTGTTTCGATATGGATTTGACGCGGTACGTCAGGGGCATTGGAAAGCCAAAACCTTTGAAAAGGAACTGGCCCTGCGAATGGGGGTCGCCCACTGCCATCTGTGCAGCAGTGGCACCGCCGCACTGAGCATCGCCTTGGCTGCCTGCGGCATAGGGGCTGGTGATGAAGTCATCATCCCGCCGTTTACTTTTGTAGCCTCTGTTGAAGCGGTCTTGGTTGCCGGTGCGGTGCCGGTGCCGGCAGAGATCGATGAAACGCTATGCCTCGACCCATCTGCCATCGAAGCCAAGCTAACCCCCCGCACCAAGGCGATCATGCCGGTACACATGTGCGGCGCAATGGCCCAAATCGATGAAATTAAAAACCTGTGCAACCAAAAAGGACTGCTGCTGATTGAAGATGCCTGCCAATCCGTTGGGGGCACCTTTCAAGGTAAAGCGCTGGGCACCTTTGGCCGGATGGGGTGTTTCTCTTTTGATCCGGTTAAGACAATAACTTGTGGTGAGGGAGGTGCCGTGATCACCGACGACGCCAAGCTTTATGATACGGCCCATGCCTATGCCGATCACGGACATGACCATATCGGCGAGGATCGGGGTGCCGAGGACCATCCGGTCTTGGGATACAATTACCGGATCAGTGAACTGAATGCAGCCGTGGGGCTTGCCCAGGTGCGCAAACTGGATAAAATTCTGGACACCCAACGCCAAAACAAGACGGCCCTGAAGTCGACGCTGCAGCAATATGGGCGAATTCGTTTTCGACATCTGCCGGATGCGGCAGGCGACAGTGCCACTTTTTTGAGCTTTATGCTGCCCGATGAAACCAGCGCCCGAAAAACAGCCCGGGCCCTGGCAGATGCCGGGGTAGATGGATGTTTTTACTGGTACGACAACAATTGGCACTACATCCGTCAATGGACGCATTTAAAACAGATGCAAGTGGCGGCCAAACTGCCGGCCCAATTTTTGGACCACTGTCCGGATTACGGATCTTTGGATTTGCCTCAATCCGATCGTATCATGTCACGTACCATCAGTATGCAGATAAAGTTGTCCTGGACCCAGGCTGAGATAGAACAACGAATAGCCAGGCTCAAAGAAGTGTTCGGTACACCGTAGCCGTAATGCTTAACCCGAAGACTATCAAACAGCAAGATTGTAGCCACCAACAGCTCCACATCATGATTAACGCAGAGTCATCAATTGAGGAAGTCGCAAAGGAGTAACACAAATGCCAATTCTGCATCAATGCCGCCGGCTCATCACCGTCGTCAAAAGACGCTATCGACTTTGGGCCAGCGCTCTCACTCCTATCTCCTTTTATTGGGGACGTTGCCCTGCCCAGCTAACCGGGACGGCCGTGGTGTTTTTTCCATATGCACCTTCCACCTTGAACTGTGGTTTGGCGGGTTTGATTGCCGTCCAGGGCCGGCAATCGCTCGCGTCGGTACCATGCCTATCATCGTTGGAAGAGCTGATTCAACAAGTACAAGACAGTCCCCTTAAGGCATACCTGTCCCATCCCGAGGCCATCGGCACCGATTACTTGGGTGGCGAGGCCACGCTTAACGCTTTGACGTCATTGGCACAACAACTCAAAAACAACGAACATTTTCTATCGCTTTTCAAAGCAGATGATCGGTTGGATCAAATCAATTTATCCACAAATCGCCTGGCCGATTGCATCACCAAAGAATCCAAGGCGTTGACAGAACAGATGGGTCATCTGGCAACAAGTGTCGTAGAGGTCGCAGACCGGCGCATCACAAAGCTCAAAGACGTGGCCTGGTGCTTAAAAACCGAATTGACTGAAAATATCGCCAAAGTCAAAGCACTGCTGGCTGTCACTGCGTCGCCTCCCGATGGCATGGTCACCACCTTTCGCAACATCAATACCGTTTTGAACAGTATCGATCGTTTGGAAGTACGCGGCCGCGATTCCGCCGGGATCTCACTTCTCTTTATCCTGCCCCCTGAGGTGTACACCGAGCTGAAACAAAAGCTTGATCAATCCGAATTGAAGCAAATATTCGATCAGCGCAGCCATCAATCTATTTTAGGCGACGGCAGCATCAACATCGTTCCCCACAACGATCTGAACGTGGTGGGAGTGACCCTGACTTATAAAGTCGCCGCAGAAATCGGCAGCTTGGGCGACAATGTCAGCCATCTGCGAAACAGCATTGCCAACGATCCGATACTCCACCAGGTGGCTCAATTAAAGCACCGCTTCCACACCGTATCGGCACATACCCGCTGGGCATCGGTGGGGGCCATTTCGGTAGCCAATTGCCATCCGATGGACAACATGACTGCCGGGGCAACAAGTGCTTCCAACGGCATCATTCATGCCTGCCTAAACGGGGATATCGACAACTATGTGGATCTGAAACAACAATGGGAAAAAGGTGGTCAATTCATTCCCGAAGAGATCACCACCGACACGAAAATTATCCCCTTACAGATCGAAAAGTACATTCTGCAGGGCAACGCCGTCGATGAGGCCTTTCGACTGGCCGTAAATGATTTTGAAGGTTCACATGCCATTGCCATGCACACGGATTTAGCGCCGGGAAAATTTTTCTTGGCACAAAAAGGCAGTGGCCAAGCTGTCTTTGTTGGATTGGCCAATGACCACTACCTGCCTGCCTCTGAAGTATATGGGTTTGTGGAAGAGACCCCCCACTTTTTAAAATTGGATGGTGAAAAGGTGGTTGAGGGCCAAAACGGCCCCACTCAAGGCCAGATATTTATTCTGGATCAAAACAGTGGCGGTGGTTTGGATGGTATTGCTGCATGTTACTATGATACCACGCCTATTGGATTAGACGAAAAAGATATCCAGCACACCGAGATCACCTCCCGGGACATCGATCGCCAAGATTTTCCCCATTACTTTTTAAAAGAAATTTCCGAAGCACCGCTTTCAGTGGCACGGACATTACAAAACCGCTGGAAAATCGCCAAAGAAGAAGAAGGTCGCTATACCATCGCCTTGGATGAATCGGCATTCCCGCAAAAAATCGCCCAGGCAATTGCGGAGAATCGCATTAACCGGATTTTTTTTATTGGTCAAGGTACTGCCGGTGTCGCGGCGCTGGCCATTGCCAACATTTTAAATTACTACCTGAATGAACCCGCTATCCATATCCGTGCTCTGAAGGCTTCTGAACTCAGCGGTTTTGAACTGGACGCCCAAGGGGATCAAAACTCCATGGCCGATACTCTGGTCATCGCCATCAGCCAATCAGGCACCACCACAGACACCAACCGCACGGTGGACATGGTCCGGGCCCGAGGCGCCTATGCAATGGCCATTGTGAATCGGCGCGACTCAGACATCACCTTTAAAGTTGATGGGGTCGTCTACACCAGCGGCGGCCGCGATATTGAAATGTCCGTGGCCTCCACCAAGGCCTTTTACTCCCAGATCGTGGCCGGCGCTTTGATCAGCTTGAAAATTGCCGAAATCAAAGAGCATCGGAGTGCGGCCTTTGTGGCTGAGGAGATTAAGGCCTTGCTCCAATTACCGAATCAAATGCAGGCCATATTGGCATTGGGAGATCAAATCCAGGCGTCAGCAAAGCGACTGGCACTCACACGAACCTACTGGGCTGCAGTGGGTAGCGGCCCCAACAAGGCCGCGGCCGATGAAATCCGGATCAAATTAAGCGAATTGTGCTACAAAACCATCTCTTCTGATTATGTGGAAGACAAAAAACACATCGATCTGTCCTCTGAACCGCTGATCATTGTCTGTGCCGCCGGAACGCCGGCTACGGTAATTGGCGATATCATTAAAGATACAGCGATCTTTAAAGCCCATAAGGCCACGCCCGTGGTGATTGTGGATGAGGGCGATGATCGATTTGCCGCTTATGCAGAAGATGTGTTTTACGTTCCGGCGGTCAGCGCTCACCTGGCGCCTATCATGAACACCTTGGCCGGTCATTTGTGGGGATACTACGCTGCGCTGGCCATCAACAGCGGATCGCACTTTTTATATCAGTTCCGCCAAGAGATCCAAGCCACAGTGGATCAACTTGCCCATGACGGTCTGGATGTCTACGAAGTCGTGTTGGAAAAAAGCTTTCGTGAGCGCGTGGCCCATTTCTATGCACAGTTTCGCCGGCGCCAGACCAGCGGCGCCTTACCCAGCACTATCAGTCACACTTCAGATTTGATGCTGCTGCTGAAATATTTAGCAGGGAGGCTGCCCGTGTCGGATTTTGAACTCGATTTCGGTAAGAAGGGTACCGCCCTGAACATGCTCAACTGCCTGTTTGAATACCTCGGTGAATCCATCAACGGCATGTCTCGGCCGGTGGATGCCATCAAACACCAAGCCAAAACGGTCACAGTGGGCACCAGCCGTATCAGCGAAAAAACCGAAGGCATCTTGTTTGAGGCGTTAAAGAAACACGGCGTTGAAACCAGCCAATTGATTAACCGGAACATCATGGTGCTGAAAAGCTTGCAGGCGATCATAGGCGCCATCCACGGTTCAATTCTCTATCGGATTGACGGCTTAAATATATTGGGAGAACCCACAGATCAAACCACCATTGAAGTTCTTCGCAAAGATGGTATTTTAAACACGCTACCATCTCGTGTAGAAAGCGACCATTCCCTAAAAGGCACCAAACGGATTATTGTCAGCCAGGGCAATGTCTACATTGGCAAGGGTCGCAAAGATGACCGTAGCATCATTATCATTCCTGCCATGGCCACAGATCGAGAGGTGTCTAACCGGATCGATTCTCTTTTACTGCTGAACATCGGTTTCAAGAATCAGGTACCGCTACCGGCAAAGGTCAAAGCATTGGGCGGCAAATATGCACACATCCAAAACATTGTTCAGGAAAACAGCATACCATGGAATGACACACATTTAGAAAGGGTGCCCATGGAGAACCTTTTCGGGCATTCGGCGGAAAAGATTGGTGAAGCGATTGTAGCCTCAATTAATGGCGCGTGATCCTGATGGCCAACAGGAACATTGCCGCATTTTGGGTGCCGCGCCTGCTCCATAAAAATTTTCTGCCGGAAACATCAAGATGGCGGCCGTCGCAGCCTAACGCTCTGGTTTGCCAAAACCGCCCCCGCCCGGACTCATGATGCGAAAGCGATCACCTGGCTCAGCCACAATTTCGTTCTTGGCACCCAAATTAATTTTTCGGCCATCCTTGCGGATGAAGAGATTCATACCCCGTTGACCATCCTCTCCGCCCGCAAGGCCGTAAGGGGCAAAAACCCGCCGTTCGGATAAAATGCCGACGTTCAGAGGTTCAAGAAATTCAACCTCCCGAACCAAACCATCACCTCCGTTGTATTTACCTCGACCGCCGGAGTCCCTGCGTACTTTGAATTGTCTTAACAACAGCGGATAGCGGCGTTCCAACGTCTCCGGATCGGTGATACGGGTATTGGTCATATGGGTGTGCACCCCGGTCTGTCCGTGCCAGGTGGGTCCGGCGCCGGCGCCGCCGCCAATGGTTTCATAATATCCAAAACGATCATTGCCAAAGGTAAAATTATTCATACACCCCTGGGAGGCCGCCGCCACACCAAAGGCTTTGAGCACCACATCGGTGATGCGTTGTGATGTCAGCACGTTGCCGCCTACGACAGCCGCTTCAGGTGATGGATCAAGCAGTGAACCTTTGGGCACATTGATGGTAATAGGAATCAGGCAGCCGTAGTTTAGTGGCAAATCTTTTTTTATCAAACAACGCAGGCAGTAAAGAATAGCCGATTGGGTCACGGCTTTGGGCGCATTGCAATTGCCCCAAATCTCAGGTCCCGTACCGTTAAAATCGAGGGTAGCACTGCCATCCCGGCGATCGATGGTCAACGCTAATGCGATAGGGCTGCCATCATCCATGTGATCCACCGCTCGAACCGTATCGATTTCGGCCATGCCCTTACTTTTCGATAGTTGGACCAACCGCTTGCGTACTGCATCTTCGGCGGCATCCTGAACATGGCCCATATAGGCTTGCACCACTTCAAGCCCATAGTGGTCTACCATTTCCAGGACCAATTCAATGCCTTTCCGGTTCGCCGCCACTTGGGCTTTAAGATCGGACAGATTGTCGGATAACAGCCGTGTACCGGCGATGGGAGGGCGGCCAGGAGTCGGTATAATCTCACCGGGCGAACGCAAAAGCCTGACAATCCCCTCTTCCTGAAAAATGCCATTCTCCACCAACTTGAAAGACATGATGCAAGCGCCCTCTTCTTCGATTCGACGGGAATTGGGCGGCATGGAGCCAGGAGAGATCCCGCCGATATCCGCGTGATGCCCCCGGGCTGCGACCCAGAAAATAATCTGATCATCCTTGAATACCGGTGTGATCACTGTAATATCTGGCAAGTGACTGCCTCCGGCGGCGGGATGGTTTGAGACCAGTACATCACCAGGCTTGAGGTCGCCTGCCCGGCGCCGAATCTGCTCTTTAACCGCCTCACTCATGGCCCCCAGGTGAACAGGTAGGTGGGGTGCATTGGCCACCAATTCGCCGTTGGGACCGAACAGGGCACAAGAAAAATCCAGGCGCTCTTTGATATTGGTGGAGATGGCGGTTTTTTGAAGCATGCGCCCCATCTGCTCGGCAATGGACATAAACAAATTGCTGAAAATGGACAACTGGATGGGATCAATGTGTGTGCCGATGCGTTGTCGTTTGCCGGTACCAATGGATATCTCCACATCGCCGAAATTGGTGATCTTTGCGGTACAATTCGGTTCCACCACAATCGTCGATGTATCGTGGATGATCACCGCCGGTCCGCTGATCGTGTGCCCTGCCTTTAGAGATTCCAAGTTATAAAGGTCGGTAATCTGCCAACCGCTTTCAAAATAGCAAGGTTGTGCATCCAGTTTGGGGGGATCGTCTTGGGCAGCCTCAATTTCAACACGCCGTAAACCACCGCTTTTGCCCCGGGCACGCACCCGGATATCGTCGATAAGCATATCGCGTCCGGTCAAGTCGAAACCAAATTCGCGCATGTAAGTACGGCGAAACGCTTTTTTAAAATCGTTGTCTGCAGGCCATGCAACCATGATAGCCGTATCCGTCCCCTGATAGCGCAGGTTTAGGAAGGAGGTGCTGTCCACGGCGTCGGATTCAAAACCTTGGCGTGCCAACTCAGCAAAGGCGTCCCTTTGCAGTATGTCGAGCTTTTTTTTAATCGTGGGCAAAATGTTCGGGGTGAACACTCGGGAAGAGGGTTTCTGGCGCTCGACCACCACGTCAGCCAATCCGATGCCATAGGCGGACAGTATCCCGGAGAAACGGTGGATAAAAATTCTGGATATCCCCAGGACCCGGCCGATGGCACAGGCGTGCTGGGGGCCGGCACCTCCAAAAGTGGCCAGTATATGCTCTTTAATATCAAATCCACGCATCACCGAAATTTCCCGAATAGGGCGCACCATCACTTCGTTGGCTACCAGAATAAATCCCATAGCCACTTGCTCAATGCTCAGCGGTTCACGGCCTTTTTCGATATAAAACGCGTTAATTTTATCGGTCAGTTCAGCTATGGCGGCACGGCTGGCCTCTACATCCAAGGCTTGATCCTCGGTGGGGCCAAAAATATTGGGGAAATATGCCGGTTGGATCCGCCCCAACACCAAATTGGCATCCGTAATCGCCAGGTGTCCCTGTTTCCGATAACACACCGGACCCGGATGGGCGCCCGCTGAGGCCGGTCCCACCATGAACATACCGTTTTCAAAAAAAAGCCGACTGCCGCCACCTGCGGCCACGGTCTTTATGTGCAACTGCGGTGCCTGGATACGCACGCCGGCTGTTTCGGTTTCAAAGACCAATTCGTAATCGCCGCCGAAGCGGGAGACATCGGTGGAGGTACCCCCCATATCAAAACCGATCACCGGCTGACGTTTATCGGACTGAAACGTCGTCATGGCATACCCCACCACACCGCCGGCCGGCCCGGAAAGGATAGCCCGACTGCCGGTGAACCCATCGGCACGGGCCAAACCGCCATCGGATTGCATAAACAGCAGGCGGGTATCTTCTATCCCATTGCTAAAACCGCGGCGAAAACTGTCTAAATAGTCTTGAATATGCGGGTTAAGATAGGCGTCCACCATGGTCGTGTCCCCCCGCGGCACCAGCTTAACCCGAGGCATCACCTGGGAAGAGAGAGAAATCTGAGAAAAGCCGATTTTCCTGGCCAACCGCCCGATAGCCAGTTCATGTTCCGGCCATGCATAGGCATGCATCAAAACCACCGCCAGACTGCGAACGCCCTGATCGTAGACCTCTTGGAGTCGAGGTGCCAGTGCGTCGATGTCCAAAGGCTGCAAGACGACCAGTTGATCGCCGGTAATGCCTTCCACCACGAGTGCGTCGGGCAACCCTTCATCGGGTCGCAAGATGCGTAACCGTTCGTCGACTTCGACAACTGTTTCATACAGCAGATCCGGTTTATGGATCTCCAAATCAAAGATATGGGGACGATCCTGATTGCCGATCTGTAAAATATCACCAAACCCTTGGGTCACCACCAAAGCACAACGCGCTCCTTTGCGTTCCAGCAGGGCATTGGTGGCCACGGTGGTCCCCATGCGGATCCATTCGATCTGCGATGCGCTAAATTGGTCTTTGGGGATCGATTCGCCAGTGATCTCTTCCAATACGCGGCGAATGCCCTCACGAGGAGCATCCGGATAGTTCTGCGGGTCCTCGCTTAATAATTTGACGACTTTAAATCCGGGTTCACCTGGAATCTCAACATAAATGTCGGTAAAGGTGCCACCGCGATCAATAGAGAAGCGAAACTTGCTTAAATCGGTCATGGTTAATCTCTTTCACAAAAAATCGGCGCATAAAAGATTCGTTTGCTCCAGCAGGCAATCATCAGACTGATTGGCAATAGCTTTTTCATAACACCCGCCGTGGGTTCACCGTTTAGCACGATGGGTTAAAACTCTGCCAGATAGTGGATAATCCAACTCTTGAAGATACCAATATGCTCCACAATCTGGGCTTTCAGTCGCTCGGCATCGCGTTCGCCGACAGCCTCGATAATAGAGTTGTGCTGATCAATAACCGACGCGTAATGTTCCTGCAGGTTTCGGCTGGGATCGATTTCATTGCCAAACGACAGATAAGCCAATCGATTGGTTTCGCAACGAATTTTTTGCAGACTTTGCACCAAATAAATATTGTCCGAGCAGCGGGCGTAGGCATCGTGAAAAGCACTATTGGCTTCAACCAAGCGGTAAATATCCATCTCGGTCACCGCTTCGGCTACCTGCAGGTTGGCTTCACGCATGGATTCCAACAGCAATCTATTTTCTTGACGCACAGCCAGATCGGCAACACCTATTTCAAGAATTTGTAACGCCGCGAATGCAGCCCTTGTGTTTTGCAGCGTAATGGGTCTCACCACAAAACCTTTGCCAGGTTGAGACTCCACCAGCAGATCAGCCGATAACCGTTGAAGTGCCTCACGCACCGGTGTGCGACCAATATCTAATTCATCCACTAAAACGGCCTCTTCCAAGTGTTTTCCGGGTTCGTAGTGTAATGAGGTAATTTTACTGTAAATGAGTTGATAGGCAGTTTCACTCAAGGATCGACGGGTATTCGAACCCGCGGTGATGTTCTGTGACGCTTTGGTAACCGGCATGCTTGTGTCCTTTCAAATGAATATTTCGGGCACCATCTTTTATTACATACACACAAAATATATTTAAAATATATTTTTTACCCCCACCTTCCAATACAAGGACACGACCGGACACAATTAAAATCAATCATTATGTGGCCCTATGAACTTAACCTTGGGAAAGCTTGTCACGGATATGGATGACAGCCGTTCGCCGGTCAGATTCACAGACGGAGGCGGTGTCAAATAGAGTGGCTTGAACAATACTTATTTACAGTAGCTTTTAACAATAGCGCGGCAACATTTTCCTGCACACACTTCCCGGACGCGAACCGGTTTGCTAACACTTTGACTGATTTTCGTATTTCGCTTATTGGGATTTTCGAGACGCAGATATATGCTATCAAACGACGTTCCATATCAAATAGCACGCACAGGTGCGGTGCGCAAAAGACGCTATCTATATGGATGCTTTTGAAAATTATTGACTGTGATCAATTTCAACGACGGACACCTTCAGAGCTTTGCCTCGTCTGCTTTCGATGACCTCTCCAGTCAACTTGACTTTTCGCCCAACCAAAGAGGTCAGATCCTGCCCAATAATCAGATATTTTTCGTCTTGGGTGAGAAGAACAACGCCGCGTTCAGAGTTTTCCAGCACCCCCAATAGCGTAACTTGGTCATCTGCATACACCCATTTCCCCAAACCCAAAACAGAAGTGGCCAGAGCAACGATCAACAAAAGCGCCCATATGACTTCCCGTTTCATCTCGTCTGCCTCCGTGATTTACATGACTATCCACAAAGATGTGAACCTACACCTTACGACCATCATTACAAGGATTAATTATAGTGGCATTTTAGGTGTCCACTCAACATTTATTTGGTATAGAGTTCTAGAATCATCTCTTTTAAAGCTTCCTGCCATGGACGCCGCACAACCGCATAAGTACTTTCAAAGGAAGTACAATCCAGTACCGAATAGTTGGGTCGTGGTGCTGGGGTTGGATAATGATCAGCCCGTATGGGCGTCACTGTTTTAACCTTTAATTTGCTGTACGGGCGTACCATATCAAAAATTTTACACGCAAATGCATACCAGGTGAGTGCACCGGCATTGCAAAAATGGTACGTCCCCCAGTCATCGGGGTGCTGGGTAACATGAGCACACACCTTTAATAAGGCGCTTGCCAGATCACCGGAATACGTTGGAGAGCCAATCTGATCGTCCACTACCTTTAATACTTCACGCTCATTGCCCAAACGTAACATGGTCTTTACAAAATTGGGACCGTGCAGGCCAAACAACCATGCGGTGCGCACAATAACATGCTGGGTACAATGTTCACGAACCGCTTTTTCACCTGCCGCCTTGCTTTGTCCGTATATACCCAAAGGATCAATGCGATCGGAGGGTTGATACGGCGTCGTCTGGAGGCCGTTAAACACGTAATCGGTTGATACGTGGATCAACGGAACACCCAGCCGTGCGCACGCAATCGATAAATTGCGCGGACCATCCCGGTTCACCGCAAAAGCGATATCCGCATCACTTTCAGCCTGGTCCACAGCAGTATAGGCAGCCGCATTGACGACCGCTATCAGCGGAACGCTCTTGTCAATTAGATGTTGGACACTATCCGCCTGGGTAATATCCAACTCAGGCAGATCCGCGCCAATGGGGTGCCAGCCATATTGTGACACACGCGCCATCAAATCGATCCCCAACTGTCCTTTTGCGCCAATAATCAAAATATTCATATAACCTCAGAAAGTAGGCAACCGATCGGTCGCAATATTATGCAGACTATCAATATTTTCACCATAGATCAGGGCATCCAGATTGACAATGCACCACTGCGAAAAAAAGTGCAATGCACGGCGGATAAAATTGGAACTCATAAAGCCAGCCCCACCGGTGACCCAGATGGCCTCCATTTTACCCTTTGTCCCATCTATGTGCTGCAATGGTTCAACTCCTGTAAACATCATCTATACGATCAATGTCATCTTCCCCTATATAACCACCGGATTGGATTTCAACCAACTCCAGCGGCACCTCACCAGGATTTTCAAGCCGGTGGACCATCCCGATGGGGATATAGGTTGATTGGTCCTCTTTTAACAACATTTGCTGATCCGCCCTGGTGACCAAAGCGGTACCTTTAACCACAACCCAATGTTCGGCTCGATGCCGATGCTTTTGCATGGAGAGCTTTGTCTTGGGTTTTACAGTCACTCGCTTGATGGCAAAATTTTCCGCGGTTTCCAAATCCTCATAGCATCCCCAAGGTCTGTATGCTTTTTTGTGGTTTACCGTCTCAATGCGCCCCTGATGCTTCAACCGGTTCACCAAGGTTTTCACCTGTTGTGAATGTTTGCGCGGCGCCACAAAAACGGCATCTTTGGTTTCCACCACCACATGGTGCTGTAATCCCACTGCCGCGACCAGCCTGTTGGATGCATGCACAAAACAGTTTTGGACGCCTTGTAGACACACGTCGCCTCTAACAACATTTTGTTGATGATCCTTTTTACCTGCTTGCCATAAGGCTTCCCACGATCCTAAATCATTCCATGGGCTATTCAAAGCCACCATTACGCCATCATGGGTTTTTTCCATCACCGCATAATCGATGGAATCTGAGGGGCAAGCTTTAAATGCGGCGGGCTCCAGACGGAAAAAATCCAAATCAACATGGCCTTTGGCCACGGCCTGCCGACATGCTTCTAGAATCTCCGGCGCGTGGGTTTGCATTTCCGCGATCAACCGGCTGGCCTTAAAGACAAACATGCCGCTGTTCCAGCAATATTGCCCTGAATCAACATATGCCGTGGCCTTTTCGACATCAGGTTTTTCGACAAACTCATCGATCTGCCACACCGACGGTGCATCGCTATCTGTATCCGATAGCAAAGCCTTTCCTTTGCGGATATACCCATAACCGGTTTCCGGTGCATCCGGTATGATGCCAAAGGTAACCAGCTTGCCCTGCAAAGCAAAATGCACCCCTTGGTGTACCGTCTGGATCAGCCCCTGCGGATCCTGAATGTAGTGGTCGGCCGGCAACACCAGCAAAATCGGATTGTCATTCTTGGCTTTGGCAATGAGTGCTGCAACGGATAAGGCCGGGGCCGTGTTGCGACCCACCGGTTCCAAGACAATAGCCGCTGGGGGTGTCTCTATCTCCCGCATTTGTTCAGCCACGATAAAGCGGTGCTCATCATTGCATAAAATAATAGGGGCCTGTATTCCTTCCAGATCAGCAAGTCGAAGCAAGGTGTTTTGAAGCAAAGTGTGAGGATCTACCAATCGCATAAACTGCTTGGGGTAAAGCTTGCGGGACAATGGCCATAGTCGGGTTCCTGAACCACCCGCCAGGATTACTGGAACGATCATTGCCATTCCTCCCAATGAAAGATTAGACTTTAAAAATAGGTGACAGGGTCCAATTGTTCCGCTGCTTCTAAGCCCTACGAAGCATGTTTCTTATAGCATAGGAGGTGGGCGCAGGCAAATACCTGTTACAAAACAGATAACTGCAATGTGTGCTTCAATGGCCCCCTGGTTTTAAACGAATATAACCATCTGCAGATATACAACTGCGGCCACCTGCTGTCTGATGAGCAGCCGCGGGTTGGAATCGAATTTTGACCTAAAGGGTTGAATCGGCTATATAGATCAAGAAACATCGGGCGCCAAAGTGGTTCTGCCTAATACTGAGAAAGAGATAGCATGCATCTGAAGCGAGAAAGATCACCACGGAAAACAACGCGGATTGTGCTCTTGCCTATCCTGACAGGCCTGCTCTCAGCTCAAATTATCGCCACCTGTTTTGTTTATAGTTCCAACTTACGCCTTTATGCAGAGGTCCGGGCAGCGCAGGATGCCGGCTACTTTGTCATTCCTGCCGGACCGGTAACCGCCACTTTGACCACCTTGAGGTGCGCAATCTGGGGGGGGCTATTTTACACCCTGTCCATAGGCGTGGGATTGACATTGATATCCTGGGTTGCGGTGCATCTTTGGCAAACGGTGCTCAAGCGCAACCAATGGGTGTTGTGTGCCTATCTGTTCATCTGGGCCGCTCTACTCGTCTGGCTCAACTGGCGGGGATTGGCGCTTTATCCTATTTTATTTGGCACCTTGGTGCCGCTGGCTACCCTCTTAACCGTCATCAAAGGTGTGCCTTCCTTTAAAAATCAACTGGACCAGTTTTGGTGGGTGCCGGTGGTCACCTTGGTGTTGCTGACAGCCTTATGGGCTACCCGGTTTGACAGCAATCTGTTTGCCACCATCCGTGACCACATCCTGCTTTCCAATCCCATTGGGCGACAAGTAAACGATTTTTACTACCGTTACACTCTCTATGCTGCGGAAAGCTTTAAGTCCATCGGTCAAAAGACGGTGCGCAGCTACGATATGAAAGCCATCAGTGACACACAGTTGGCCAATAACCTTGTCCGTCGACTGGCGCAATACGACATGCTGTACCTTTCCAAGGTGCAGCGGCCGGATTTTACCATCACCCTGCAGGACAATCAATTGGTTCTAACCACCCCCAACAGCAGGCGACTGTCCGCCACCCCACAGGAGATTTTAGCCAACCCCAACACATGGCTGCAACAAATTTCCAAGGTGTCAGATCGCTATGCACCCCTACGACGCGTGACCCTTTTCGGCCTGTTAATCGGATTCCCCATCCTATTGTATATTTTGATTTATAGTATCTTGCGCATGGTTTTGGGCCTGGTGTTACCCGATCGCGCGGCCACCCTCGCCACTTCAGGCCTTTGCCTCGTGGTTGGCCTCTTGCTCTTCGTTCCCATGCTGGCCGGTCGTACCCCATCCATTTCAAAACAGAACCTTGCCCAGGCATTGATTTCAGAAAGTTGGCCCCAGCGTGTCGCCGCCCTCAGGTTCATTGAAGCAAATAAAATCGACATCGGCCGCTACCCTGAGTATAAGACGCTGTTGGACAGTCCGTTGGTAGTCGAACGTTACTGGTTGGCCCGGGCCATGGCCCACAGTCGAGCCCCCGACACTTACTTTGATCTTAAAGAGATGATGGACGATGCGCACCCCAATGTGACCTGCCAAGTCTATTTTGCCTTGGGGCACCGTGGGAACCGGTCGGCCATTGGGCCCATCCGAACCCAGATAGCGCTTTCCAACCACTGGTACGCGCAGTGGTATGGATACCGCGCTCTGAGGAGGCTGGGATGGTACCCAAGCAGATCAAACTGACCACCCTGATTGCTACAACAGCCCTGTTCGTTCTAACCTATGGCGCCGCCGGCTGGGCAACGCGTCAACTCAACGGTTCCTATGCAGTCCTGGGTTTGGCGCTGCTTATGCTCATCGCAGCCATCACAACCCTTATTATTCGGATAGAAGGTGGACTGGCGGCTGTGGGATGGGCGCCCGGTACATGGTCGGATGGACTGAAAAAAGGAGCGCAATGGTCACTTGGTTTTGCCTTGGCGGCCGGTATCGGCATGGCACTTTTCATTGGAGCAGGTAAAAACCCCATTGCCATGATGCGTTTTCCGTTGCCCGCCAACCCAGTTGAGTTGATGTTGTTTTTTGTCGTGGGTGGCTTGATCGCACCCATTGCGGAAGAACTCTGCTTTCGCGGTGTCTTGTATACCTACTTCAGGCGATGGGGAGTTGTTATCGCACTGATCGCCAGCACGGCCATCTTTGTGGCCCTTCACGCCGTAAAAGGCATACCGCTGACTCAAATGGTAGGCGGCATCGTCTTTGCCATTGCCTATGAAACCAGCAGCAATCTGACCGTTCCCATCACCATCCACACATTGGGCAACCTGGCTATCTTCACATTATCAATGCTGTCGCATTAATCGCTTATCTATAAAGTTGATGTTTCTTATGTTCAAAACGAAACTGGAGGTGATCCAACACCTCTTATTGCACTAGAGTTTCCCGGATAACCGGTTAGCATTATTCTTTATTCGCCACCCCCGCCTCTTCGAAGGTCATCACTTCGGTGAATACCTTCAACGCACCTTCCAGCACAGCCATGGCCAACGCCCCGCCTGTTCCTTCACCCAACCGCATACCAAGGTCCAGTATGGGATTCAGCCCAAGATGATTCAGCATAATTTTATGGCCCGGCTCTTCAGATTGATGACCGGCGAAAAGATAATCCACCACCGCCGGGCAGATAGCTTGAGCAATTAGCGCGCCGGCGGTGGAAATGAACCCATCGATCACCACCGGCCGACGATGATACGCCCCAGCTAAGACCAAACCGGCTATCCCACCAATTTCAAATCCGCCGATTTTAGCCAGAATATCCAATCCGGAAGTCGGATCAGGTGTGTTGATCTCGATGCCTTTGGCAATCACCGCAGCTTTGCGGGCCAATCCCTGGTCATCCACCCCAGTGCCGCGACCCACCATATCGCCCAGACTCGCACCTGTCAGCACCGCACCAATGGCAGCTGATGGGGTGGTGTTGGCGATCCCCATATCTCCGGTTCCCAATATATGGATACCGCTTTGAAAAAGTTCGCCGGCCAGGCTGAAACCGGTTAAAATCGATTGCAAAGCCTGATCCGGGGTCATGGCGGGCCCCTGGACAAAAGAAGATGTCCCTGGCCCCACTTTGTGCACTTTTAAACGTTGGCCGCCTTTAACATTTAGGGCGTCAAGGTCCGGAATAATGCCCATGTCAACAACCCAAACTTGCGCATCCACATGCCGTGCGATGGCATTGATACCGGCGCCGCCGGCCAAAAATGTCTGTACCATGGCGCCTGTAACCTCCTGAGGAAAAGCACTGACACCCTCATGGGCCACGCCGTGGTCACCCGCCATTACCAATACCGCCTTATCGCCAATACAGGGAGATAGCGTCTGCCCAATAGCGCAGCACCTTTCAGCCATATCATGCAACCGACCCAGAGCGCGGGGGGGCATAACCAGTTGAGCGGTTCGCGCTTTGGACTTTTCAATCCAGTTCCGGTCAATCGGCTGGATACCTTCAACAATTTGGCTAATTTGTTTTACTTCCATATCGACTCCTTTGATCCTGGTCTATTTTCAAACATTTGCTGATCTAACAGCTAACTCACCCCTTCAGCCACTCAATGGACGCCTCAAGAAGTGTTTGTTAATATATGGTCTATCCAGAAATGGTAGATTGTGGTTCAGACCAAGGCCGCAGTGTTTTCGCGACTGCAGGCGTAGCCGTGCTACGTTGAGGATCGCGAAAACACGAGAACGCTGGGCTTGGCCGCAGGATGCCGTTTCTGCATGGACACCCAATACAAAAACCCCTAGCCGAACTAAACCATTCGGCCAGGGGTTTTACCATCACCACCGGCTGCAATGCTTTTAGGCAGGTCTTCTGACTGACTCACCTTCCAGCGGCCTTCCCATGGCAACTCACAGCCACAGTGGCACTCAACGGCAGGAAGGGTCCCTCGTTGGTATGGATCGCAAGGGTGAGATCACAGCGGCGGGTCCGCTCCGGATTTACACCGGATTCCCTGTTTGCCCTGCTTGGGGACCTAAAAACAAAACGCCTCCAATTTGAAGCGAAATTTATGAAAACCAAGGAAGGATGTCAAGATGAAAGCTTGCACTTACCCCTTGGTTATTGAGAAAATTCATGCTACAAAAGCGCCTCTATTTTTACAAAAACATACAAGGACGGAGGTTTATTATGGGCAAGGGTGATCGTCGCACCAAACGCGGAAAAATTTGGAGAAGTTCATCAGGTAACAGTCGACCCAAGAAACAGAACAAAGAGAAATCAAAGAAGTAAATGCCTCTTCAAGCGGAGCCCTTGACGGGTGGCACGCTAATTAGGCCATTCGATCCGGATACGCGATGAAAAGCGGTGCCACACACTTGGCCGTCAGGATGCAAAGCCATTTTGAGAAACCGAAACCGTAACGGCTAACCGATACGTCCCTGGTGTTTGCCATCTTGATCGAGTTCGTCGCAACAGTGGCACCGGGTCATCTCAACCTTGCATTTATCGCACACCCTGCCATCTCCACGGGTCACATATATCACGTGTGTCTCGCAATGGCATTTGTCACACTTCATCATAAGCTTTTCCTGTCCGGCTCAACTTAGGGGTCATGCATCCACTGGCAGCCAATGGCTGATCAACACATAATCGGTGACATTCGCAAGCTTTACTATACCTGCAGGAATCAACAAATGTTCACCTAAAGCTTGCACCGAAAATAAGTCTAACCATTGCTCAGCCGGTTTTCAACTCCATGCCGGCATATTAATGAGAATGGTCCGTTTCGATGCAACCTGGGCGTCCATATCTAGTTGCGCTCTTTTAAGAAGTGACTTAGTATGAAAAAGTCTAAAATTGTCCAGCCAACTGCCGATAACGGTTCGCATCGCTGCTGCCGGCGGACGACAACCGGCTGGTACCTAAAACAACGAGCATGCGCAACCCGCCCTTTGGGATGGTTGCATCAGGAATCAAGCGCCTGCTTGATATTGGCATCTTAAAAGGAGCGGCATAATGGCAGCATTGTTGCGTATTCGACATATTCTCATCTGGTTGCTATTTGTTTGCACAATGTGGGGCAGCCATACTCCCACGCTACTGGCCGGTGAGGGGATTTACAAAATCCGCAAAAGCGTGGTCCGGGTATTCACTGTGGCACAAACGCCCGACTATCTGGTGCCTTGGAACCCGGGCCAGTCGACATCCGGCATGGGATCGGGCTTTATTATCTCAGGCAATCACATCTTGACCAATGCCCATGTGGTCAGCAACGCACGTTTTATAACCATTGAAAAAGAGGGGGATGCCCGCCGATATGAAGCCCGCGTAAAATTTATAGCCCATGACTGCGATCTGGCCATGCTGGAAGTTCTGGATCAAAACTTTTTTCGGGGTACGACCAATATACCGCTGGGCAATGTACCGGCCTTGGACTCGGTCGTCTCGGTGGTGGGCTATCCCATTGGCGGCGACCGCCTCTCGGTGACCCGGGGAGTGGTTTCGCGCATCGATTACCGCGTATACGCTCATTCAGGCGTGGACCATCACTTGGTGATCCAAATCGATGCGGCTATCAATCCAGGCAACAGCGGCGGCCCGGTGATTCAAAACGAATCGTTGGTGGGAGTGGCCTTTCAAGGTTTTAGCGGCATGGTCGCTCAAAATGTCGGTTACATGATTCCCGTACCGGTAATCACCCGCTTTTTACATGACGTCTCTGACGGTCAATATGATCGCTATGTGGATATCGGCATTCAGTTTTTTCCATTGATCAATGCGACCCACCGAAGGGCTCTGGGTCTGGCCACCGGTGACTTTGGCGTGATGGTTGCCGAAGTGATGGAAGCCGGCGCCGCCCACGGCCATCTGCAGACCGAAGACGTACTGCTGGCCATTGATGGTCACCCCATCTCCAGCGATGGACGCGTGGCCATGGACAATGACCGGGTCTTGCTGAATGAAGTCGTCGAACGCAAGTACAAAGGAGATACCGTGCGCTTGGACATTATGCGCAAGGGTCGCAAAATGAAGGTGATCATTGTCTTGAACACGCCCTGGCCTTATCTCATTCAGGCGCGACAATATGATGTCAGCCCCCGTTTCGTCCTTTTCGGCGGCTTGGTCTTTCAGCCACTTTCCAGGTCATTTTACTCTATACTTCCAAATCCGACGGTAACGCTGAGGTATTATTTTGACCAATTTCTTGAAAAAGAGCTCTACCGCGACCATCCTGAGGTGGTGGTCATCAGTAAAATTTTACCGGATCCGGTAAACGCTTACCTGGATCGCTTTGTCTATACCATTGTCGATCAAATCAATGGCACCAAGGTCAAGACATTGGAAGATGTTGCCGCTGAATTTGCAAAACCGACTCAATTCTATGTCATCCAAGTCGTTGGCGATCCACAGCCCCTGGTGCTGGAAGGAAAGGCGGTGGCCGAAGCCAGAAAGCGCATTTTTGAGCGCTATGGCGTCACCCGAGAGGCCTATCTGAAGGACAGTATCGTCCCACCCGATTGGCTCAAAAATGAATCCTAGATGAGGCCCATTTAATCAATATAAAATCGTGCTGCATATGAGATCCCAAGTCGATGGAGACAAAAATGTCTATTAAAACAATTGCCCGTTTGTTGATGTTGTTGATCGCTCTAATTGGATTAGGGGCTTGTCGCAGCAACCTGCTCGTATTCAAGCAAAAATATCCTGATATGGCATCGCAATCCATCTTGCGCGTCACCGTGACCAGTCAGGGCTATTTGTTTCACCGCCCCTGGGAACAGCGCCGACCCATTACCCAAACCGCCATTGGGGCCATTGTCTCCAATGGGTGGGTGCTGACCACCGGGCACTTGGTGGCCAACCACCGCTATATTGAACTTGAAACAACAGATACCCGAAAAAAAACCCGTGCTGAAGTTGTGGTGGTTGACTACGAAGCCAATTTAGCACTGCTCAGGCCTGTGACCCCCGAATTTTTGTCCGGGCGCACCCCATTAAACGTGGCGGGTCAGATCGTCCCGGAAGATAAGCTAACCATTTTACAGGTCAAACCCAATGGGGACGTTGTGCCCAATACCGGAAAGGTGCTTTCCATTGAGCTGCGCACCTATTCCCATGGCAATCAGTTTTTGACCTACCGCTTGAGCAACGGCTTGCAATACGGATACCACAACCTCACCCTTCCGGTGGTCAAAGGCCGTGCATTGGCCGGGTTGGTTCTGCAATCGGACATGGATACACAAACCATTGATGTGATTGCCGCACCGGTGATTCGGCATTTTTTAAACGATGCCCTTGATGGAGAGTACCAAGGCTTTCCGCTGGCCGGTTTTCACTATGGCCCGACCCTGGACCCCCAGTTGCGCCGTTATATCAAGTTACCGGAAAATCAGACCGGCATCTACATTCAAAAAGTCATTAAAGGGGGGCCCGCAGATCAAGCCGGACTGCAAGCCGGCGATGTCGTAACGCATATTGGTGGGGTCGATGTCTCTAACACAGGGCAATTCAACCATCCCCGATATGGCCAGACCTCTCTTGTGCACCTGATTCGCACCCAGTACTATGTGGATGAAGTTGTGCCCCTCAAACTGGTGCGTGATGGCAAAATACTATCTATGCGCATTCGCCTGGACCACCGCCAACCCGACGAGTATTTGGTGCCGCCCTATGTCATCGATCAGCAGCCCGATTATTTAATTTACGGCGGGTTGGTGTTTCAGGAATTATCCGTCTCCTATCTCCGCGAATATGGAAAAGATTGGAGCACCCGCGCACCCATCCATTTGCTTTACTACAACCAGAACCAAGACTACCTCAATGGCGATCATCACGAGAAAATTGTCATTATCTCCAGTGTCATCCCCACATCCTTAACCATTGGTTATGAAAACTTGGCCGAATTGGTCATTTCAAAGGTCAACGGCAAACCTGTCGGCAAATTATCCGATGTGGCCAGTGCACTGAAATCACCCCTCGATGGATTCCACAAAATCGAAACCGAACAACACCCTCAGGTCATTTTCTTGGACCCCAAAGAGATCCCCCTCATTCATCAAACCATCCAGGAACGCTATCGCATTCCGGTTTTGTCACCCTAGCAGGGCCGGCGCCCTCCACGCTTAAATGACAGTTAACCGGCAAAGGATCTTCTTTAAGAAGGGTCTTTTTTGACATCATTGGTAATGATGCTTAAAACAATTAGTTATAGAAAATTGGTGGGCTGTGCTGAAAATGAGAGGTTTCGGCAGCCCCGAGCATCTTCAAACAATATCCTGAATCAGGAGACAATACAGTGAATAGCCATATCAACCTTGAGACAGCCACTTTCGCCGGCGGCTGTTTTTGGTGTACAGCGTCGGACTTTGAAAAATGCAAAGGTGTGCACAACGTCATATCGGGTTATACCGGAGGGCATCAAAAAAACCCAACATACCAGGATGTCGCGACCGGCCGAAGTGGTCATTGGGAGGCGGTCCAGATCCATTTTGACCCAATAAAAACATCTTACGCCCAACTGCTCGATATTTTCTGGAAGCATATCGATCCCACTGATCCTGGCGGCCAGTTTGTGGATCGCGGTGCGCAATACCGAACCGCCATCTTTTACCATGATGACCGACAAAAACAACTGGCTGAAAAATCAAAGCAGGCGCTCTCTCACTCAGGTAACTTCGGCAAACCCATTGTGACCGAAATTTTGGCAGCAAGCCAATTTTATCCCGCCGAAAAACACCATCAGAATTACTACAAACAAAATCCTGTACATTATAAATTCTATCGCCAAAATTCAGGTCGCGATCAATTTCTTTCAAAGATATGGATCCGGAATAAACACAATCCCAATTAATCTAATTGATTCAAGAGTGCCACTTTGTCGTCCGGGATGTGGGACCGTCATTCGTAATTCATGTTTTCTCTGACTTGCCGAAATTGGGCTTGTATTCTTCCGGCCGATACACCCATGGCGATCGATTGAACAGCGCCGATTTCATCATCCATGAGTCCCATTTCTTTGGCCACGCCAAAAATATGTTCCACTCATGGATAACAACCAATAACGAAGGCTGCTGCCAATTGGATCATGACGGTTGTTTTCTTATCCAATATCTCATTATTGGCTGTTGACGCGAAAAATTCTTCGTATTTTGCTTGTTGCTTTTTCGGTAGCATCGGGTCTCCTTTTTGGTGTTTCGGCATAATGATAATGTTGGCAGCACGCTATCTCCAGAATACGGAAGGGCCTTTTAATTCAAGGCGAGACCGGATTGAAATCCGGTTCGGACAAAAGGGCAAGAAGCTTGGCTGTAACGCTTCCGGTTAATTTTCGGCATTCAGCCATTTGTTGCGCTTTGCCGAACCCCTTGCGGATCGAGGCACAATGGGTTGTTCCGAAATCATCTATAAATCGTTGCCGGATCTCTCTTGCAAGCCGGGCGGAAAGATCCCAATCTGCACCCGCTTTACGCCGGCCGAAAAAATGTCCGATGGTGATTAGGGCGCCTGAAAGTGCACCGCAGGCTTCTTTATGCGATTGGCCGAATCCACCGCCAAAAGCAGTCGCATGTGCAACAGCTTCCGATGGGTCTTCACCCAAAGCAGCTAATGCGGCTGCGGCTACAGCTTCGGCGCAGTGATACCCGTTTCCAAAATAGTCGGCGGCGCTTTCGCTTGCCCGTCGTTTTCCCATGGTCGTTATTTTTTTCATATTGACCCCCATGCCGTTTTATGATTCGCTAATTCCGATTAATACATAAGATCAATCGTGTCCAACGATTTATATCGATACAACCCATCGCCACAAACGATAGGAGTGTAGCTATGGAATTTCGCAATCTTCGAACTTTTCGGGTTGTGGCGGACCATTTAAGTTTTTCCAAGGCGGCAGATCAGCTCTATATGGCGCAGTCCTCGGTATCGGCCCAAATTAGATCCCTGGAACAAGAGTTGGACTTGAAGCTGTTTGACAGACTGGGGCGTCGTGTGCTTATCACGGATGCCGGCTTGAAACTGTATGCATATGCTCGCCGTATCGAAGAGATGACGGCTGAAATCCACTCAGAAGTGACCGGCGCGAAAAATGTCCGCGGCTCACTAACGATTCGCATTCCGGAGACCTTGGCCTCCGTGTATATGCCGCTCGTGGTGGACCGCTTTCACGGGGACAACCCAGAAGTGACATTGCAATTTATCAATTGCAGCGATCGGCAGCTGCGGGAGGAATTAAACTCCGGTCGCATCGACTTGGCCTTTTTAATGACCGATGCGATTCATTTGGGCGAAGTCAATTTGCGTATGCTCAGAACCGAAAATCTGATCCTCGTATCTGGTCATGAACATCCATTGTCCCGGCTAAATAGGGTTGCTCTGGATGATTTAAACGGCCATACCGTTCTTCTGCCAAAAACCGACTGAAGTTATCGCAAATCATTCGAGCGGTCGCTCGAAAAGCATAAAATCAAATGCCATAAACTCGAATTTTCAAGTATCGGCAGTATGCGAAATTGTCTGAAGCGGGGCGTGGGTTATACCATCTGCCCTGAAGTCGCCGTTCGCGCGGAACTAGCTGATGGGCGTTTGTTAAAACTCAGATGGGGCGCAGCACCAATAGAGACCTCTGTTATAATGATATGGCATGCTGAAAAATGGTGTTCCCCACTGCTCAAACATTTCATGGCAATCGCAGAAAAGGTTATTTCCAATTAGAAGCCACCTTAAAAAGAAACTATTTACCCAATATCTCTTCCAATGTCCGTCGATACGTCTCGCTGTGGGCGCCACCCAGTTCAACGGCGCGGCGCGCCATGCGTTCGGCTTCACTCAAACGATTGTCCTCTGCCAAGATATGCGCCAGGTTATTAAACGCTGCCGCGCATTGTGGATCGACTGTAATGGCTTGCCCAAATGCGCCGGCGGCGGCCTGGGATTTACCTGAAGCATAAAGTGCATTGCCCAAACCGAGCCATGCCTCTGCACGCTGGGGCCAGTGCTGCGTTGCGGTTTTAAAAGCCAGGGTCGCCGCCTGTTGCCGTCCCGCCTGCTGCAATCCAAATGCGGCTCGCATATATTCGGGTAATTGAGCGCTGATGGGAACTGTTCCCGTGGGAAGTACCAGAAGGCCCCATTGTTGGGCCCGCCGCCAGGTATGGTCGAAAGTCGACAGGGATACCGTTCTAAATGCTGTAGTGCCCGTATGCAGGACCACTTGTTGATTGGGCAGATCGTAACCCACCACGACGGCGTAGTGCCAGCGCGGCCACCAGCGCAACCCCAGGTTCTGGAACACCACCACCGGGTGGCCGGCCGCCACTTCCTGCACTAATGCGTTTAAGCCTTGGATGCGATAGGCCAGGCGTTCATGCCTGCGCACGGCGGCGATCATATTCGATTGAAGCGTGCCCTTGCGCCCGGGTGTATATACCGAAACGGTCAAATCGTCGGGCATCACGACTGCCCCGCTCCAGCTTAATGCCATGGCAAGGGCGGCAGGACCACATTGATACTTGTGCTGTGCAAAAAAAGGGACCCCGTCAATCCTTACTCGGGCAGGGAGGCCCTGAAGTATATCAAATGGGACTGACCCGGGCCAGGAGGCACATCCGCTAAAACAGAAAAGCAAACTAATTCCTGCAAGAACCCGTCCCGTGGATAACCAACGACACACCACCTGGACTTATCGTTTCTTAATGAAAGTAAAGACGTCGGTATAGCCGAGAAGATCGGTGACGATCAAGGCGATAAATCCCAGAAGGGACACAAGAATAATGGCGCTGACCGCATCCCCGCCGGCAGGCACCTGCTCAATGCGAGACGCCAGATCGAGCACCTCGACATCGGTCATCGCCGCCACTCGCAATTTGGCTTCTTTGGGCGAGACACCCCATGCCTGCAACTGGTGCGCCACATCCTTTCGTTCCATAAATGCTTGCACCTGCTGCCGGGCCAGTGTCGTTTCCTGGGCCTGCAATATGTCAGCAGTGCCCACCATTGAGGCGTGAACGGGCACCACAAAAATCGACAATACACCAAAGGCAATGATGACCATTCCGGCCACTGCTTGTTGAATCATGCGAAAAGATCTCATACCAGCCACCTCCGTCTCTTGGTTGATTCGGTCAATGATAAAGAAAAAATTCAGTGCACCAATTGCATCAAAAACGTTATGAAGTCCTTCAGGATGTCGATTGAGTTAATAGCCTAAACGAGCCTTAGAATGGCCTAGATCATCGCCACACCTTGCAGATAAACACATGGGTGTCAACTCATATCGCAATATTGGATTTTCAGTCGCCTGTCAGGACTAGATTGTCCCGGTGAATCACTTCGTCATAGGGATTGGAGCCTAAACACGCCTTGACCTGACCGGATCGAAGCCCCATGATGAGCCGGATGTCAGCAGCACTGTAATTCACAAGACCGACACCCAAATTTTGGCCGGCCTGAGTTTGAAAGGTGACCGGCGCACCAACGCCGAATTCGCCTTTTACGGCCACGATGCCGATGGGCAAGAGGCTCTTTCCGTTATGCATCAGCGCGTGGGCCGCTCCCTCATCGATCACAAGACAGCCTTTGGGCGTCAGGGTATAGGCGATCCAGCACTTACGGCTGGCCAGCCTCTTTTCTTTGGGCACAAAATAGGTACCGTGCTTCTCACCGGCATAAAGTTTAATTAAAATATCGGGTTTGTCACCCTGTGCAATGATCATGGGCACGCCAGCGGCCGTCACTTTTTTAGCCGCTTGAATCTTACTCAACATACCGCCGGTGCCCAGGGCGCCGGGGATGTCGCCTGCAAAAGCATCAATAGTGGCATCAAAAGTGCGAATTTCTGAAATCAATTCGGCGTCATCATGGGCGCGCGGGTCCTTGTTAAAGAGCCCGTCGATATCGGTGAGGTTGATCAAGAGATCGGCGTCCATCAGCAATGCGATCATGGCCGATAAGTTATCGTTGTCCCCCAACTTGATTTCATCCACTTTGACCGTATCGTTCTCGTTGATAATGGGAACGACTTTCCAGGCCAAAAGGGTATAGAGGGCATTACGTGCATTGAGATAGCGCTCGCGGTTGTTTAAATCTTCGCTGGTCAACAAAATCTGGGCGACTTTTTTATGACAACGGCCGAAAGCCTCCTCGTAAGCATTCATCAATCCGCTCTGGCCTATGGCGGCTATGGCCTGACGTTGGGGGATCTCGTCGGGCCGTTCTTTGATCCCCATCTTGCGTAAACCCGAGGCCATGGCCCCTGATGAGACCAGCAGCACCTCTATCCCCTTGTCGATGAATATGCATATCTGGCGTGAGATGGCATTGATAGTATCGACATTCAGACTGCTGCGGGCCGTCAGCAAATTACTGCCCACCTTAACCACCACGCGCTGGGCTTTTTTTAATCTTGCAGTCGGCATTGTATCTCCTGGCCAATTCATTGAACCGGCCCATTCCCGGCGTTTAATCGGTTTATCCAAATCGTGCCCATCCCAACCAGGAGCAAAAAAGAATCCCTGATCTTAGCGTCCAAAGGATTTATCCAATTTTCGATGGGTAAATGATTTGGCATGGGGTCCGCTATAGTCCGCCACTATTTGGCCTTTGCCCATCAGGCGCCATTGGTAAATCAATAGCCCTTCAAGACCTACTGGACCGCGGGCGTGAATCTTGTTGGTGCTGATGCCCACTTCCGCCCCCAGCCCAAAACGAAACCCATCGGCAAAACGGCTGGAGCAATTCCAAAATGCATCAGCCGTATCCACAAGATCCATGAAACGGATGGCCCGTGTTTTATCAGTGCTGACAATCACATCGGTGTGGCCGGAGCCGTAGTGGTTGATATGGTCCAAAGCGGCGTCCATATCCGCTATAACTTTTATAGAAACCATCAGATCCAGATACTCGGTATGCCAGTCCGCCTTCTCGGCACAAGACACATCAATGATTTGTCGCGTCGCTTTGCAGCCCCGGATTTCGACGCCTTTATCTTCCAATGCACTTTTGAGCCGGGGCAGCACGGACGGTGCCACGGCCTGGTGCACCAGCAGGGTTTCGGCGGCATTGCACACCGCCACGTATTGGGTTTTACTGTCCACGGCGATGCGGACCGCCATCTCCTCATCTACAGTTTTGTCGATATAGACATGGCAAATGCCATCGGCATGGCCCAGCACCGGAATATGGGTGTGGTCCATTATGTGTTTGACAAAAGCATTGGATCCCCGGGGGATAATCAAGTCGATGCTCTCATCCAGTTCCAACATATCCGCCACATCGCCGCGGGTCTCTAAAAGGCCTATCCAACCCTCGGGAATACCGGCTTTGGCACTGGCCCGTGTAATGATGTCAGCCAACAGGCGGTTGGTTTGGACGGCCTCGCTGCCGCCTTTAAGCAACACCCCATTGCCGCTTTTAAGACAAAGGGCCGAAATCTGAACAAGCGCATCGGGCCGCGACTCAAAAATCACCCCGACAACGCCGATGGGTCGGCTGACTTTGAAAAGCTCAAGCCCCTGGTCCAATTCAACGGCGCTGAGGGTCCGGCCCACAGGATCATCCAATCCAATAACGCTCTCGAGCCCCGAACGTGCCTCGATCAGTTTTTTATCATCAAAGCGCAGCCGTTTGAGCAGCGGCGCAGCTAATTTTTCCTGTGCTGCGCGTTCCATATCCACCTGGTTGGCTGCAACAATGGCCGCTTCTTCGGCCACCACAACCCGTGCGATCTCAGCCAGCGCTTTATTTTTGGTCTGGGTTGGAACGGCCGCCAGTTGGTTGGACGCTTTCTTAGCCCGGGCCGCAGTTTGGCGAATATCCATCACTCCCCCTCACGCAATTCCGTTTGATCATAAGGTCCTTTCATACACCAAAGGGATTAATAATCAAAGGCATAACAAAAGATGAAACGCAGTCGGCAATCCATGAATCAAACGATTTTGAAAACCGACACAACGCCCAAAATTGCATACAACTACTTGCATTGTCGGCATCACTTGCCCGAGATGAGCCCCCAGCTTTGCATACACCCTTCGATGGTGCGGCGGGACCGGTCAAGATTTTTGGCATGCCGGCCTTGATGGTAAATTTCGATAACCTGGTGGGTGTATTGGCGAACCTTTTCGCGCAGGGTTTGGGCCGCATCAATCATCACTTGCCAATCGGCATCGCGGGTAAAGGCATCAAAGGCACAAATCAGTCCATGGGCCAACTGGCGTCCCATACTGCTGCCAAAAGCCATGTACAACCCCAAAGCCGCCTTGTCCCGGCGTTGGATCAAATGATGCAAAGCACCATGGGACCCGGTATCCGCCAGCAGGTCTTTTAGGCTGCGAATCAATACCTCAATGGGGGTATGCGGGAAATCGGCCAGCATTTGCCGCCAAATGCTACGGTCAAACACTTTTTCTTCCAGTTCCCCCACTTCGTGATGCACATAGATGCGCTTCTGGATCTTCCAAATGATGTCCAGGTGTCGGCGCAGGGTGTCACTCTGAGCATCCGGGATTCCACATGCCTGCAAGGCATATTGCAGCGGCCAACGCCCGGACTTGTTGATATAGACCATTTGGTCCCATAAAAACATACGACCCGCCTCTGTGCGCAACACCACTTGCCCATCTTGCGAAAATGCCGGCAAGGTCAGCAGATCCCGGGCATGCTCACGCCCCAATTGCCAGACCGTGTGCCCATCGATGTTCACCTGATGAAGGATTTCCGCCAAAAAAAAGGTGGGTTTTAAGCTGTAAGCATATCCGGCACCTAAGAACAATTTATGCGGCCGTAAAAAGGCATTGGCAGTGGAGGTATCAAACGGGTCAACGTTTTGGCCGTTGAGCGAGAGTGCTTCATAACCTGCATCAAGCAATTGTTCCCAAAGATCCTCTTTTTGACCAATCCAGTCCAAAACCTCAGCCGTATCGCCCTCCTGCCAAGGCGGCAGGCGCTGCTCCCACTTGTATAGATCTCGCAGTCGCATGGCCAAGCCACAGATTGAATAGAGACCGGCGTGCCGGGCATCCGAGACATCGCAATTGTGGCGCACTTGACGGATCAAGCGATCAAGATTCATGTGGCCTCCCCAGGATTGTGGTAAATATTTATATGTTAAACCTTATGGTAAGGATTCCTCCATTGAAAATCCAGTAGAGCCATGATATCGGAATGGGATATTTTCACTTGAGCATGAGGTTCCAAAGATAATGGAACTTGCCTACCATTGCTTTATTTTCAGAACAACAACAAGAGGAGGGAGAGATGCGCAGACTGTCCATTTGTTTGGTCCTGGTTCTGGTTGCCCTGCTGGCGGTCGGACTGTACGCCTGTGGCAAAGGTGGCCAAAAAACCATTAAGGTTGGCATCAATGCACCCATCACCGGCGATATCCCTAAAGTCGGCGAAGGCAGCAAGTATGCCGCCCAGATGTGGCTGGAGGACATTGAAAAAGCCGGCGGCCTGGAAGTTGGCGGTACCAAATACAAAGTCGAATTGGTGATCGAAGACAATGAATCCAAAGCCGAATCCGCCGTCAAGGCCAACACCAAGATGATCACCGAAGACGCCGTGCTGGCCATTGTGGGCCCCCAAGCCTCCAGCCAGGCCATTCCGGCCGGTGATGTGGCCAACAACTACCAAACCCCCATGATCAGCCCTTGGTCCACCAACCCCAATACTACCAAAGATCGTCCCTATGTTTTCCGGGGCTGTTTCTTGGACCCGTTCCAGGGACCGGTGGTAGCCAACTTCATTAAAGAAAAATTTCATTTTACCAAAGCCGCCGTTCTGTTTGACGTGGCCAGCGACTATCCCAAAGGCTTGGCCGAGTTTTTTAAAAAGTCCTGGGAAGAGATCAATGGGCCCGGGTCGGTGGTGGCATATGAAACGTTTACCACCAAAGATACGGATTTCAGCTCCCAACTCACAACCATCAACAACTCGGGTGCTGAGTTCTTTTTTACACCCCAATATTACAACGAAGTGGCCCTGATCGTAAAACAGGCCCACGAATTGGGTTGGAACAAACCCATTATCGGCAGTGACTCCTGGGGATCGGCCGAGACCGTTGAATTGTGCGGCGATGATTGCCATGGTCTGTTTTTCAGCACCCACTATGCAGCCGCCGGCGCTACCGGTGCAACCAAAGCGTTCATCGATCGCTACAACCAGAAATATGGCTATGTCCCGGATGACGTCGCAGCCCTGACCTGGGATTCTCTGCGGCTGGTGCAACAGGCCATCCAAAATGCCGGTGCCATCACCGGAGACATCAAAAAAGACCGTACGGCGGTACGTGATGCGCTGGCCAAGATCAAGGACTTTAAAGGCATCACCGGTGACATGACCTTTACCGAAGAGGGCGATCCCATCAAATGTGCGGTGATTGTACGCATCAGCGAAAAGGGTGAGTATGAATTTTTCAAGTCGGTTTGCCCTTAACTTAAAACCGAATCGCCCGGCACCTTTGGAGGGTAAAATTCGCTGAAGGTTGACGCACCAAATTAAAAAGGGGCAGGTGCTTTGATGTTTAAGCCCTGCCCCTGATTAGCAGGAGCACGCTCGTGGATGCTTTATTGCAAAATATGGTCAATGCCTTGCAGTGGGGTAGCTTCTATGCCTTGATTGCCCTTGGATACTCCATGGTCTACAGCATAATGATGCTTTTTAATTTTGCCCATGGGGACATCTTCATGACCGGTTCCTATATTGGATTTGGTGTGGCCACCATGCTGTTGACCCTCTGGGCTTCCATGGGGTTGGCCTTGCCTGGCTGGGTGACCTTGGCCCTCACCCTGGTCATTGCCATGACCCTGACCTCCATGCTGGGGGTGCTGGTCGAGCGTATCGGCTACCGCCCTTTGCGCGATGCGCCCCGGGCGTCAGCCGCCATCACCGGGTTGATGATCGGCATCATTCTGGAAACCGGTAACCTGGCGGTTTTAGGGGCGCGGCGGCTCAATTTTCCCCAACTCATTGAATCCACCACCTACAACCTGGGCGGCATTTACGTCACCAACAAAAAAATTCTCATTGTGGTGGTTTCCTTGTCCCTTATGTACGCACTGCATCAATTTATTCAACGCAGCCGTTGGGGCATGGCCATGCGGGCCATGTCTTTTGATTTTCAGGTGGTGCCGCTCATGGGCGTTTCGCTAAATGTGATCGCCCCGCTCACCTTCGCTATCGGCTCGGCGCTGGCAGCGGCCGCCGGTATTTTATACGGTTTGGCCTATCCGGTGCTGGACCCCTACATGGGGGTGTTATTGGGCTGGAAAGCGTTTGTAGCGGCCATTCTGGGAGGCAGGGGTTCCATATTGGGCGCCGCCTTGGCGGGATTTTTATTGGGCGGCATTGAAATTTTCGTCCCCATGATCTTTCCCTCCACCCTGAGGGATCTGATTGCCTACTCTATTATTTTGTTGATTTTGACCTTCAGGCCCTATGGCTTTTTCGGCCAGGCCCATAGTACGCAACTGCGCTTATAAAACGACGTACCCCCCATTGTGTTGCCCAAAACAAGGATAAAGATGGAAGCGACCCACACCGAGCCTGACAACCGCCGCTATCGACTGCGCCGTTTTTTTGACAACGTGCCCATGCTGGGCTGGCTGGCGGGCATTTTGGCTGCCGTTTTGGTGGAATACCTCATCGGCGCTCCCCTTTCCACGGCACTCTATCTACCCAAGATGCCGGTGCTCTTCGGCTGTTTGATCATGTTCAAACACCCCCTGTTGATTCCCAGTGTTATGGTCTATGTGGCCGTCATCTATGTGCTGCCCATTGCGTTAGCAGGCCGTTTGACCGCATCGCCCGCAAACCGGCTGGCAGCGATGCTGGACCGTCGTCCGGTCTGGATATCGGCCTTGGTCCATCTGGGCCTGCTATATCTGGCCCTGCACTTTTGGGCCGGTCTGAGCGATTACCGCCTGCTGGTGCTCAAACTGACCATGATTGCCGTCATGCTGACATTGAGCATCAATGTCATTAACGGGTATATGGGCGAATTCTCTTGCTCCCACCCCGGGTTTATGGCCCTGGGCGCCTACGCCGCCTCCACCGTCACCTTGCTCTTTTTTGCAAACGATCGCATGTTCGGCGATGCGTTGCTGCCCACTTTTTTAGGGCCCTTTTGTTTCCCCTTGGCTCTGATCATCGGGGGCTTTGTGGCCGCACTGGGTGCCTTGGTGGTGGCCATCCCCTCTTTTCGCACCCGCGGCGACTACCTGGCCATCATCTCACTGGCTTTTATGTTTATCGTTAAGAGTTTAATCGAAAATCTGGAGTGGGTCGGCGGCCCCCGGGGCATGAGCAGTCAACCCAATTGGTCCACATTGCCGGTTGTCTTTGTGTGGATGGTGATTTGCATCTGGGTCATCAACAACTTTGTGCGTTCCATCTTGGGAAAGGCCCTCAATGCCGTGCGGGACAATGAAATCGCCGCCAATGCCATGACCGTCAACACCCGCAAAACCAAGATGGTTGCCTTTATGCTAGGCGCTTTTTGGGCCGGGGTGGCCGGCGGACTCTTCGCCCATGTGATGCGCTTTGTCAACCCCGGCACTTTCGGTATCCAGCGCCTGGCCGAAATTCTGGCCATGGTCTATTTTGGCGGCCTTAACTCGGTGGTGGGCTCCATTGTGGGTGCTGTCAGCATCAATCTGATCAGCGAAATGCTGCGTCCCCTGGAGATCTACAAATGGATTGTCATTCCCCTGATTTTGATTTTGGTCATGATATTCAGACCCACGGGACTGATTGCCTTTAGGGAGTTCGACATCAAAAAGATACTCAAACCAAAAATCACTTCAGACGGCCGCACACAGCAGGAGAAATAGCAAATGCCCTTATTGCGGGTAACCGATATGACCCACTACTTTGGCGGCCTTCGGGCAGTTCACGCGTTTAACCTTTCCATTGAACCCGGTGAAATTTGTGGCCTGATCGGACCCAACGGTGCCGGCAAAACCACCATCTTCAATCTGATCACCGGCATTCATACGCCCACCAACGGGTCCGTGGAACTCGACAACCAGAACCTGATTGGGTTGCAGCCCCATCAAATCGCCGCCCGCGGATTGGGTCGCACCTTCCAGAACCTGCTGCTCTGGCGCCACATGAACGTCAAAGAACACGTTAAGATGGCCCACTACAGTCAACTGAGTTACGGCCTGACCGGAGCCTTTTTCGGCACCCCGCGCCGTAAACAAGAAGAGCGCCGCGTCGAAGAAAATGCCCAACGATTGATGGAGATCTTTGATGTGGCCAAATATGCCGGCCTGCTGGTGAGCAACTTGCCTTACGGCGCCCAGCGCCGCGTCGAGATGGCCCGGGCGATGGCCATCCAACCTAAAGTGCTTTTTCTGGATGAACCCACCGCCGGCATGACCCCGGAAGAGCTGGTCCAGATGATCGGCATCATCCGCCAGGTCCACAAAAACTTCGGTGTGGCGATCTTTCTCATCGAACACCGGCTTAAGTTCGTCATGGAGCTGTGCCAGCGCATTCAAACACTGGTCTTTGGTGAAGTCATCGCCGAAGGTTCTCCTGATGAGATCCAGAACGATCCCAAAGTGATCGAAGCCTATCTGGGCAAGGAGGATATCGCCTGATGCAGCTAACTGTTGAAAATCTGCAAGTCTCCTACGATAAGATCAAAGCGTTGCATGGTCTCAATTTCAACATCGACCAAGGAGAAATTGTCTGTATCATCGGTGCCAACGGTGCCGGCAAAAGTACCACCTTAAGGGCCATTTCCCGTTTGGTGGACGCCACACCCGACAGCCGGATGACTTTCATGGATCAAGATCTGCTCAGCTACCCTGCCGATAAAGTGGTCAGTCAACTGGGGATTTCACATGTGCCTGAGGGACGGCGCCTTTTCGGCAACCTGACCGTGATGGAAAACCTCCAACTGGCCACCTTTGCCCGCAAAGACAAAGGAAATTTTAAAGGTGACATTGAGCGGGTATTTGGCATTTTTCCCCGCCTGCAGGAGCGCGACAAACAAGCCGCCGGCACCCGTAGCGGCGGCGAACAGCAAATGTTGGCGGTGGGCCGCGCTTATATGAGCGGCCGTAAAATGATGCTGCTTGACGAACCTTCCATGGGGTTGGCTCCCTTATTAATGCTATCCATGTTTGACGCCCTCAAAGAGATCAACCGGGCCGGCACCACTATTTTACTGGTCGAACAAAATGCGCGCCTGGCGTTAAAATTCGCCCAGCGAGGTTATGTTATCGAAAATGGTGAAATTGTATTGGAAGGCGAATCCCAGGCCCTGCTCGAGAACCCGGACGTAAAAAAAGCCTATCTGGGGGGTTGAAAAAACCGGGAGACGGGCTCACCAATGGGGGCTACCCGACGGGCTCAGTGGTCAGCATCTGCTTAAACTTAAGCGGTGTTGACTTGTAAAGCTGGATGGCGGGCTGCAGCCCCAGGTCGGTTACAATACGAATGCCATTTTCAAGATAGCGATACTGAGAATGGGCATGACGGTCCTCGAATGATCGGTTCATTTCCGCAGTCAGGGGGCCACCCAAAACGCGTGACAAAATTTCCGGCATTAGCTCAGATACCAGTCCCCCGACAATGGCCTCCTCCACCGCCATCCATTCATCCACGACCTGTTGCACTTCGTCAATGGTGCGGGGGGCGATTTGCTTGAGCTTGTCCTGAATGGCGATTTCGGTAGCGTCGCGCAGCGCGATATGCAAAGTCTCTTCTACCGGAACAACGAACACATTAAGCGGGTCCTTGGCACTGTTCTGCCACAAGGTGTAGGGGTTGTGGACAAATTCAAAATGACCGTTTTCACCGATTACGATGTTGGAACTGTAAGAGCCGATATTGCCTGAAAACTCGAGATTGCGCAGCTTGATTTGGATCGCTTCGCTTTCGTCTGCCTGTGAGAAAAAGAGATACTCCTCGACATACGCATCGGCGATATTGTGCACCAAGTAGGCGGTGACGTTGCCATCGGTGGGATGATGGCCGATCTCGGACAGCCCGCCTTGCAATATTTCTATTGATTTCAAAGGATTTTCCAATTGCGTGGCACGCAGCGTGTAGGAAACTGCTTCATCACAATAACTCTTAAAAAGCCCGGCATAATCGGCACGGTTTTCCGGTACGACCAACAGTTGCTTGTATGAATGGGCCAGTTTCCAATTCAAAGCCTCTCCTTGAAAACGGCTTTTGATCTGAGCAAGCAGATCGTGATTCTTATTCAGGTAGGTTAAGTTTTCCTGATTCAAGCTTCGGTCAAATTCAGCATTCTGGTTTAAAAAAGGTACCAACGGCGCTTTGAGATCTTCGAGTTGAATCAATTCAAACAGACGTTGGAAGTCATCCTCAGGGGGCATGGCATGGATGGCCCATGCGTATTGTGCTATCAGCACAATGCAAAGGCCGAGCACGAATCCGAGTTTGAGACGCAATTTTGCCATGGTTGCCAAAAACCTTTTGGTGATTGATTTGACCCTTCGCAACAGGTCATCATCAGGCCAATAAAGCTATTCAGCAAAAACCAAGCCAAATGCGTGCTCGCTCGCTATGCCACACTGCAGGATAATAATATCCCGTAAATATTATGTAAAATCATTATTCATTTATTGGTTGATTTTGTTTGCGTGCGGATAACCTCTCCTGTGGCCACCACGTGCTGACGGAATACGCTAATTTTTTGACGCGTTTTGTCAGTCCGGGCCACCTCCCCTGCGGACATTTTCAGGCAGGGATGCATACCAGAGATAAGTGGTTTACCGGCAAAATAACCAAACCCATCGCGGCGCTGTGAATATGCTCAAGGATATCGCTGAGGGCGTGGGCGATTTGACCGAACGGCTGAAGTTCAAAAGCCGGGATAAGATCGGCTGCCTCGGCAGATGGTTCAATATTTTCAAGTGTCTATAACTCATAATAAGGTAGCAAGCGTTAGAGCTGATCAGAGGTCCCTCTGACCTCCTGTGAGAATACCATAGGTCTATTTCGATAAGCCTTGATTTGGGTTATAGGTCCGTATTTTTATGGAAAAGGTCCAGCGACTGGTGACTTCGAATGCCGAAGATCTTGCAAAACTTGCCGGACGACTCCAGGAATTGGTGGGTCGATTTAAAATATAAACATCAATTGGGCCTTGGGGGTCGGCCTCGGGACCTTGAATCTTAAACGTCTGGTGCAAGGGACGGATGGGATTCCATTGGGAGCTATCTCAAAAAACGGTCACGCAATTTTGGAACTTTGGGGGTCACCCGGCGGTGCGGATGACCCCTAGTTTTATCACTTCGTGAAACGGATTACTTTTGGACCGGTTCGACGCTGATAACCGTAATGGTTTTGCCGGACTTATCTTCGGCTAAAGTGCCTTTGGCGATCACTGTTTCGCCGACCATTTTAGATAAATCCTGACCCATTACACGATAGGTATCTCCGCTGTCGGCCATGATAACTATCCCTTGATCTGATTGTTCGATCTTCCCGGTCACTTCGGTTGGGCCTGCAATGGCGGTACTTGCAGCGACCAGACCAATTACCAACACGAACGCTAGCCACTTTTTCCAATTTCTCTTCATTTCTCATTCCTCCCTTGTTAAAAGTTATAAAAACTTCCCCATCGCCGGATACGCTTGCCGCGTAAGGCATGCTGCCGGCCGATTCGCAGTTTAGAGCAAAGCGCGTGCCAATGTCTTATATGGTTGTTTTTACATCATATTTAATTATAGGGTAGGAAATAGAAGAAAATGAGTTACGTATTTGAACTTGAAAGTTACTATAACGACACATATTTACAGGTGGCGCTCAGATGGTTAGCTTGCATCAGGTTTAATCCTCACTGAATAGCAGTTAACATCTTAAAATAAGGGGAAAAAATGCATCCCGATATAGGCACCGGATGGTGGACCTTTTTAAAATACGACCAGGAACACGATCGTCCCAAAATTAGCTGGACTTTGTTTCGGCGTGTAGGGCGTTATGCCAAACCCTATCGATTAAAAATCCTAGGGCTGCTAGCCACCATCCTGGCCATTACCGGATTAAGCTTGATACCCCCACTGCTATATCGCGATCTGATTGACAATGCCATTGCCAGCGGCGATACGTCCCGGCTCAACTGGCTGGCCCTGGGTATGATCGGCGTGCCGCTGCTCAACGCGGCCATCGGTTTTGGGCAGCGTTTTCTAAGTGCAATCATCGGTGAAGGCCTGATCGCCGATCTGCGCAATACCCTTTTCAATCACATGCAGCACATGAGTCTGCGCTTTTTTACCCACACCAAAACCGGAGAGTTGATGAGCCGGCTCAACAACGATGTGGTTGGCGCCCAGAGGGCCCTGACAAGTACCTTCATCAACATTATCACCAATATCGTCACCGTCGCAGCGACGGTGAGCATGATGTTTTCTCTGGAGTGGCGCCTGACCCTTTTGAGCATAGCCATCGTGCCTCTGTTTGTGGGGCCGACACGGCGCGTCGGTCGGAAATTGCGCGATATCCGACGTCAGAGTCTGAATTTGAACGCCAAGATGAATGGACTGATGCAAGAGACCCTAAATATTGACGGGGCCTTGCTGGTCAAAATCTTTGGCCGGCAATCCGATGAAAGAAAACGCTTCGAGCAGCGCAGCAGGGCTGTGGCCGGCATCGGCGTTCGCTCAGCCGTAGTGGGACGCTGGTTTTTCATGGGTTTGGGTTTGATCAGCGCTGTGGGTACGACATTGGTGTTTTGGATTGGGGGGCATCTGGTTTTGCAGGGCGATTTCACCATCGGTACCATTGTCGCCTTCGGCGCCTATTTGAACCGACTCTATGGCCCGCTGAGCTCTATCAGCAATGCACATGTCGAGTTTGCCACCAGTATGGTCAGCTTTGAGCGTGTCTTTGAGGTGCTCGATCTGCCTATCGAAATCCAGGACAAACCGGATGCCATCACGCTGCAGGACATCTCCGGCGAGGTCTCTTTTCATGATGTTTCCTTTAGCTATCTTGCAGGCGAGGCCGGCACCTCGGCCATAATGGAGTTGATTGGCCGGCATACTCGAGGAAACGCCCCGGCCGATGCTATGACGATCCAAAAGCCCAGCCGCCAAATGGCCCTCGAAAGCGTAGATTTTGAAATCAAACCAGGAGAAATAGCAGCGCTGGTTGGACCCAGCGGCGCCGGTAAAACCACCCTCACCTACTTATTACCCCGCCTTTACGATCCAACCAGCGGCAAAATCTGTTTGGACGGGCATGACCTGCGCCACCTGACACAGGTCTCGTTGGCCAGGGCCATCGGAATGGTCACTCAGGAGACTTTTCTTTTCAACGACACTTTGAAGGCCAATCTTTTATATGCAGCGCCGGGGGCCTCCCAGACCGAAGTTGAAGCCGCTTGTCAGGCGGCCAACATTCATCCATTTATCGCCGGTCTTCCGGAAGGATACGACACACTGGTGGGTGAAAGGGGGTATCGTTTGAGCGGTGGGGAAAAACAGCGCATCGCCATTGCCCGGGTTATCCTTAAAGACCCGCGCATCCTTGTGCTGGACGAGGCGACCAGCAGTCTGGACAGTCAAAGCGAAGCCCTTATCCAGGAGGCCCTTGAAAGGATGATGCAGGGGCGCACCAGCCTGGTCATTGCCCACCGGCTCAGCACCATTTTAGGCGCTGACGTGATCCTGGTCTTGGACAAGGGGTGTATCGTCGAAAAGGGCCGCCGCAGTAAAACCCAGTCCGCCCATGAACAACTCATGGCACAGGCTGGACTGTATGCGCGTCTCTATCAAACCCAATTCCGACGGGATGAGCTTCATTGATGCCAAATTTAAACAATAGAAGGGCTATCTATCAAGTAAATACATATTGATGGCAGTTCGTTTATGCGCCATCAGTTTAAAGATTAAAGTGTAAAGTTTAAAGGGAAGGTATTGGATCTATTGGAAACAGGTTTGGCAATGTTCGCAACAGGATGCGCATACCAACTAAATGCTTGGGTTGTGATAGTTTGTTAACCGGCCGCCGACAACACCTTTAATCTTTAAACTCCGGGTCTTGGATCAAAACACAATTTTAACCCGAAGATTCAGACCCTTATTTTGGTATATCAGCGCGTAATTTTTTGACAAACCCGGTTTCCCCTCGCTATGATCGAGCGCACATATCAAACCAGAGGGTGAATGGTACCTGGGTATGGACGCATGATTGGAGGATTTTATGCCAAAACCAAAGAACGCCATGGAGATATTCAAACACCTGGAAAAATCCAATTGCCGGGAGTGCGGTGAAAAAACATGCCTTGCTTTTGCCGGTGCAGTTTATCAGTCGCGCAAACCGATTCATATGTGCCCGCGGCTTGATCCCCATATTGTCGAACTGTATTCGGATACCGATTGCGCCGTCGACGCGTCGGCTGAAAACGGTGAACAATTCATAGAAAACCTAAAAAAATCATTGGCTTCAATCGATTTGGCCGAAGCAGCGGAAAGAGCCGGTGGACACTATGACGGCCAAAAGATGACCCTAAAAATATTGGGGAGAAATTTCGGAGTGGATGCAAAGGGGAACTTCAGCTCCGATATCCATATCAATCCCTGGATTGTCGGTCCGTTTCTGGAATATGTGATCAACGGCAAAGGCGTTGCGCCGGCCGGCGAATGGGTCTCTTTTCGGGAACTAAAAGAAGCAAAAGCTATTACCTATCCTTTTTTCAAGAAGCGCTGTGAATCCGCCATGAAGCGCATTGCGGATTCATATACCGACCTGTTTGATGATTTGGTCCATATTTTTGGTGGGCAAAAAGTCGCCGAACAATTTAAATCCGATGTTTCGGTGGTCCTGCACCCGCTGCCGAAAGTGCCGATCATGATCTGCTATTGGGGACCGGAGGACGGACTGCACTCCACCCTCAACCTTTTTTTTGACAAGTCGGCGGACCGCAACCTGGCCAACGGATCGATCTTTACCCTGTGTGCCGGCCTGACGCAGATGTTTGAAAAGCTATCTTTAAGACACGCCGCGTTCACCGTCTAGGCCGGCTGCAAGGGCTTACCGGTAGCTAAACTTTAAATCTTCCCACCATACCGTTCAACTGCTCGGCCAATTGGGAAAGTTCGTCAGCGCTCATGCGCACCTGTGAGCTGCTGTTGGCAATCTCGGTCGAGGCTTGATTGACCTCGGTTATATCCTTGGTTATGTCCATGGCAACCTGCGAACTTTGGGCAACGTTTTCGTTGACCTCCCCAATCCCGCTGGATACTTGTGAAATATTGCCCGCGATTTCCGTGGTCGAGACGGATTGTTCTTCCACCGCCGTTGCGATGGTGGCGACGATTTCATTCACATTGTTAATCACTTCTCCAATTTCTCGGATGGCTTCAACCGTGCCGCCGGTTGAGTTTTGGATGCCCTCAATCTGTTTCTTAATATCAAGGGTTGCTTCCGACGTCTGTTTGGCCAGTTCTTTGATTTCGTTGGCCACCACAGCAAATCCTTTGCCGGCATCACCGGCACGTGCAGCCTCGATGGTGGCGTTTAGCGCCAGCAGATTGGTTTGTTCCGATATCTCCGTGATCGTCTCGGTCACCTTGCCGATGGCATTGGCCGCCAAACCGAGCTCGGACATCTGCTCACCGGCGCCGCGGGTTTGTTGGACCGCCTGATCCGATATACTTCTGGCATTCTCAGCATTTTTTGCTATCTCGTTGATCGTCGCCGTCATCTCCTCAGCAGCGGAAGCGACCATGCTGGTGTTGGTGCTGGTTTGCTCCATGGCGGCAGACACAGAGTTCATATTGGCGCTCATTTCCTCGGCAGCCGCTGCCACGGTATTGGATTTTCCCGAAGTATCCTCGGCACTGCCTGACATTTGCTCGGAGATTGCAGACAACTCGGTGGAAGACGATGATAGGGTGTCCACACCTTTGGCGATATCTTGAATCATGGTTTGCAGCTTTTCCATAAAATCATTGAAACGCTCGGCCAGTTGACCAATTTCATCCTGCGTGCTCACCGGCAGGCGGGTGGTCAAATCACCTTCACCCTGGGACAACTCGGTCAAACTGCTAACCACCCCCTGTACCGGCCTTACGATGGCACGCGTGATGAGCAGCGCAACCGCGATGATGCAGACGATGCCGATCACCGCCACGACCATGGCCACCCACTGCAAGGTCGTTATTGCAGCAAAAGCCTCAGCCTTATCGATTTCAGCCAATAGGGCCCAGTTAAGCCCTTCAAAAGAAATCGGTGTATAAGCGGAAAGGACAGGATTTCCATTGTAATCGCTGATGATCTCTTCATTGGTCTTCCCTTCGATGGCCGCACGGCTGGCCGCGGTGTCCACCTTGCCCTTTTCAGGGTGTCTGAATGAGGCCGCTACGGAGTGGTTGTCCGGATCGAGAAAGGAATCCGATCGCATCAGCATATCGCTGCCCAATAGATAAGTTTCACCTGTTTTTCCCATCCCTGCCCGCTCTTTCATGATGGCGTTTATGTTGTCGATGGGAAATTGGAAAATAAGAACGCCGATTTTTTGGTTCCCGCGGTAAATCGGTGATGCCACAAACCCGGCCGGTGCCTCATAAGAGGGAAAGTATTGTTTAAAATCGGTAAACACCACCGCGTTTGTTGAGTTGGCCGAATTGGCTTTGCGAAACGCATCTGCAAAGTTGGTATTGGCATAGGGCCCACTGGTCAACGATGTCGCAAAATCCAGCTCCTTGAAAACCGAATAGATAATTTTACCGGTATCCGGATGAACCAGAAAGATATCATAATAGCCGAATTTTTTTAAAAAATTACGGATCACAGGGTGATATTTCGCATGAATTTCACTATAGCTGGATTGGTCGCTTGCACGATCCAGCATATCTTTGGAGCCCAACGGGTTGGGGTTGGCTTGGATATAGTGGTACTGTAGGGCCACCGCACTATCGTCTATTTGATTCAGAACAGAAGCGACATCGGGTGAATGACCATCGTTTTGCTCCCTAAAAGAGGTGCTGAAGTCGTTTTGGTAATACCGCGACAATTTTTGTTTTAACCCCGAGATATCGTCCGAACCGATGTCATTTTCGGATTGAAACGAGGCAAAGGCGTCAGTGAATTCGGCCATGGCCCCAACGATCATGCGATCTTCGGAAAAAGTGATCGCCTGGTTTTTAATGGTCTCCAAATAGTGTTGAACCTGGCCTTTTTTCACATCCCTGATGCTTCGCATTTGGGCAAATGCTTGATCATGAAGCGCACTTTTGGCTTTTGCTAGCGAGATAATCGCCATGGCGGCAAACGGGATAATGCCGACAGCCAGAAAGGCCAACAGAAGTTTGGTTTTAAGGTTGAATTTGGTTTTCATGTTAAATAGGCCTCCATTCAAAAAAGAAAAGCAATTGAAACGAATTACCTGATGGGTTCAGGTTCAACGAATGTAACCGTGCTTATTATTTGTCATCCCGGTGTTTATTCGGCAATGTCAAAGCAAAACTTAAGGGATTATTATGATGCAATGGATAAATTATTTTGACTAAACTTTGGGAGGCTTTCCTGAATATCGCCGGAAGGCGGCCCTGGCAGGATGGATACTACAAGCCATCTCAAAATAAAGATTTTTGGTCAAAATACGGCGACCCGACCCGAGTTTCAACCCGCAGGCATACTGTAGTATGTCGAGGATTTGAAAGAAGGGGCCAACGCTGAGTTGGGGCCAAAAGATTATTTTGAGATAGCTTGTAAACCGTACCCTATGTGGCAGCAGGATATACGACCGCCCGGCTTTGTCTGCCGTCCACTTTAAGCACCAACGGCTGCTCGAGTCCGACCATGGCCACATGATCGGTCTCCATGGTAATGCGCTGGCGGTTAAGCCAGCGCCAATCGATACGGTCGCCTTTGGTCTGCAACACGGACAGGTAATTGATACCCAGGCTGGTAATGTTGTGAAAGAAATGGGACCCCTGTGAGGGTTCGGCCTTTAGCTGGGGGTGATCGACCTCCACAATGGCGCCCACACCGCAGATGTCCTCCCAACGGACCGGTATCCCCAGCCAGCGGTCGGTGCTTCCCCAGCGCCCGGGACCGATCAAAAGGTATTTACGCCCGGCCAGGGTTTGCCGGGCGTTCATTTTTCCGATCTCCTGCGCAATGTCCATGGTTTTTGCCGGATCGAAGGCCTCCGGTTTGACAAAGACCACATCCTGAATGTCGTTCGCAATGGTATTGCCCAGCGCCTGGCGGGAGTAAATCAGTGACCGGTTGATCTCAGCTTCGCTGATATCGACCCGCATGAGCTCCTCGCGCGCCCCCATGGGCCTCAGCTGTAAAACGGCAAACTCGCTGTGGCGATCCGGCCCCGCGCCGAGGTTGATGCAGAACTCCATCTCCACCGGAGATCCCATGCCCGCCTCTCCGATGCGCAGCAGATCCGTGAGAATGCCGGCCAGGGGAAACATGGCGTGCTTCAACACCGGATAGAACGTAACCACCGGGCTGCCGGACTTTTTGAACCCATCCCGGATGCGACCCTCTTGCGGGTCGTAGGTACTGCACAATGCGTGAACCGAAGCCTCATCCAGGGCATCGAACACTTCCCGGCGCGCCAATGTGACCGAATCATCCGCACCAATGGTACATACAGGATCGCTCATTTTGACCGCATAAAAATAACGCTGTGCATTTTTCAAAATGTCATCCACAGTGGAACGGTCCGGCAGCAAATGGGGATACTTGGGGCAAAACCGCAGGGAAGACTCACCGCCCATCACCGATTTGCCCAGGCCCAAGGCAATGGCAGCCACGCCATCTTGCGGCTTCATCTCTGCAAAAGGGTAATAATTGTAGGACTGGGCCACACCGGAGATGGCCGGATAAAAAAAACGGCCATGGTGCGCCCCGATGAGTTGCTGGATGATGACCGCCATCTTCTCTTCTTCTGTGCGATGTCCCACCCGTTGGGAGAATGCTTTGGGGCCGGAAAAATAGGTCGATGCAAAGACCATCTTAAGCGCATCGACCAATTGGTCCAAACGACAGTTCAGATCGCCGTTGTCGTTGGCCAGCATGTAAGTATTGTAAAGACCGGCATAGGCACGGTATTGAGCGTCTTCCAAAAGGCTTGAGGAGCGCACGGCCAGCCGATAGCGAAATGCCGCCAGGTATTCCCGAAGCTGGTCCACCAGACCCGGAAGCATCTTGGCTTTCATAAATTGGGCCGCGATCCCATCGTCGGGCAGCCCACGCTGGGCCAGGTTCTGCAGGTCGTTAAATTCAATGAATTCTTCAAATCGCTGGGTGGTGACCACCACGGTTTGGGGCACGCGGATCGACACATCCGGGTATTTCTCATGCAGTTCCGGGTGTTGATGCAGCAAGGTGTTCATAAATGCCAACCCCCTGGCCTTGCCTCCCAAAGAACCGCCGCCGATTTTACAGAATTCGCTGTCCGGATCCAGTCCTTTGGCGTCAAAATCCACCACCAGTCCCTTCTGGCGCTGCATCCGCCGCTGGTGGATGACAGAAGTCAGGTAATTGCAATGGCTACGCTCATCTGCAAAATCCGTTTCGCGAATAGGCCGCACCTTGGCAGCCAGCTCGATTTCAGAGCGGGCGAACAGCCAACGTGAAAAATCGTTGCGTTGCGAGTGAAAAAGCAATGATTCCACCGGAATTTTAGTCATTTGCAGTTCCAGTTCGCGCAGGTGTCTCGCCTGCCCAATCTTGCGGCCGTCCGGCATCCGGAATATAAAATCGCCGAAACCCAGATCTTCCTTGAAATACTTACGAATGTCGGACGGCATGGTGGCTGAATTTTTGTCGATAAAACGGGCCGGAATCTGCGCGGCACAGCTTTGGTTTTGGCTCTCGGCGCTGATCAGCAGCAGCGGAATGTCAAACCGTTCGGCTTTGATTTTTTCAAGGAGCCGCACTCCGGCCGTTCCATCCAGCTTGCCCCCGCGAGGAAACCGGACGTCGGAAATGACGCCGAGAATGTTGTCTTTGAAGTTTTCAAACACGGACATGGCCTTTTCAAAGGTTCCCGCCATCAGGATTTTAGGGCGTGCCCGCATGGCCAACAGCCGATGCTCTTCGTTCAGTCCCTCATCCATGACGGCCTGGGCTTGAAGGACAAGGCCCTTATACAGAACCGGCAAAATCGCAGATGCATACTCGGGAGAATCTTCCACAAAAAGAATCACCCGAATCCCCGCCAGTTCAGTGTCTTCTTCAACGTTCATCCAATCTTCGGTGTTTTTTATCAAAGCGAACAACATGTCAGTGTTGCCGGTCCAGAGAAAGGTGCGGTCAATGGCAGAAGCATCACCGTGAAAAGCGGCCAGCGCCGGTGTTGCGTCCACTTGATGGACCATTAGGATCACCGGAATGCACCGGTCGTGGCTCTTGATAGCTGCTGCCGTCGATTCCGTATCCGCGCCGGCGTCTCTGGCAATGATGATCACCAGCTCAAATTGCCGTTGTGCGAGAACCCGCAGGGCTTCCTCCGTAGTGGAAACCCATCGCAACCGGGGAGGACGGCTGAGGTTCAGCCCACGGTATTCTGTTATAATCTTCTCGGAGATTCGGCAATCCTCTTCCATAATCCAGGCATCGTACTGCCGCGAAATGAGAAGAATATTCAATATCTTGTGGGGCATCAAATCATGAAAAATCTTGAAGCGCGGGTCGAAATCGTCTGTGCCGATGCTGCCTTTCACAGCAAATCACCACCTTCCGTCAATGGGCGGATATTGAGACGTCATGGTTGGGACCATCATCGCGATCATTGATCGAAATCCACTAGAGATCAAAAAATTTGGCAATGTGCCACATCGCCGCTGCGGGTTGGCGCCTACTCGCTTTGGGCCGTTAAAAACCGCCCTGCCTGACCACCCCACAGGTAACCCAACACGGGCTACGATGCAATAGATAAAGGCATTCTCGTACACTGAAAAACCGGCTTTTAAAAAACCCATTGGCATCTGGCACAAGAATGCGGTAAAGCATATGATATGTCATGGCGCACACTGGTTTTCTTTGCCTGGTTTGGCCTGTTCTAAATGACACCCCAATAAACTTTTTTTCTATATTATTAACAAGCTAAATCTTTAAGGGCCGACTACGATGACCTATAATTTTAATCCGGACCAATGGTTCGTCAATGAATTAAGAGCCCTTCAATGCGAATACAGAGAGGGTAACCTTACCCGACAGCAATATGAAGAGCTGTTTGATGCTTTGGACCAGGAACACACGAGGATGTGGCATCGATTAGATGGTACCTACCGCATACCGTAGCTCCATCTTGATTAACGATAGGATAGCAGACAATCCCAAACACCAACCAGTGGAGGCACGAAATGGACAAGAAGTTTATCGTATCGGCATATGGTAAAGATCGGCCGGGAATCGTTGCAGATGTAACGCATATTCTTTATGAATATGGGTGCAACCTTGAAGATACGCGCATGGCCAATCTATCCGGTGATTTTTCCCTGATGATTCTGTTTAGCGCTCCGGATAACAATGATATCGAATCCAAAATATCTGAAGCATACAACCGACTGGAGAGTGAAAAAGGGATCAGCGCACATATCCGTCCGGCCAGCCCACCCAAGGATGCACCCGTGGAGCCCCACACCACCCACATTTTGAAAGTCGAAGGACTGGACCATACCGGCATCGTCTATCGTATCAGTCGTTACCTGGCCAACCAGAAAATCAATATCGCCAACCTGGACTCGTCGCTTGCCTTTATCCCGGAAAGCGGCACGCGGGTCTATATGATGGAAATCTTAATCGAAGTAAAAGAAAGCATCGACATGGATGTCTTACAGGCGGGTCTGCATCAACTCGAAGAAGACCTTCATGTGGAGATCATCATGGAATAAGGCGGCGGCGAAGCACATACCCTGAAAATCGAACCCAACGCACAAATCAGGCCATCCGGCTTCTTCCAGAAGGCCATGCCGGACATGAAAGGCTTTATTAGAACTTTATTCTACTTTTCTCTCGATATAAAAAATCACCTGAATGCGTATGGAGGATAAGTGCTAAAATTTTTCAGAAAAAAAATATTTACACTATTTCTTCTATTATCCCTTATTGCAATTGGAGTATTTGCTTACCTATTTTTAGGCGTTTATGTGATTCAGCCCATGGGCGTATATCCAGGAGGCGCAACCTTCATATACTGGAGAAGCGGTATGCATCTACCCTTCATGGCATCTGCAGACAGCATCGTTGCCAAAACCGGATTTAGCGTGTCGCCCATAAGCCGCGGTATCGCGCTTGCCAGATACAGCAAACCCATCTTTGATAGAAAAATCGCCCAGTTTGGATATTCAAAAGTGCTCTATTTATGGTCAACAGGCGGAAAAACGTATGAAAAATAGGGACATTTGATACGTTCTTTCAGGAGAAGGCGCGATGATGCACTATATTGATATGGCCAAACATGGTGGACCGGAAGTCCTTAGAATCAAAACAGGTAAAATTCCGAATCCTGATAATGGCGAGGTGTTAATCAAGGTGCATGCGGCTGGGGTTAACCGCCCGGATGTGATGCAGCGGCAAGGGATCTATCCACCGCCTCCCGGTGCTTCGGCGATTCTGGGTCTTGAGGTGGCCGGCGAAGTGATGTCGACCGGTAAAGACGTATCGACCTGGTCGGTAGCGGACCGGGTTTGTGCGCTCACAAACGGCGGGGGCTATGCCGAATACGTAGCTGTTCCCGCCGGTCAGTGTCTGCCTGTACCGGCAGGACTCTCCTTTGAAGAGGCAGCGGCGCTTCCTGAAACCTTTTTCACCGTTTGGGCCAATGTGTTTGATCGCGCAAAGCTCCGCCCCGGCGAAACCTTTCTTGTTCATGGCGGCAGCAGTGGTATCGGGACAACGGCCATACAGATGGCCGCGCGCTTGGGATCAAGGGTGTTTGCGACAGCCGGCAGCGTCAAAAAATGCAGCGCCTGCAAAAATCTTGGTGCTGATATCGCAATCAACTATAATGAGCAAGATTTCGTCAAGGTTCTAAAAAAGGCGACTGAAGGGCTGGGCGTTGATGTGATTCTGGATATCGTGGGTGGCGATTATGTGGCGCGCAATGTCGAGTTGGCCGCCAGGGACGGACGCATTGTGAATCTATCGTTTATAAAAGGGTCGCGTGTTGAAATTGATATGATGCCGATACTGCTCAAGCGATTGATCATCACCGGGTCCACGCTCCGTCCCCGATCTGCTGAATTCAAAGCCCGCATCGCAGAAAAATTGCGCACCCAAATCTGGCCATTGATCGAACGCGGAGAGATCAAGCCCATCATTGCGGCCCGTTTTTCCCTTGCAAATGCCGCCGACTCCCACCAATTGATAGAAAGCAGCAAACATATCGGCAAGATTATTCTGCAGATCCCTGAAGTATAAAAACACTATCAACGCGGAATGGGAGAGATCCATAAACGAATCAATTTAAAATTGATTCTCCTCCAGATGAGTTGCCGTTATTCGATAGCGTCAAATCGCTGGCGTACCTGTAAAATGCGCTGACAGGTCTATCTTCAACACCATCACAAACTCGTTTGGAGTAAGAGCCTCAAAAGATATAACTTATGCGCTAAAGACAGCCCCCTTTTTATACATCCACTTATCACAGTTTAATAATTCACGGGTGCCTTTAATTGGCAGAATATTGCCGTTTTTTGTCTGCGTTCTTTCACATCTCTTCCGTGAAACTCATATCTATCTATTTTTATTAAATTATTATTTTTATACTCGATCTGGTGCGATTTTTGCTTAATTCGTTTTAGGTCGAATCAATGTCCTGCTGGGTCAGGTTCGATCCATATTGATTGAGAGCTTGGTGTATGCAAATCAAACACAGAGCAAACAACCAAAGGATTGGAAGGAGGCCATAATGATTTCCTCTCCATGCAAAACATGTAGTAATCGAGACTTTCCAAAAGAGCTGTGCCTTAATACATGCAAAAAAATTCAGGATATTCAAGATCTGTTGCTTGAAATGCCTCCCCAGGTATATACGGCGATAGACAGCGCCGATTCAGGCCGCTACCGGATATCGATGTCGATAAAAATACCCATGTGCGAATAGACATTCGCTTCCAGCGGCCTGCAAATGGGTGTATTAGGTTTTACCTAGTCAATAGAAACGTCCAACGGTACCCCGCTTCGGTTATCGACCCAGGGTTTCTTTAAAACCAAGACAGAAGCCTTGAAGCCGGTCAAAGCTTTATTCCAGCGCCAGCGGTACCATCGACAACCACCGACCATAATCAACCAACGGCGCCAATAAAAATCAAAATTATGCGAAAGCATTTGCTCATTATTTTCATGCTCTTGATGGCCGCCTGCGCCAAAGAGGGCAATTTTGATCTGCAACAGACGCTGCAGGAACGCCCGGATCGGGAAAAAGTCATCTTCGACTATGTGGGACTCATGCAGGACATGCAAGAATCCACACATCAATACCTGGAAAACATCCGTGAGCGCTACCAGATCGAAATCCTCATTGTCCTCCTGCCGACGCTGAACCAACAATACACTGTCAACCAAGCCGCCGCCGAACTGTTCTCTAGGTGGAAAATCGGCGGCAAATATCAAAGCCGCGGCATCTTGCTGCTGCTGATAGATGACATTAAAACGGTCAAAATGGAGGTCGGGTTCGAACTGGAGGATATCTTTACCGACATGTTCTGCGGCTACATCGAAGATCTGCAATTGCAGCCGCGCTACAGCGCTGGAGAGTTGGAGATCGGCATGATTGCGGTGATGGAAGAGCTCGAAGCCCGTGCCCAAGTGAAATTCGAAGGTAGCCATAGCCGGGACGACATCGCCGAGATGGACACCCGCTATCTTTCCCAGGGTGCCGGAGCCCGTCAGGAGTTGGACGACGGCCAAATGCAAGTCCAATTTTCCAGAGCGGTCAACCGCATTTATCCGGCCGGTGAGACACCCCGACAAGCATGGCAGACCATGATCCAACGCTGGCGCGATAAAACACGTGATCCCTGCTTGGAGGTATTTACACCCCTTGCCCGACTCGCCTATCGCGATTTTACCAACCTTCCGGATTCAAGCTTTGAAAAAGAGTACCGCACTTATGCCCACAAAGCATATCAGATCCTGCTGGATGGCGACTATGCGGTGGTGTATTTCGGCAAAAAAAAAGGTTGGGATAACGCGCCCTTTCTTTTGTGCCGCACCCAGCAGGGGTGGCAATTTGATCTGGTCCACCAGCGGCGTTTCATCCGCATGGGCCCGGCCCCCAAATGGGGCGTGGAATTTTCCGAACATCCCTATATGGGCCTCTTAATGGACAGTTTTCAATTCAGAGGCCAAGACATTCCCTTACGGGGGCAGGATCTTTACACCATTGACCGGGATATCGAATTGGCCAACCGGATCCTGGAAAACGAAGCCAAGTACCATACCAACCCGAACGATTTTGATACCGCTATGGCACTGGGACGGCTCTATACCTTGGTCTCGATGAGCCGCAAAGGCATCAAGGTGTTGAAAAATGCACAAAATTTAAACCCTCAAGACCCGCGTCCCTATAAATATCTTGCCATCGGCCACGTTAATGCTCACTACCAATACGATACGGCCCTCGAAGCCCTGCAAAAGTACCTTGAATATCAACCACAGGATGATTTCGGATATAACTTCGAAGGCTATGTGTATTATCGCAAGAAAGCGTACCCTAAAGCCGCCGAGGCCTTTGAAAAAGCGCTCACTTTGAACTCGGACAACTGTTATGCCCACTTTTACCTGGCCCATACCTATGCCCGGCTCTACGATCAGGCGCTCAAACTGGATCCCAAACGCAGCACCTATAAAGAACGCTTCAACCGCCATGTGGCCCTGGCGCAATCCTATGCGTCAACCCACCCCATTCGAGTCCGGATGCTCAACAACTGGCTGTCCAAATAGCGCGAACAGGAGCCACGACTGAAACCGTGCTGCGCGAATGGTATAAATATTGCTTCAAAAGCCAGTCGAAGTACCGAATCCCGGCACCCCTCCTCATATTTCTTACACGGAGATCTTCTTGAAAATAAAAGCATTATGGTTTTGTTTGGTTATGATGGCCACAATATCCATGCCTGCCGCAACCGGAAATGTTTATGGCTATGGTGCCCCCGTCCTGAAGTGGCTTCACGGCGGCTGTTACAGCTCTTGGTGTGAAACAGGCTGGTATGCTTCCCCGGCGGTGGCTGACCTCGATAATGACGGCAGGAGTGAAATTATTGGTGCCGCCTATACCATTTTTGCCCTTAATGGAGAAGATGGCTCCGTGCTATGGTCTTTGGATCCTGCAGGCGGACGCGTTTGGCCCGGTGTTGTGGTGGCGGATCTTGAAAATGACGGAAATCTTGAAATCATTACCGCCCATGGCGATGGCTATCTCCATGTGATGGATCGCAGCGGTTCAAGCGTATGGTCCCGTCACCCCACCGATATAGAGCTGCGCGGTTTGGCTGTATCCGATATCGACGGCGATCAACGCTATGAGATTATCGTAACCGGGGCCGTCCTTAATAAACAAAACAGCTGGGTATATGAATCCGACGGGACGCTTCGACCGGGCTGGCCCCAACTTAGCGATAGCAGCGGATATGCCTACGGCGTTTTCAATGACAATGCCGCCATTGGAGATTTGGATGCTGACGGCATCGTGGAGATTGTGATTCCTTCGGATGTTCACTATATTTGTGCCTACACGCCCAACGGCCAATCCATTCAGGCCCACGCCATGTATGGTGACAAGGCCTGGGGTGCCGTAGGAATTTGGGAAAGCTTGAATACGGCATTGCGCGGCTGGGGTTACTGCGACGGTGTGCGTCAGGAGAGCTACCGGACCAATTTTGCCCACGGGGCCGCTTCCATTGCCGATGTGGATGGCGACGGGATTCGCGAAGTGATCGTCACCGGCAATGTTTACGATTGTTCAGTGGGCCATCCGCCGGGCAAATATACCGGGCTCTATATTTTCAACCCGGATCGCTCCCGGTTTCAATCCGCTGGATTCGATTGGCGCACGCCGCCTGTGGATACAGGGACGCCGCTGGCCGAAGATTACAATATCATTGAGAGCGCCCAGCCCAATCCTGTGGCCGCCGACTTGGATGGCGATGGTCGGATGGAGATTCTATTTTCATCTTACGACGGACGCGTGCATGCCTATTGGCTGGATAAAACCGAACATTACCATTGGCCATTTGTTCTTTATGATGCCGGCCAAAGTTACTTTCAATTTGCCGGTGAACCCGTGGTTGCAGATTTAGACAATGACGGTTTCGCAGAAGTCATATTCACCTCATGGACCCAGAAAGGCTCGGGGCGGACCGGCAAACTTTACGTTGTCAACTATGAGGGGCTTGCCGTGTTCTCAGTGGATTTGCCGGCTGCGTTTGGCTCCCCGGACTGGAACGGCGCGTTACCCGCCCCGACCTTGGCTGATATCGATCAGGACGCCGATCTGGAGGTGCTCGTCAATACGGCCCATTCAGGTTTTGTAGCCTATGATATCCCTGACAGCGCCAATGCCCGTATCCTATGGGGCACCGGACGCGGTAATTACCATCGCAATGGCGCCAGTGACGGATTAAACAGCAATCAATCCATTCCGCCCATCAAAGCTAAGCCGGACCCTGAAAGTGGTGGCAGCGGAGGTTGTTTTATCAAATTGATGAGTTGGGATGTTCCTCTTTTTTCTTCCATCTCAGGTGTGTGTATTGAAGCCCCCGCGAAGATCTGCTATGCAAGCTCTCAACAGGGCCTTACCGGGCGAATCAAGGTAGATGGTGTTAAACTTGTGGAGAAAGTGAGGCAAGATGACGGCAATTTTGGAGCAGATCGCGGCATGGGACCCCCAGGAGACAGAGTTTCGGCAGGCAGTCAAAGAGTTGGTCGAGAGTATCCAGCCCCTCCTGGAGCAGACCCCTGAATATGAAGTCTCAGGGGTTTTGGAACGTCTGGTGGAGCCCGAACGGGTTCTCAGTTTCCGGGTGCCCTGGGTGGACGATCGCGGCAGGGTCCAAGTCAACCGCGGGTACCGCGTGGAGATGAGCAGTGCCGTGGGGCCTTACAAGGGCGGCCTGCGTTTTCACCCGTCGGTCAACCTGAGCATCATGAAATTCATGGCCTTTGAGCAGGTGTTTAAAAACGCCCTCACCACCATGCCCCTGGGGGGAGCCGCCGGCGGATCCAACTTCGATCCCAAAGGCAAATCGGATGACGAGATCATGCGCTTTTGCCAGGCCTTCATGGGCGAACTGCACCGCCATATCGGACCTTCGACCGACATTCTGGCCGCCGATATCGGTGTGGGGGCTCGCGAAATCGGTTACCTCTTCGGCATGTACCGCCGTCTGCGCAATGAATTCAGCGGTGCTATGACAGGCAAGGGCACCGGCTGGGGCGGCAGCCTCATGCGCCCCCAGGCAGCCGGCTTCGGTTGCGTCTATTTCGCCGCGGAAATGCTGGCTACCCGTAAGACCAGCCTGGATAATAAAACCTGTTTGGTGTCCGGTTCGGGCAACGTGGCCCAGAGCACTGTGGAGAAGCTCATCGAGATGGGCGCCCAGGTGCTGACCCTCTCCGACTCGAGCGGTTTCATCTACGATAGCGACGGTATAGATGCCGAGAAACTGGCCCACGTACGCCTCATCAAAAACGTGCGCCGGGGGCGAATCAAGGAGTATCTCGAAAAATACTCCCAGACGAGCTACACCCCTCTTTCTCCCGGCATGGAGAGCAACCCCCTCTGGCTTAGCCGCGCCGATTGTGCTTTTCCCTGCGCCACTCAAAACGAGATCAACGAGTTAGACGCCTACCACCTGATCAACAACAATATCAAACTGGTGGCCGAGGGGGCCAGCATGCCCTGCACCCCCCAGGCCATCGAGATCCTCATGGGCAAAAAAATCCTCTTCGGACCCAACAAGGCCACCGGGGCCGGGGGTGCCGCCCTTTCAGGGCTGGAGATGGCCCAGAACAACATACGCCTCTCCTGGAGCCGCGAAGAGGTAGACCAGCGCCTGCAATGGATCATGAAGGAGGTCCATCAGACCTGCCTGGATACGGCCGAGCGACACGGCACACCGGGCAACTACATCAACGGGGCCAACATCGTCGCCTTCAACAAGGTGGTCAGCGCGATGCAGGACCAGGGAGTGGTTTAGACACCCTCTGGTCGCCAGTGTGCCGGTTTGCCAGGTGGACCGCATCAAAAACAGCAACCCCATCCAGCGCAGTTGCCCACCATCTCAAGCCACTAGCGCCGATCGTCAGCGCGCCTTTTCGCCGGCGCCTGGCCATGATGGCTTCCGCTACTACCAACATTGGAGAGTTCTTCAGTTTTCTGAATACCGCCCCCTATGCGATACACTTTGTTTATTTTTTATCGTTTTCCTTCAATGCCGCATGGGCGGCAGCCAACCTGGCAATGGGGACCCGAAAGGGCGAACACGACACATAGTTGAGCCCCAAGCGATGGCAGATGGTGATGGATTCAGGATCACCGCCGTGCTCGCCACATATACCACACTCCATTTCCGGGCGCGTGGCGCGTCCCTTTTGCACAGCGGTTTCCATTAATAGACCGACACCGTCCTCGTCGAGCTTGGCAAAGGGATTCTCCGGTAAAACACCCTGCTCCATATATTCTATCAGAAAACCGGCCTCAGCATCATCGCGGGAGATGCCGTAGGTCGTCTGGGTCAAATCATTGGTGCCGAAAGAGAAGAATTGGGCATGTACGGCGATTTGGTCGGCCGTGAGGGCAGCTCGCGGCAGTTCAATCATGGTGCCGAATTTATACTCGATCTGAACGCCTTGTTCATCCATAACGGCCTTGGCTTCCGCTTCCAATACATCGCGCTGCACTTTGAGCTCGTTGGCATGGGCCACCAACGGGATCATAACTTTGGGAAGAACGGTAATGCCTTCGCGCTGTACTATGCATGCCGCTTCAAAGATGGCTCTGACCTGCATGGTGGTCAACTCGGGGAAATGAATGCCCAGGCGCACACCGCGCGATCCCAGCATGGGATTCTGTTCGCGCAATTGTGAAACTCTAGCACGAATCTGCTCCTTTTTGCGGATTTGGCGCAGCAAATCTTCGATCTCTACCAGTGTAGAGGCATGTTTGACCCGCAGTTTCAGATCCATCAACTCCCGCATCAACTCAATCAGGTCTGGAAGAAATTCGTGCAGGGGCGGATCAATCAACCGAATGATGACCGGCAGGCCGTCCATAACACGGAACAGACCGGCAAAATCTTCTCGTTGGAAGGGCAGCAACGCGTCCAGAGCCTGGCGGCGCTCAAGGGGCAGATCGGTCATAATCATTTCTTGAAAATACGGCAGCCGCTCGGTTTCGAAAAACATGTGCTCACTGCGGCACAGTCCGATTCCCTGTGCGCCGTAGTCTCTGGCGCGTTGAGCGTCAACAGGATAATCGGCGTTGGCCCACACACCCAGCGTGCGGAACTCATCCGCCCAGGAGAGCAATTGGATCAGCCAGGAATCTTTGATGTCCGGGACCATGGTCTCCAGTTTGTCCGAATATACTTCACCGGTATTGCCGTCAATGGAGATCCAATCACCCTCCTGAATGGTCTTATCGCCGACGGTCATCAGGTGCCGGTTCAAATCGATAGACAATTCGGAGACGCCCACCACAGCAGGTTTACCGAACTGCCTGGCCACAAGTGCGGCATGGCTGGTGCGGCCACCGCGGCTGGTGACAATTCCCTGGGCGGCAAGCATACCGTGCACGTCATCCGGCTTGGTCTCCGGACGTACCATGATGACCAGTTTACCCTCTTCTTTGGCCCAGCTTTCCGCCAAATCCGCATCGAGGGCCACCATTCCGTATGCGGCGCCGGGCGACACATTCAAGCCTTGGGCCAGCAATCTTCCCTGGCTGCGTGCCTCCGATAGTGCTGCGGTGTCAAATTGAGGGTGGAGGAAAAAATCCACCTGTTCGGGACTCACACGACGCACGGCTTCTTCTTTGGTAATCAGGCCTTGCTCGGCCATCTCCACAGCGATACGGACAGCCGCTTGGGCGGTGCGCTTTCCGTCGCGGGTCTGCAACATCCACAGTTTGCCCTTTTCGATTGTGAATTCGATGTCCTGCATTTCCCGGTAGTGTTGCTCCAACCGATGGGCAATGGCCTGCAGCTCCCGATAGGCATCGGGCAAGGCATTGGCCATCTCTTCAATATCCTGGGTCATGCGGATTCCGGCCACCACGTCTTCGCCCTGGGCGTTGATCAGGTAGTCACCTTCAATTTTCGCTTCACCGGTGGAACCGTTGCGGGTCATGGCGACACCGGTAGCGCAGTCCGATCCCATGTTGCCGAACACCATCGTAACAATATTGACGGCTGTGCCCAAGTCGTGGGCAATACCCGCTGCATTGCGGTAGTCGATGGCGCGTTTGCCGTTCCAGCTTTTAAAAACCGCTGCAACTGCCATTGTCAGCTGTTCCACCTTGTCCTGTGGAAAATCGACCTGGGTGTGACTGCGAAAAATGGTCTTGAACTGGGCGCAAACCTGCTGCCAATCATCAGCGCACAACTCGGCATCCGAATCGACACCCGCTCGCTGGCGGGCTTCATCAATCACCACCTCAAAAGGTTCGTCCGGAATGTTCATCACCACGGTGCCGAACATCTGGATCAAGCGACGATAGGCGTCATAGACAAATCGTGCATCGTCAGTCAGTGCGATCATCCTTTGGGCGGTCTCATCATTAAGGCCAATATTGAGAACGGTATCCATCATGCCCGGCATGGAAAATTTGGCTCCCGATCGGCATGAAACCAGCAGGGGATTGTCGGCTTGCCCTATCTGTTTACCGGTGGCTGTCTCGATAGCCTTTAACGCCTCAAGGGTTTGGTCCCACATGCCTTCGGGAAATACGCCACCGGCATCGAGGTAAGCATTGCAAGCCTCGGTGGTTACGGTAAAACCCGGTGGGACCGGCACGTCCAGACGCTGCATGTCGGCCAGATTAGCGCCTTTCCCACCAAGAAGACTGCGTACGGCATCCCAGCTTCCACCGACATACGATTGCGCTGCGTCAAGTTCATCAAATCGATATACCCATTTTAAATCTAAATTCATAAGCCTTCCTTTCCACTGGATGGAGAGTCGTTGCACGTCTAATGGCAGATGCGACATGCGTAGTAATTGAATATATTTGAATCGCTTGCAGACGCCGGCTGGCTGTAGCCCAATGCATGAATTGTTTAAATGTTAATTTTAACGTGTCTTTTGAAAAATGCGGGCAGCTATACAATTGCATCAAGCAGCGTCAAGCGTAAGCTGACTTTGTATCCTATTTCAGCATAAAATAAAAGAGCCGTGAGAATCTTGATATTGACCTCGCCTCGCACGGTTCAGAACACAGTGCCATGCACTGCATAGTCAATGCTCGAGGATCGCGACATATCGAACCCATCTCAAAATAATATTTTGAGATGGGTTCGAGTTAAAACAACAAAAAGGCGACTTTTGTCAATTGTAGTCTTAACCTCCTAAACCATTTTACTTGCGCTCAAGTTTCTCAATCTTTTTTATTAGCTTTTCTCTGTTTTTGGATGACTTTATAAAGTCAGGCAACTTTTCTACCATTGATGAGCCAGCGCCACTTTGACGCTCACGAATTTTCGCCCCGATATATTCTTTCAGGAACTCCAAGTGCTTTTCATTATAGGCCCAGAACAGATCTTTATTAAATAATGACTTATACCATAAAGGAAGATTTAGATAGGGGTCGTATCCTTCCTGTTTTGAATCAATCGATCCCTTATATTTAGAATAATTTCCTTCATATTCTCTTCTTGTTTTGCAGTTTGGACATGTAAAAACCACCAACTCTTTTTTCTCTTTTAGATCTTTCTCTTCAATAATTATTCTATGGCCACAAGTGTCGCAATAACGCTTTATCAGCAGGCTATATCTTATCAAATCATCTGATTCATGATGATTGCAACTTGAGCAACTTAATTTAACTCCGCCATCATCTTTGGTTATTGTTGCCTTATTCGAACACTTGGGGCACTCAACTGAAATTTGATCCCTAAAATCCAACAGCTTTGCACCCGTATCTTTAAATCGCTTTGCATTCCTGTTCATCATTTGGCATAGCCCCATTTTAGATAGTAAAATTTTTTCTTCCTAAATAGAAAAACGAAAATCCTTAACCTATGCCCGTCACAACACCAGCTACAATTGGAATAGTCAATAGATAATGATATAGGCAAATGGATTGAAACGGATACAGCGGTGAAATTTTAAATGCACAATATGGATTTTCCGGTAAACGAAGCCCTTGATGAATTGGAAAAG
>JBNLFN010000027.1:0-3179 GCA_050305555.1 Desulfobacteraceae bacterium | reverse complement strand
TGAATACTAAAAATAGATTTAATACGTTTTTAAATTTCATATTGAAGAATCCTTTTTAGTGCTCAACGGCGGCTCTCCCCAGTAAGGGCCGCATTTTGGCCCGCATCTGGTGCAGAGCCATGATCTACTTTTTTCCAATTTTTTAAACTTGACATGAATAATCCTATGATATATATCATGGTATATATTTCATTGTGTTTGGGGGTGCCACATGCAAACAGCAAAAATTTTCATTAATGGTCGAAGCCAAGCGGTAAGACTACCAAAAGATTGTCGATTTTCCGGAAATGATGTTTTTATCAAAAAAATCGGCAAGATGGTTATCCTTATCCCTAAAGACGACCCTTGGTCATCATTGGTTAATAGCCTTGACCAATTTACAGATGACTTCATGGATGACAGAGACCAGCCCAGTCAAAAATCTCGGGAAAAATTTTGATGAAATACATGCTTGATACCAATATTTGTATTTACATCATCAAACGAAAACCACAGACGGTAATTGAGCGCTTTCTTCAGACTGAGATTTCCCAAATCGGCATTTCATCTATCACATTAAGCGAACTCTTATTTGGTGTTTCAAAAAGTTCAAAACCCGATCAAAATAAGATTGCCTTAGCACAGTTTGTTGCGCCTCTGGAAATTTTGGCATACGATGATCAGGCGGCTCAGTATTATGGTGATCTTAGAGCGTATTTAGAAAGACAGGGCAAACCCATTGGTTCTCTCGATATGCTGATCGCCGCTCACGCACTTTCAATAAATAACACGCTCGTCACCAACAACGAAAAAGAGTTTGTCCGGATCCCAGACCTAAAAATCGAAAACTGGGTAAAATAACTTTCTGCCCCCCAACAACAAATCATTTTCCAGAGTACTATGTTATTATCCTAAATTTTTTCCGTATAGCACCGATATTGGGGCGAAATGCGGAAAAAATTCCGTATTTTCCTGCCGATATCCTGATATCCGAGAAAAAATTCCGCATAACACGGATATTAGGGGTGAAAGGCAGAAATAAATCAATGACTGGATATACATACTTTTATATGTAAATACATATGTAAAGAATTCTGGATATATATTTGGAAATCTGTTTTTATTTCTATAATATATCCTTTGCTACATCAAATAAAATCTGGTTTGGGTCCGTATCCTCTTATTTCAAAGCCACAGGGCCCTTGGCATACCCGGGTTTCGATGCGGTGGTGCGGGTGTTGACAGGTTGCCTGGACCGGTGGATCAGGTCCGGCCTTAATGGCATGCCAATGCCGCTGTCTGGCCCGATGGTCCGATGCATTCAAGCGGCAGCTGAAATGCCTTCATGCAGCCTTTGGGCTCCAAAAGGTGCAATATGGAAACTCACATTGACATTTCGCCGGTTTTCCGTAATGGATAGAGTTTCTATAGCGGGTTCCGTCAATTGGCCTGGCAATGGGGCGACTTACAGGCTTGGAGTTGTAATTGTCCGGAGGTATTGTATAATATTGCTGTTTGGAATCGATTATCTGGCGCTTGTCGTTTTAAGGAGAGAACATGACCACCAACCCTATCCAACCGATTGAATTGAACACCAAGCGGGCGGCTTTTTCCCCCCGCAACCTTCTTTCCCAAGTGGGCAACACCCCCATGGTGGAACTCCAGCGGGTCAGGCCCAACAAAGGCGCCAGGATTCTGGCCAAACTGGAAGGCTCCAACCCCGGCGGTTCGGTCAAGGACCGTCCGGCGTTGTGGATGATCGAAGCGGCCGAGAAAGAGGGCATTCTCACACCGGGCAAGATCATTCTGGAACCGACCTCGGGCAACACGGGCATCGGTCTGGCCATGGTGGGGGCGTTCAAAGGCTATCGCGTCAAGCTGGCCCTTCCCGGCTGCGTGAGCACCGAACGGCGCCAGACCCTGCTGGCCTTCGGCGTCGAACTGGTCATCACACCGCACAACGAAAAGACGGACGGGGCCATTCGCAGGGCCCATCAGATCATGGAGGAGAATCCGGACCGCTATTTCATGCCCAATCAGTTTGCCAACCCGGGCAACTGGAAAGCCCACTATGAAACGACGGCGGTGGAAATCATCGAACAGACCGGTGGTGAGATATCGGCCTTTGTCGCCGGTTTGGGCACTTCAGGCACCCTGATGGGCACATCGCGCCGTCTTAAAGAGCATAATCCCAACATCAAAATCGTGGCGGCAGAGCCGACAGAGGGCCACGCCATCCAAGGGCTCAAGAGCCTGAAGGAGGCGATTGTCCCGGATATCTACGATGCCCGGCATATCGACCACACGGTCATTGTGGAAGACCGCCCGGCCTTTGCCACCACCCAGCGCCTGGCCATGGAAGAGGGGCTGTTCTGCGGCATGAGCAGCGGCGCTGCCGTGTGGGCGGCCATTAAGGTGGCCGAAGAGCTGTCTCCTTCGGAGACGGTGGTCACCCTGCTGCCCGATCGCGGCGACCGGTATCTTTCCACCAATCTGTTCAGATCGGTGTGCGCGGACTGCCCACCTTAGAGGGGGGTTAGCAACCGCCATTTAAACCCAGTTCCAAGTGGGACGAAGCCCTTGCATTCTGTGAGGGTTATTGATCCATTAATGGTACAGCTGACGGTTCGCAGGGCCGGTGTCTTTGCCGGCCGGGTCCGCTGCTTTGCGTCCTGTTGCAAATTCTGTGTGCGGCTGAATGCTTTTTCTAGGCGCAGGCGCGGCTGTCGCCTTTGTTGAGGATCGCCAGATCTTTGTCGAAGGCGTAAAGAAGATGAAAAGTCGCTCCGACTGCGCTGTAGAATACGCCGAAGCGGCGGGATGAGGCCATGAGGTGAATGCCGTTTCCGGCCGTGTGGTAGTAGACTTTCTTCTTCAGGTAGCTTTGGTAAACCCTGTCCACATTAAAACCTTTTCCTGAATCTTCCACACGGAGCAGCAGGCCGCGCTCGCCTCGATATACTTCTACGGTAATGATTTTGCGGGGGTCCTTTCCATGGCCGTGGCTGAAGGCGTTGGACAATGCTTCGCACAGGATCCCCTTCTCCCCGATCAAATCATACCGATAGGGTTTCAACCAGGGGGAGAGAAACCCGGCGATATCCCGTTCGTATTGATAGAGCCAATCATACCCGGGCCGGTAGGTGGAGTTGACGCATTCGGGAAATTCGGCCGGCACCACCTTGTCGCGCCGAATCAGC
>JBNLFN010000026.1:0-47025 GCA_050305555.1 Desulfobacteraceae bacterium | reverse complement strand
AGAAAAACTGGCAGACGGAACGCCGCAAAGCGCGCAGGCATAAGCACAAGGAGGGCTGATCCTTATGCTGCAACATGGGGTTGAGAAAATGGTTTGACAAGGATGGTGATAGCTGTTAGGGAGGGCTTTTGTTTTTGGGCCGTTAGCTCAACTAGGCAGAGCACCTGACTCTTAATCAGTAGGTTGAAGGTTCGATTCCTTCACGGCCCACCATAAAATCAGATTCGGGTTCTTTTTACGAAAACCCAACATCTATTGCCGCTGATCCTTGCTCTGGCTCGCTGCCAGGGCTTTATTAGCCAAAAGGAGGTAGTATGCGACGGTACGAAACCATTGTGATCATTGATCCTGATTTGGGCGAAGATGATCGCACTTCCATGTTCACCCGCATCAAAGAGATCATTCCCCAACATGAGGGGGTGTTCCTTCAGGAAGATCTCTGGGGTCCCCGCAAATTAGCCTACGCCATCCAAAAAAAACCACGCGGTTACTTTGTTCGCTACGACTATTGTGGCATGGGTCCCCTGGTGGATGAATTGGAGCGTTCGCTGCGTATTGACGACCATGTATTGAAATACTTGACTGTTCAATTGGAAGAAGATGCGGATGCAGACAAAATTCTGACTGAACTGGCTGCTGCCCAAAGCGCAACGGAGACAGCGTCTACACCTGAGGAGCCTGAAAAAAAGGCCGCCCTTGACGCTCCTGCGGAAAAAACCACTGCTGAAGCTTCGGCAACAGAAACTGCAGCTGAAACCCCGCCGGAAGATATCCCAGCGCCCACGGAAAACAGTGCCGAAGCGACCGCCGAAACAGACGTTGTCGAACCTGCTACCGAAACCAGCGAAAAGGAGTAATTATGTGTGCGCAACCCGCTAGAAGACCATCTGCCGGAGGCAGAGGCAGACGCAGAGTGTATCATCGACGCAAAGTATGCCGGTTTTGTGCCGACAGCAAATTGGTTATCGATTACAAAGATAATAAAAGCCTGAAATATTTTATTACAGAACGGGGCAAAATTATCCCAAGACGGATATCCGGTACATGTGCCACCCACCAGCGTGCATTAACATTGGCTATTAAACGGGCCCGCTCCATCGCCCTGCTTCCTTTTGTGGGCAATTTGGATTAACGGGTATCGCATCTGAACCGTGTCGCATCGCCAGTCCGGTTGGGCCAGAGCCGATGCGGCTTAGTCTTGCCGGTCGGTGTATCCGTACCGTTGATCTGCACTACTGCAGCGTGATGCAAGTACAGCCGCCTTTGCGGCAATGGAGGTAAATATATGAAAGTTATTTTAAAAGAAACCATAGACTCTTTGGGTATCATCGGCACCGAGGTCACAGTGGCGGATGGGTATGCCCGTAATTATTTGTTGCCCCAAGATAAAGCCGTTCCGGCCACAGAACCATATCGCAGGATTTTAAAGCACGAAAAAGCCAAATTCGACCTTCAAATCGCCAAGGAGAAAGAGTTTGCCGAGCAAATGGCGGAACGCTTGTCGCAAGTGGAGTGCCAAATTGCGGCCAAGGTGCATGAAGAAGACCGGCTCTATGGTTCCGTGACCATCAGAGACATTGTCGACGCACTGGCCAAACAAGAAATTAAGGTTGAAAAAAGAATGGTGCTGCTCAAAGAACCCATCAAAACCATCGGCACCTTTAAAGTGGCCATTCGGGTGTACAAGGAAGTAGAGCCTGAAATTACCGTTCATATTGTTCCAGAGGACTAAAATACACAAAAACGAAATATACAGGCTTGGCTTTGTGCACAGCATGTGTGTGCTTATGCTGGCTTGCCGGTTGGGGATAATAGAGAGCCAGCGCAATGGCCCGGCACAGCAAATGGGCGGAAAGTCTTCATTAGGAAGCGACCATACGATATATCCATAACCTATGGATTTCGCGCAGGGACACACCATGGCGTCAAGTTTCAATAAGAAGGATGCAAACGATCCCACGTTGCAAAAGCTTCCCCCCCAGAGTATCGAGGCGGAAGAATCTATTTTAAGTGCGATCTTATTGGATAACAGCACCCTGTTGGACGTGCTTGAAATTCTGACACCTGAAGATTTTTACCGTACCGGTCACCAATACATTTTTGCAGCTATCGCCGACTTGTTCAGTCGGGCTGAACCGGTCGATTTGGTGACCTTGACCAACCTGCTGCGGGATAAAAACAAATTAGAAGCGATCGGTGGTGCTGCCTACCTGGCACGTCTCGTGGATACCGTTCCGTCAGCCATTAATGTCCAGCACTATGCGCGTATCGTGCGGGACAAGTCCTCTTTACGTCGTTTAATTGCCAAGGCCAACGAAATCACCCAACACTGCTACGAAGATGCAGGCGACCTGGACCGCGTATTAAACTTTGCCGAAAGCGCGGTTTTTGAGATCTCCGAAGACAAGCATCAGGCCGCATTTCACCCCATCAGCAAAATCATCGAAAGCAACATCGACGCACTTGAGGAGCGTCAAGGACAACGTACGCTAGTTACCGGCGTACCCACAGGGTTCACACAGCTGGATCACAAAACCTCTGGCCTGCAAGGCTCCGACTTGATTATCCTGGCTGGTCGCCCCAGCATGGGCAAAACCGCTTTTGCATTGAACATGGCCCGCAACGCAGCCGTCGATGGCAATGTTCCTGTGGCCATTTTTTCTTTGGAGATGTCCAAAGAGCAGTTATCTGAACGCATGTTGTGTGCGGAAGCCCGTGTGGACTCCAACCGCTTGCGCGGTGGCTTTCTTAATCCGGAAGATTGGCACCGTATCACCGAAGCGGCCAGCGCCCTGTCCGAAGCACCGATTTATATTGATGACTCTCCTGACATATCGGCCACATCCATTCGCACCAAATCCCGTCGCCTGAAACTGGACAAAAAATTGGGACTCGTCGTCATTGACTACTTGCAATTGATGAAAGGCCGCACGGCGACCGAACGCCGCGATCTGGAAATTTCAGAAATTTCGCGGGCCTTAAAGCTACTAGCCAAAGAGCTAAGTGTGCCGGTGGTGGCCCTTTCGCAGTTAAACCGCAAACTGGAAGAGCGCAGTGACAAACGGCCCCAACTTTCCGACCTTCGTGAATCCGGCGCACTGGAACAAGATGCGGATGTCGTCGCCTTTATCTATCGTGATGAGGTCTATAACAAGGATGAAAACAATCCCAACCGCAATACGGCGGAAATTATTCTGGCCAAACAACGCAACGGTCCCACGGGCAGCGTGCCGTTGACATTTTTAAAGGCCTTCACCCGCTTTGAAAATCCTGCATGAAAAAACTTTGGGGGAACACCAAAGGGCTAAAAGCCAACCATTTGCACCGTCTGCAGAATCTGTATCGACGCCGCATCGGCCCTCATTTTCTCATCTCTCCTGAACTGGCCCGTGATATTTGCCGGCTCTCTACAGACATCCAGCGCCAAATCGGCCTGCTAATCAAGCGCAGCGGCAAGATTGGGTATGTCATTGTTGGTGACGCTCACTCCATTATGATCCCCGTCTTGGATGAGTACCGCCTGGCGCCCGGCCGGTTGCGGGGCGTTCGCTGTGTGCATACCCACTTAAACCATGAGAAGCTCACCCGTGACGACCTGACCGACTTGGCCATGCTGCGCCTGGATGCCATGGCAGCCATCACCATGACGCAACAAGGCCATGCCCACCGCATCCATTGGGCCCACATCCTTCCCGGTGCTCATCTTGAGCAACCCTATCAGATGCGCGAAACCTTGCACCCCCATCAATTGGCCATGCATTGCCTGGATATGATTCAAGCACTGGAAAATGAAATGACGCAGATGCACCTGTCCGTGAAGCGAACCGCTGACACGGAGCGGGCCCTGCTTGTCAGCATTACCACAGCGGCACGTAAACAAGCCAAAGATTCTCTATCTGAATTGGCTGAATTAAGCCATTCAGGCGGCATAGAGGTCGTCGAAACTGTTTTACAACAACGCAAACACATTGACGCTCGCTTCCTTTTGGGCAGGGGCAAACTCCAACAAATTGCGATCCAGGCCATGCAATTGGGGGTGGGCTTAATTATCTTCGACCTGGAATTGAATCCTTCGCAAATCAGATCGATTACTGATTTAATCGAATTAAAGGTCATTGATCGCACCCAACTGATTTTGGATATTTTCGCCCAGCGCGCCCAAAGCCGTGAGGGCAAATTACAAGTGGAACTAGCCCAGCTGCGGTATTTACTTCCCCGCCTGGCGACCAAAAACACCGCCATGAGTCGGTTGACCGGAGGCATTGGGGGACGTGGCCCAGGTGAAACCAAACTGGAAATCAATCGACGCCGGGTAAGGGAAAAAATACATCGTATTGAAAAAGCCTTAAAACAAGTCCAAAGGCAGCGTCAACAACAGCGTCGCCAAAGAGAACAAAAAAGGCTGCCGACGATCTCAATCATCGGCTACACCAACGCCGGCAAATCGACCCTGCTCAATACCTTGACCCACAGCCAGGTCTTTGCCGAGAACCGTCTCTTTGCCACTCTGGATCCCTCAAGTCGCCGGTTACGCTTTCCCCAAGATGTTGAAGTCATTATCACCGATACGGTGGGCTTTATCCACAACCTGCCTAAAGAACTGATGGTGGCTTTTCGCGCTACATTAGAATCGCTGCAAAATGCGGATCTGCTCCTGCATGTCATTGATCTGAGCAACCCGCGGCATCTTGAACAAATCAAAGCCGTAGACGCTATTTTATCCGAGTTGGCGTTGTCGCACATTCCCCAACTGCGGGCGTTGAACAAGATGGATCTAGTTGCACCAATGGTGGTAGCGCAAGCAAGTCAGCAATTGCACGGCATCGCTATTTGCGCACACCAACAAAATACGCTACGCCCGCTAATCCAAAAAATGGGAGGCATCATCGACATGACCCTGAATCCAGACAATAAATTTGTTTAACATTTCAGAAATTTAAGATTTGATTATCGGCTTGGTCTTGACAAGGATTGTGCAAACCAGTTAGTGTCCTGAGCTTATGAACCTTGAAAACATAAAACATGTGGGCCTCCGGGCTGCCTACCAAGCCGGTAAAATTTTAAACCAACACTTCGGCAACCTGACCGCCATTGATAAAAAAGGCACCATTGATCTGGTTACCATCGCAGATATCGAATCCGAAAAAGCAATCATTGAGATCATCCGACAACACTTCCCTGAACATGCCATTTTAGCGGAAGAGAGCGGCGCTTTGGCAGGCCATTCGAATGCACGTTGGATTATTGACCCTTTGGATGGCACGACTAATTTTGCACACAACTTGGGCATTTATGCTGTATCCATTGCATATGCCCAGGACGATGACATTTTACTGGGCATTGTATTGAATCCCACATCCGGAGAGCTTTTTACAGCCATCCGGGGAGAAGGTGCCCGGTTAAATGATCACCCGATTCATGCTTCAGCGACACCCCGTGTTACGGACAGTTTGCTGGTGACCGGTTTTCCCTACAATGTACACACCATTGCAGACACTTTAATGCCCCGATTTTCGCGCTGTTTGTCAAAGGCCCAAGGCATAAGGCGTCTGGGGTCAGCCGCCTTGGACCTGTGCTTTGTCGCGTGTGGTCGTTTTGATGGTTTTTGGGAAGAAAATCTTAAGCCGTGGGATATTGCCGCCGGTATGCTTATTGCGCAAGAGGCCGGCGGCAGCGTCACCGACTTTAACGGCCGACCTTTCCATGTGGATCAGCAACAGATTCTGGCCACCAATGGCCATATTCACTCTGATATGGTCTCGTTGTTAACAATAGAGGATGACTGATGCGTACAAATCGCCATATAGAAATAACACCCGATGCGCTATTGGACTGCTTTGGTGATTTTGACAAAAAGGAACTGCTATGCACCAAGTATTGCGCCATCCGTCTGCGTTGCGCTGTTGAGCAAAATTATAACATGCGCATTGAAATATTAGAAGATTTAATGGCTTCGGAAGGGTCCAACGTTAAAAATTAGTACGATCCAGATTCAAGTTTTTCGGTGAAATATTCAACGTGCCGCTGAATGGCACCCCCCTCTTTTATCCCTTTCTCCACCATACCGATAGCGTGCAGCGCCGTCGCATGGTAACGATTAAAGCTTTTACCGATGCTTTGCAGTGGCTGATCCGTATAGCGACGCGAAAGATAGATGGCCACTTGGCGTGGTCGCACAACAGCTTGTTTGCGTGAGCGTGAGACCAACTCTTTGGGGGTTAGGTTGTAGTATTTGCATACCAATCGCTTAATGTTTGCGATCGTAATGTCCTGTGTCTTTTGGACCATGTTTTGCACAACGCCGGCGGCCAATTTTAGATCAATGGGCCTTCCCATCAAAGATGCCTTGGCAGCCACCCCCACCAATCCGCTTTTAAGCTGGCGCACATCTTGGGTCAGCTCAGAGGCTAGATATTCCAGCACCTCCCCTGGGATGGCCCATCGGTTTTGTTTGGCATAACGTTTGAGTATCTTAACCCGCATGCGATACTTGGGTGCATCGATATTCGATATCAGTCCGCTGGTCAAACGCGAACGTAAGGTTTCATTGAGTTTCGGAATCTCAGCGGGAAGATAACAACTGGAGAAAATGATCTTCTTGTTTTCATTGTACAAAGAGTCAAGGGTATGGGCCAATTCGATTTGGGTGCGCTCTTTACCGCTTAAATATTGCACATCCTCCAGCAACAACACATCACATTTTTTATGGTATTTCTCCTTGAAACGACCGACCGAATTGGTTTTATAAGAGGTCACCATTTCATTGGAAAAATCTTCGGCCGTCATATAGTATACGCGCTCTGTGGGCTTTTCCAACATGATATGATGGCCGATCGCTTGAGACAAATGGCTCTTACCCAACCCTGTTTTGGACAGCAGAAAAAGCGAATGCTGCTGGTTGCTGCAGCGCGCTGCCAGCGAAAGCGCGGCTGAGTAGGCAAAATCGTTATTTTGGCCCACAACAAAATGGTCGAAGGTAAAATCTTTGCGCAATAGACGACCATAGTGTGGCTGGGCTGTCAAATCAGGCAATGGCAGTTGTTGGGGTGGTTTTGCCGTGGGTTGCGGTTGCGGGTCAATGGCCGTCACGGTAAACTCCAATTTAACCGTTCGGCCCAAAAGCCTTTGGACTTCAGCGATAATACGTTTTTCATAGTGCTCGACAACGCGTTTACGAAAAAAGAGATTGGGACATGAAAGCTTAAAGGCCTGATGGTCGCCAACAACAAATTTCAGTGGCTCGATCCACATGGAGAAGGTGTGCTTGGGAATTTTCTGAGACAGGACCGCTTTGACCTCTTGCCATATTTGCTCCATAAAACCGTACCTCAGAAAATCAGCCAATTAATCAACAAAACTGCGCAAAACCAAAAGCACTCAGAACCCTTAGAAATTTAACAAAATCAAATGATATTTGATGGATTAGCCGAAAATATTGACCCGATGAAAAGTATGACGTTTAATTATGGCAGATGGGTGTTGGTGTCAAACCGAAAGACCAGAATTCTACTCATCAAAATCTAACATGTTCCAAATAATTTTTATCTTATCGTTTTAATTAAATATTTTTTAATTTGACACGCCAGTTGCTGGTAAACAGCCAGCTTGATTCGAAATTGTTTATCTAACTATTTTAAGCAGATCCAAAGTTATGAACAAGATGTTAAAAACACACTATCTCCGTATTGCTCCTATTTTCTCATAATATCTATTTTTTTTAAAATCATGTCCGCAGCTTAACCGGACAAAAATTTCCATGCCCGTGGTGTATGCAACATTATGATTGATTGTGTTAAATTTCTACTATTTGGCAGACGGCACGCTGCAGTAGCGGTTGTCGCAACAATATGTTGCACCCAACAAATCAATTGTCCTGCAGGTAGAAGTAGATGGATAGGGGGCAAAACAGCTTATGGGCTTTACATTTGTTGGCACCGTAGGTATGAGTAGGACTTGAAAGCGAGGTCCATATTACCACGCTTGAGGGTCTCTATGGCATTTGGCTATGCCCATACAGACATTATATGAATTCAAATATATTGCCTTCATGAACAACATCAAAATCCGCGGGGCACGTGAGCATAACCTGAAGAACATCAACGTAGACATGCCGCGCAACCAGTTGGTGGTCATTACGGGCTTGTCGGGTTCAGGCAAATCGACCTTGGCATTTGACACCTTGTATGCTGAAGGCCAACGCCGCTATGTGGAATCGCTGTCCAGCTATGCCCGCCAATTTCTCGAGCGCCTCCAAAAACCCGATGTCGACCTGATCGAAGGGCTTTCTCCGGCCATTGCCATCGAACAAAAAAGCGCCAGCCGCAATCCGCGTTCCACCGTGGGAACGGTTACGGAGATCAATGACTACCTGCGTCTGCTCTACGCCCGCATCGGCGTCCCCCATTGCCACCAATGCGGCCAAGCCATTACTTCTCAGAGCATCGATGAGATGGTGGACCAGCTTGACCGTCAGCCAGGCGGCACCCGTTTGATCCTATTGGCGCCGGTAATCCGAGAACAAAAAGGCGCACATGCTTCCAGCATTAAGCGCTATCGCCGGAACGGTTTTGCGCGCTTGCGCATCGATGGTGAAATTCTGGATATCGAAAATATTGGCCCGTTGGCATCGAACTTGCCCCACACCATTGATGTGGTCGTAGACCGCTTGGTCATCAAAGACGGCATTCGAAACCGTTTGGCCGACTCCCTGGAGCTGGCCCTGTCCCTGTCCGAAGGCACAGTCTGGGCAGATCTCTATACGCCGGCGTCTGAAAATGCCCGAACCATAAAGTTCAGCGAGCAAGCGGCCTGCCCGGATTGCGGTGTCCAGTATCCTGAGTTTACGCCGGCAAGCTTCTCTTTTAATTCTCCTCATGGCGCTTGTGATAGCTGCAACGGATTGGGGACCGCTTCAATTATCAACCCGGATCAACTTGTTCCTGACCCGCGTCTTTCGCTGCGCCAAGGTGCGGTGGTGCCTTGGGCCAATCGCCAATCTAAGAGCTTCGCCAGTTTTTTGGAGTCCTTGACCGGACAATTCAACGCCGACCTGGACACGCCGTTCGAGACCCTGCCCCACGGTTTACGCCAAACCATCTTTTACGGCCATGAACCCTCCGCCAGCCAGCCTCCCCCTCACACGGAGCGCGCCAAGTTACCACACCCTCTGTCATACGAAGGCCTGATACCCCAACTAGAGCGCCGGTACCACGATACCGATTCAGATCAGGTCCGTGAAGAGATTCAGCGCTATATGATCTTTAGCCCTTGTCCCGCCTGCGCTGGTGCACGCCTGCGTACCGAAAGCCGCTGGGTAACGATCAACGCCCTTGCCCTGCATGAACTGACCGCCATGCCCATTGCCAAAACACTCTCTTTTTTAAGGGGCCTGCACCTTGACGGGCAAGTGTTCCGCATTGCCGACAAAATTATCCAGGCCGCCATTCAACGTTTGGAGTTTCTCCAGGATGTTGGATTGTCTTATCTTACCCTGGACCGCGCGTCCCACAGTCTCTCGGGTGGCGAAAGTCAACGTATTCGACTGGCCACCCAGATCGGCGCCAAACTCAGCGGTGTGCTCTATGTGTTGGATGAACCCAGCATTGGCCTGCACCCAAAAGACCACAAGCAATTACTTCAAGCCCTGTTTCGCATCCGTGATCTGGAAAACTCGGTCATTGTAGTGGAACATGATCCGGAGACCATCGCGGCCGCCGATTACGTCATCGACATGGGGCTAGGGGCCGGTCGCCATGGCGGTCAAGTGGTATTCAGCGGCCCCCCCCAGGCTTTGCTGCTGGACCCAAATTCGCTAACCGGCAAGTACCTCAGCGGGCGTTGCCAAATCGCTGTGCCCTCCCAGCGCCGCCAAGGCAGCGGCCATCGCATTACTTTAAAGGGCGCCAGCAGCAACAACCTTAAAACCATCACTGTGGATTTTCCTTTGGGCTGCCTGATCGGGGTGACGGGTGTCTCCGGCGCCGGCAAATCGAGCCTGGTGATCGACACCTTATGCAAGGCCCTTACACAACATCTCAATCAGGGTCGCGTCTCCCATGTGGCCCTCGATGCCATCGAGGGGCTGGCCCATGTCGACAAAGTGATCCACATTGATCAGTCCCCCATCGGCCGCACACCACGATCCAACCCGGCCACCTACACCGGGTTGTTCGCTTTGGTGCGTGATCTTTTTTCCAAAACCCCGGAATCCCGCGTGCGGGGCTACAAACCCGGCCGTTTCAGCTCCAATGTCAAAGGTGGGCGCTGCGAAGCGTGCGCCGGCGACGGTATCGTCAAAATCGAGATGCTTTTTCTTCCCGATGTGTTCGTACCTTGTGAAGTGTGCAAAGGACGGCGCTATAATCGCGAAACCCTGGAGGTGCAGTACAAGGGCAGAAACATTGCAGAGGTTTTGGACATGACCGTCAACCAGGCGTTGCATGATTTTAAAAATATTATCGCCATGCGCGAAAAACTTCAGACCCTGATCGAAGTGGGACTGGGCTACGTCCACCTGGGCCAACCGGCCAACACCTTGTCCGGCGGTGAGGCCCAGCGTGTGAAGCTGGCCCGCGAACTGAGCAAACGCTCCTCCGGCCGCACCATTTACATTCTTGACGAACCCACCACGGGCCTGCACCCCGAGGACATCAACCAATTGCTGCAAGTGCTCAACCGGCTGGTGGACGCCGGTAACACCGTGGTGGTCATCGAGCACAACCTGGATGTGATCAAAACGGCCGATCATCTGATCGATCTTGGACCCGAGGGGGGAGATGGCGGTGGTTACGTGATAGCCAGCGGCACGCCGGAAGCAGTCGCTGGATGGGCGAACTCTTATACGGGCGAGTACCTTAAAAAGGTTCTTTAAGGTATAATAGAAACGTTGCTGATCTTCGGAGTAAAGGGCCACATAAAAAAGGCTCTTTCCAAGTGGAAAAGAGCCTTTTTTATTAAACTGTGGTGGATCTAATTAATGGCCAACCGCTTTGCCTGCCAAAGACAGTACAGTTTCGCCGTCCGGCAGGTTGCCGAGCAACATAAAAGAGATAACCAGAGCGTAGATACACAGAGATTCGATCATGGCCAGACCGATGAGCATGGTCACTGTGACTTTACCGGAAGATTCCGGGTTGCGGGCAATACCCTCAACGGCGGCTTTAAGACCCAGACCTTGTCCGATACCGCAACCAAAAGCTGCAATGGCAATACCAAAACCGGCTGCTGTGGCGCATGCGATAAAAAGTTGAATAACGTCCATTAATGCTTCCTCCTTTAATAGTTAAATAATACGGCTTCTTCCTAATATTTTCTAATCCGTTTGTTTAAAAACGGACCAACGCTAAAGTGTCTGCATACTAAACACAATGCTAGTGAGCGTGCTCCATGGAACCCGTGAAATAAATAATCGACAACAAAAGAAATACAAAAGCCTGTACAAAGGCCACAAAGATGCCAAGCCCCATAATGGGCAAGGGCGCCAGGAAAATTCCAGCCAATGGAAATAAAATACTTAATACTTTTTCATGCCCAAACATGTTACCGAACAGACGCATGCTCAATGACAACACACGAGCCAGATGGCCAATGACTTCGATAATAAAAATCAGCGGGGCCAACCACCACACAGGTCCTAAAAAGTGTTTGATGTATCCAATACCATGGTATTTTATGCCGATAAAATGCGTGAAACAAAAAACCACAAGCGCACAGCTTAAGGTAGTATTGAGATTAGCCGTGGGCGGAAATAAACCGGGCACAATGCCAATTAAGTTACTAACAAAGATATAGAGAAAAATAGTGGCAGCCAGCGGAAAAAACCAGCGGCCCTCTTCACCGGTAATATCCACCATAAAATCCTCTAGGCCACCAATAACGAGCTCAAAAAGATTCTGCATTTTGGAGGGTACCAGGCTCAGACCTTTGGTCGCTATAAATCCGCAGATAAACAACACCAGCATGACAAACCAGGAGTAAATAATATGGGTGCATTCATGGGCAAAGTGGCCCAGTCCGATGGCCTCGAAAAGTTTTACCAAGAATAGATAGGGATGCTCCATCCTTAACCTGCCTCCTTCGTGATAAATTGCCGTAACTCATTTAAGGTTGCGCACATCATGCTGGCAACCACTATGGACAATCCTACGATCAACCCGACGGGGTCCACATGCGGCGTGGCCATTAGAAAGTAGATGATAATCGCCGAGATAAAAAACCGAATATAGTATTTGAACAGCACGCCTTTGACCGAAGCGATGTGAGGGGGTGTAAGTGCTTTGCACAGGGTTTTACCCAACAAATGAAAGTTGATGGTCACCACCAGCCCCCCGGCAGCGATGCCGAGTCCCACTTGGGGCGAGAAATTTGCAAAACCAAGAAGGGTTGCGGCCGCCAGAAGGAACCAATTGGCACGGGTAACAAATTGAATGATGCGCTGTTGGATATCCACGCGACGGCCTATGCTGTGTGTTAAAAATCTCTCAATTTTTTAATGGCCAAGCCCAGATTGCGTATGGCAGCGGCCACCCCCAGAATGAAAAAAAGGACGGTCAGCCATGGACCTGTGCTAAATTTGCTGTCAAGGTAGCGACCCATGGCATAGCCAATCAGGATGGATAGGGCCACTTGCAGCCCCAGACTGCTGAAATACGCCAGCTCCTTGATATAGCGCCAGTCTCTTTTTTTCAAAACCAGACCCATCTTATTGCAATTTACAGCTTGTCATCCCAAATTCAGGATGTGCACTTGAGTTGCAATAAGAGGGTCGGATTAGCACAGCGTTGATCACAAGTCAATTAAAATTGACGCATTAGATTGGGTCAGTCCACTACCATTGGAGCTTGGCCGCATCGAACACCGGGCCGTGCAAACAGGCATGCAAATATGTGGATGGATCTTTGCGGGAGGGCACGGCACATCCCAGACAAGCCCCTAAGCCACAGGCCATCACGGTCTCAATGGAAAGCTGGCAGGCCACCTGGCTGCGTTCCACAATGCCGGCAACACAGGATAGCATGCCGTGCGGACCGCAGGCATAGACCATGTCCGGTGGATACTCCTGAATGGCGAGTTCCAACGGATCGGTCAGCAAACATTGATCACCGGCGCTGCCGTCATCGGTGGTCACGGTGACGGCCATGCCCAGGGCTTCAAACTCTTGCCGGCATAATAGATCGTTTTGATTCCGACCTCCGAGAAAGAGATGGCAAATACCTGCATCGACTTGCAGGGCCACCAAATGCTGTGCCAAAAACCGAATGGGGGCCACACCAATGCCACCCGCTGCCAAATAGATTCGCGACAGGCCGGCACCGACTTTAAAACCCCGCCCCAGAGGGCCAAGCAGATCCACAGAGTCTCCCTCGGCCAGCCCCGCCAGAATGCCCGTACCCATGCCCACCTTCTTGATGAGCAACTCAATGCCCTCGAAGCAATCATCTCGGCCAATGACACCGGCGATGGAAAACGGTCGCCGCAGCAGAGCGACTCCCCGGGCATCCACCTGCGCCATGACAAATTGTCCCGGTATTGCCGCAGCATAGGCCTGGTCACACGCCAGCCCCAGGCTAAAGCAACCGGCATTCATTGAACGATTCCACAAAACAGTCGCCTTCTGCTGATTCATACAATATCCTTATTAATCTTAATGGCCATCATGTAGTGATGACCCGCCTAAATATATTAGATAGAATACCTTTATTTAAAACGGGGCAATTCAAGTTTGATGCAAGAGGCCAGAGCAGTGAGTGAGGCTGGGTCACGTGAGCATTGCGTTTTAGTGCCCCTTAGGTGCGGCGCAGGATCAGCGGTCCGGACTGTCTGAGCGCCAGCGGGTTTCCGGGCCGCCCTGAGCGCACCCTAGGGGCACTTAACGCTTTTACGTGTGGCCCAGCCTCACTCACTGCTCTGGCCGGCGATTTACAGCCGAAAGTTGATTGATCACGAAATACCTAAATCTTGAATCGCCAATGCATGGCAATCCATTATTTTCAAATTAGGCCCTTATTCCCACCACCGAAGCAAATCGCCCCGTCTGCTTTTCAGCACGATACGAGAAAAATAGGTGAGGGTTACATTTTGTACAAATCCCCGCTATTTTAATATTTTGCGCCTGCAAACCGGCTTGTCTCAGCTGGTCTACACTCATCTGCCAAAAATTGAAATGATTATCCGCATGACGATACCCCCAAAGCGATGAAGGAATCTCGGTACGATAGTTGACAAACTCGGCACAACACGGCCCCAGCGAAGGACCGATGCCGGCGATTAGGTCTGTCGTCAGACTTCCAAACCGGGTGCCCATGGCCTTAACCGTATGTCCGATAATGTTCCGGATGCTACCACGCCAACCCGAGTGAATATTAGCAATGACGTGACGAACCGGATCCATCAGGATCACCGGCTGGCAATCGGCAACCTGGATCACCAGGGCACAGTTGGGCTGATCAGTCACCAGGGCATCCCCATTCAACTGCACCGTTGGATTGCGGTTCTGCAGTGCATTCTTTGCCGACCATACACTTACATCGACACCGTGGACCTGGTGGGTATAAATACCCAAAGGATTATTCCAGAGCGCCAACATGCGACTGCGATTGCGCCAGACCTGTTCATCAGAATTAGTGCAACCCAACCCGATATTGAAGGATTGGGGTTTGCCCTCAGTGTCGTCCACATTTCGCAAAATAATGGCATGAAAAAAATGCGGTGAGTCCACCAAAGCCGGAAACTGGAGATACCGTATTCCGTTTTGCGTTCGCCAATGCACGCTTCAGTCCCCTATTGTTGCGCCCGTGCCAGTGTCAATACCATCACCGACGTTGCACCGCCGCGCCTAAGTACTTGGGCACATGCATGAACCGTAGCCCCCGTGGTGAACACATCATCCACCAGCAACACCCGTTGGCCGACGATGTTTCCCGTTCCAAGGGCAAAGGCATGCCGCAGATTGGCTTGGCGGGCTTTGCGATTCAAGCCGGCCTGGGGCGCTGTATGGCGCTGGCGTAACAAAGCGCTGCTCATAATTCGGCGCTTGTCAAAAGGTGCGCCCTGTCGGGCCGCCAGCCGGGGCCACTGCCGGAGCAATAAATCGGCTTGGTTGAACCCTCTTTGCCGCAAGCGTCGTCGGTGTAGGGGTACCGGCACGATAACATCCACATCCGCCATTGACCAATGCCGACCAAACGCCATCCAGAGCATTTGCCCCAAAGGTTTGGCCAAGGGTTCACAACCCCGGTATTTATAATGATGAATAACAGCCCGCCAGGCACCGTCATAGCGGACGGCGGAGCGCGCACTTTGGAAGGCAAAATCCTCCCCACGGCACGCACCGCAAATATGATTCACGCCTTGATCCGAAGCAAAGGACCCGCCGCATCGGGTGCACAACGGCCCGTCCATCAAAACCAGCCGGCGATCGCAGGGAGGGCACAGGTACGCTGACAATCCGGTGTCGGACGCAGGACGAGCGGACCCTGGGCACAGGCCGTCACAGTTTAAACAGCGCCCTGGAATTAGTGCTGCCGAGATGGTAGCAGCCAAGTGCGACAATTGGAGGCCCATTGAGATTCACCTGCCTTGGGTCGGCGCAACCCATTGCATGGCGCCATACCAGGTGGGCGATGCATGCTGGATTAAAACAAGGGTTACATCCTCTCGATGATGGCCGCGGCAAAGGCTGAGCATTTAACTTCGCTGGCGCCTTCGATCTGGCGCGCCAAATCGTAGGTGACCACCCCATCCTTGACCGTGCGCTGCAGGGCCGTACGGACCTTTTCGGCAGCGTCTTGCCATCCCAAATGATCCAACATCATGGCGCCTGAAAGAATCAAAGAACTGGGATTGACTTTGTCCAGACCGGCATATTTGGGTGCGGTGCCGTGGGTGGCTTCAAAAACGGCGCATTGATCACCAATGTTGGCGCCCGGGGCCATGCCCAGTCCCCCCACCTGAGCCGCTAAAGCATCCGATATATAATCCCCATTCAGATTCGGCGTGGCGATAACGTCAAACTCATTCGGCCGCAGCAAGACTTGTTGGAACAGCATATCGGCAATACGGTCTTTGATAACGATTTTGTCTGCAGGGCGCTGACCTTTGTATTGGTCATACAATTCCGCCTCGGTAATCGTTTGGTCTCCAAAGCGTTCTTTGGCCACCTCATATCCCCATTGGCTGAAAGCGCCCTCGGTGTATTTCATGATGTTGCCCTTGTGCATCAGGGTGACACTGGAGCGGCCCTGCTCAATGGCATATGCGATGGCCTTGGTCACCAGGCGCTTGGTTTTTGCTTCACTGATGGGCTTGATGCCGATACCGGTATGATCCCCCAAGCTCGTCCCCATCTGGGTATTCAAAAAATTGATGACGCATTTGGCTTCGTCCGAGTCGGCGGCCCACTCCACACCCAAATAAATATCTTCAGTGTTCTCACGAAAAACCACCATATCAATGGCTTCGGGATTTTTCATGGGGCTCGGCACGGATTCGATATAGCGCACCGGCCGAACGCAGGCATACAGATCAAGTTTTTGCCGGATGGCCACATTCAAGCTGCGAATGCCGGTGCCCACCGGTGTGGTCATGGGCCCCTTGATGGCCACGACGTGCTCGCGAATGGCATCTAGCGCTTTTTCTGAAAGCCACTCACCGGTCTGCTCGTAGCCCTTCTCGCCAACCAACAGCTCCAACCACGCAATCTTTCGCTGACCGCTGAATGCTTTTTCAACCGAATGGTCCAGTACCGATTTCGTGGCCGGCCAGATATCACGACCAATACCGTCGCCTTCGATAAACGGTATGATGGGTTGATGCGGCACTTGTAAATTTCCTTGATCGTTGATGACTATCTTTTGCGCTTGATCTGTTGTCATTGTTGTCATACTCCTTGTTTAAATCCGAGCAGCAGGGCTGCTGCCAGTTTACCTTTTCATAATCATGCTCATCTTCAATCCTTGCGCTGCCGAAAGGCCTCATAGATGATGATGGCGGCGGCGGCCGAGGCGTTGAGCGAGCTGATGTCCCCCACCTGGGGAATGGCCATGGTAAAATCACAATGCTGCTTGACCAATGGCCGCAAGCCCTTTTCCTCACCGCCGATGACCAAGACCAACGGGCCGGTCAAGTCCGCATCAAATAGGGGGGTCTGCCCCTGATGATCAGCTCCGGCAATCCATAATCCAAGTGCCTTTAACTGCTTCAAGGTATTGACCAGATTGGTTACCCGCGCCAACAGCATGTGCTCCAAAGCACCAGCAGATGCTTTGCTGGCGGCTGATGTCGGGGCAGCGGCGCGGTCCTTGAGGATTATCATGCCATGAATGCCGGCGCAATGGGCGGTGCGGGCCATGGCACCTAAATTGTGTGGATCAACGATATGATCCAGCGCCAATACAAAGGGTGCTTGGGAATTGACTTTTAAAATACGGTCCAAAGAGACATAGGGGTAAGGGCCTGAGCGTGCGGCTACCCCTTGGTGGCGCTCGTGGCCCACAATCTCGGAAAGCGCATCGGCCGCTATCCATTGCACCTTTACACCGGCGGCACCGGCCAGCTGGGCCATCTGTTTCCTTCGACCCTTTTGGCCCTCAACCAAATAGAGTTTGTCTATTTTGCGGCGACCCGCCTGCATCGCTTCCCACACGGGGTGATGTCCCCACAATAGGGTAGAATTTTGAGTCATCCTCTATCCCGACGAACGATGGCTACGATAATGCTGTAGCAATTCGATGAGTTTATGCGTCGCTGCGGCCAAATCGTCGTTGACCAGTACATGTTGGTAGAGCGCTTTTTGAGCCATTTCCGCTTTGGCATTTTTCAATCTCAGATCGATGGTTGCCTGATCATCTTGACCGCGGCCGGTCAAGCGGCGCTCAAGCTCTGTCATTGAGGGCGGCATGATAAAAATGGTCACGGCACCGCTGAATTTCGATATCAGTTGACGGGTGCCCTGCACGTCGATATCCATTAGAATGTCTTGTCCGGCGGATAGGGTTTGTTGCACCCATTGGGCGGATGTACCATAATAATTACCGTGAACCCGGGCCCATTCGGCCCAGCGCCCCTTAGCGATGCCCTGCTCAAACTCGTCTTTAGAAAGAAAGTAATAGTCGCGCCCCTCTTGTTCGCCTTGCCGCCTCGGTCGGGTGGTATAAGAGATGGAGTAAGCCAAATCCTTATAATGTTGCCGGACGGCATCACACAAAGTGGTCTTACCGGCCCCCGAGGGTGCCGAGATGATAAAAAGATGTCCGGCATCGCGGGCTGCCGCATCGCCGGCACTCCGGGTTGAGCGTGTGGGGGGCGATCCGGCCATGGTTATCCCTGAGACTCCTTAAGGGTTTCAAACCGCTGGGATATGGTCTCTGCCTGGATAGCGGACAGTACAATGTGATTGCTGTCCATGATAATGATCGAACGGGTTCGCCGTCCGTGGGTCGCGTCGATCAAATGCTTCTCTTCTTTGGACTCATCCTTGAGCCGTTTCATGGGGGCCGAATTGGGTGAGACAATGGCCACCACCCGCTCGGCCACGACGGTGTTGCCAAACCCAATGTTCAACAGATTCTTTTCCATGCTGCGTCCTCTCCTAATATCCGTGTAGCGAATGCGTTTCAAATCCGCTATTCAATGTTTTGAACCTGTTCGCGCAATTTCTCAATTTCGGCTTTGATGTCCACAATGGTGTGGGCCACTTCGGCCTGCCCTACCTTTGCTCCCATGGTATTAAACTCCCGGTTAAATTCCTGCAATAAAAAATTGAGTTTGCGCCCTGCAGGCGCATCGTCCTTGAGAATAGAACGAAACTGGGCCACGTGACTGCGCGATCGCACAATCTCTTCGGAGATATCGCTGCGGTCAGCCAGAATGGATGCCTCCTGGGCCATACGGGTGGCATCCAGTTCCACCACACCATTGGTCAAAGTTTCAATACGCACCTTCAACTTGTCCCGGTATTGTGTCACGAGGCCGGAGGCCACGGTTTCAATCTGACCCAATCCCTGTTCAATAAAATCCAGGCGTTGTTCAAGATCCTGGCCAAGGTAATCCCCTTCTTTTTGGCGCATGACATTGACATCCTCTAATGTTTGCTGCAAACAAGCAGCCAGCAGAGGCCAATGCCTTTCAACATCCAGGGTTTCACACGGCACCACCATGCCGGGAACTGCCAGAAGTTGCTCCACCGACACCTTACCCGCCAGCTTTAAATGATCTTTGAGTTGGTGAACCGCAAGCAGATAAGCTTTGGCCTTGGGTAAGTCCGCCTCATAGGTGTGGGCCGCCTCAGCATTGGACTGGATCTTGATGCGCACTTCTATCCGTCCACGAACAAATGCAGCCGCCACCCGCTTTTTAATTTTCTCTTCAAAATTCAAATAGCGCGCCGGCAATCGCAGCGAAACATCCAAATGGCGGCTGTTGTAAGTTCGGATTTCAGTACAAACAGTCAATTCCTGATCCGTTTGTTCCCCACTGGCATATGCAGTCATGCTCTTGAGCATTGTTTATCTCACTTTTGTTGGTTTCAAATCATGGTAATGGATTGACATGGTCATTTTCCATTTTCGATTGAGCCCCATGCGCCTGATATTTTAAATCAGCGCCATATTTATGGCGAACCTGCAATAAGAACATTCGTATTTCAGTTGCTTGGTAGTCCGGATAGGTCCAGGGTAGCGGTTGATAGTTGCCCCCTTGATAGATCAGGGTTAAATCCGCATAGATGCCCTCGCCGATGTAAATGCGGTGCGCGTAATTCTTGCCCGTGGCCAAGACAAAACGTTCGTAAAGCAGATAACCGGGATCGATATTTACCTGGCGCTGGTTGTGCACAGCAAAAGTTTGCTCAATGGTGTTGGTCTGACGTTTGATGCGCGCCAAGTGTTGTTGGTCAATCAGATGCCGAAAAACCAAGATGCGCCGGAATAAGGGCGTCCCCATTTCGGTGGTATAATAATCGGTGTACTTAAAATCGAACCAGGGGCTCACCAGATCCAGGTCCCCAAATGAAGCTTGCAGCAAGGCAGCAACGTGCGATAACAGCGCTTGGTCACGGAGCAACAGTGCGATAACCAATTTGGCGGGCTGGGCTGGCTGAGGTTGGCTCATGGGTTGATCTTTGGGTTGGGTTCAGTCGCTAGTGCGCCGACTGGGCGTCTATTTGCCTTGATCGGTATCAAGGGCCCGGGCCTCTTCAATCAGCATGATGGGAATGTCGTCACGGATCTCATATTCCAGCCGACACTGATCGCATATCAGACCGTTCTCTTCTGCATTGAGATGGATATCCCCTTTGCATTGAGGGCAGACTAAAATTTTTAGTAAATCAGAATGAATGGGCATTTAACCTCCTTGTTCCCTGCTCATCAATGGCCTTTTAAAACACTCAGTTTCCGAAGCCTATCGATTAATTTAGGCAAACCCTATCTCCGTTGGGAGGATCATGAAAACGGCTATATTAGAGCTTTTATCCATATTTTGTGGCAAAGTGCAACCATCTGTGTCCAAAATCGATAATTTCTTATAATTAGAAAAAGTTGGACACAATGTTCGATATGGTATAGAAAAAGCGCCAGCACCATAGGGTATCCATCAGGCCCAACCACTAAAATGATAATCGATTGCGAAATCCAGAATTTCTCGGCGTCCTATCCGACCCAGAGACAAGGAGAAAGCATGCATCTAAAAGAACGCGTCATCATCACCGGTGGTTGCGGTTTTTTGGGGTCCCACCTGTGTGAACGGCTGCTCGACATGGGCCATGAAGTGATCTGTGTGGACAATTGTTTTACCGGCAGCAAACGCCATGTCCGTCACCTGCTGGGTCACCCTAACTTTGAATTCATGCGCCATGATATTACTTTTCCGCTCTATGTCGAGGCGGACCAAATTTACAACATGGCCTGCCCGGCTTCACCTATTCATTATCAATTCGATCCGGTGCAAACTACAAAAACCAGTGTTCACGGCGCCATCAATATGTTGGGATTGGCCAAACGGGTAAAAGCCAGGATCCTGCAAGCTTCCACCAGCGAAGTTTATGGCGACCCTGAAGTGCATCCGCAAACTGAAAATTATTGGGGACGTGTTAATCCCATCGGTACGCGGGCATGCTACGACGAGGGCAAGCGCTGTGCCGAAACCCTGTTTTTTGATTACCATCGCCAACATCAGCTCAGCATCAAAGTGGCTCGTATTTTCAATACCTACGGCCCTCGCATGCACCCCAACGATGGTCGCGTGGTCTCCAATTTTATCGTCCAGGCCCTTGAGAATAAACCCATCACCATCTATGGCGACGGCAGCCAAACCCGCTCGTTCTGCTATGTGGATGATCTGGTGGACGGACTGATCCGGCTGATGAATTCAAGAGACGGCCTGACGGGACCGGTCAATCTGGGAAATCCGTCAGAATTCACCATATTGGAATTGGCCCGGAAAGTCATCGACTTGACAGGCGCAAAATCTAAAATTGTTCATGAGCCGTTGCCCCAAGACGACCCCAGACAACGCAAGCCTGACATTTCCCTGGCCCGCAAGGAACTGGATTGGCAGCCGGGTATCACTTTGGATCAAGGGCTGAAATCAACGGTGGCCTATTTTGATCAGCTGTTGAACAAAAAGTAACCGGTGGTCAGTATTCGGTAATCGGTATTCAAATACCGACCATCGAATACCCATCCCTGATCACCGCTTTTTAGAATTGGAGAGCACTTTTCGAGCCAGCCCGGTGGTACTGTATCCCTGAACCAGGTCCACCAGCTTAACACGCCCACCATAGCCCTCAACGACCTCTTTGCCCACCACTTGCTGTGGCCTGTAATCAGAACCTTTGACCAAAATATGCGGCTGGATTGCTTTGATCAGATCAAGGGGGGTGTCCTCATCGAAGTGAACCACCAAGTCCACACAGGCAAGGGCACTGAGCATGGCAGCACGATCCTCTTGCTGTAAAATGGGCCGATGAGGACCTTTGAGCCGGCGCACGGACGCATCGGTGTTCAGCCCCACGATGAGACGATCGCCCAGGGCCCGCGCCTGGTACAACAAGCTGATATGACCCGGATGCAGCAAGTCAAAGCAGCCGTTTGTAAAAACGAGGGTCTCGGCGGCGGCTTTCCACTCTTGCACCTTGGCAAGGGCCGCATCCAGGGCCGTCATTTTGGCGGCGGCATATGGATAAAAGCGCTGCTGCTTAGTGAATTGCAGGGCAGTAGCAAGTTCTGAAGCCAAAATAGGCTGTGTGCCCAATTTACCGACGACAATACCGGCAGCCACGTTGGCAACGCCTGCGGCTTGCTCAAAATCGGCCCCGCTGGACAAGACGGCTGCCAGGGTGGCAATCACCGTATCGCCTGCACCGGATACATCATACACATCGCGAGCTTGGGCAGGGATGAGGATCGGCTCTTTTTCCGGTCCGATCAGACACATGCCCTGGGCACCCCGTGTAACCAATAGCCATTCTAAAGCCAGTCGGTTTCGAACCTCCCGGGCCGAAGCAATCAGCAAATCGCTGTCCTCGGCCAGGGGCGAACCCACCAGCGCTTCCAACTCAGCCGTGTTGGGCGTAATGCAAGTGGCACCTTGGTATCGCTCCCAGCATGTCCCCTTGGGGTCTACCAGAACAGGAACCGATTGGTCGCGGGCCAGAGCGATGAGCCATGGTACCATCTGTTCAGAAGCCAAGAGCCCCTTGCCATAATCGGAGACAATCAGGACCTGGCACCGAGCAATTTCACGGACCACTTGCGCCTGAACCTTTTGCATCACCGCCGCCGACATGTCTTGGGTATCTTCTTCATCCAAACGCAATACCTGTTGTTTGTGGGCCATGATGCGGGTCTTAGCAATAGTGGGACGGGCTGCATCCGATACCAGGTCGTCGATGATACCCTTTTGGTCGAGAAGGGTTTTCAAAGCGGCTGCGGTTTGATCATCGCCGCAAACCCCCACCACGGCCACTTGGCAACCCAGGCCGGCCAGATTGTTGGCGACATTGCCGGCACCACCCAAGGTCTCGGTCACGCGCTGCTTCTTCACCACGGGTACCGGGGCCTCCGGCGAAATGCGTTTGACCTGCCCCCAAATGTAGCGATCCAACATAATATCGCCAACGATCAGGATGCGGGCTTTTTTAAAAGATTGGGTTACGGGTTCCATGGATACTCCCGGCGTTCTACGGTGTGGCGTTGAGTGTTTTTTCAATCTGCATGGCCCAGAAGTGAAAAATAAAAATATGGGCCTCTTGGACGCGCGCCGTGTTTGAATTGGCGATGACAATCGACCAATCCACCTGGGCCGCAAGCAGACCGCCGTCTCGGCCCAGCAGCCCAACGCTTTGCATGCCCTGTTTTTTGGCCTCGGCAACGGCACGCAATACATTCTTGGAATTTCCTGATGTGGAAATACCGATAAGCAGGTCCTGGGGCTGCCCCAACCCTTGAACCTGGCGGGCAAAAACATCATCAAAACCAAAATCGTTGCCCACGGCCGTGAGGATTGAGGTGTCTGTGGTCAATGCGATGGCCGGCCAAGCCTTGCGGTCCTGATCAAACCGACCCATGATCTCTGCCGCAAAGTGCTGGGCATCGCCGGCCGATCCGCCATTGCCGCAGATCAAGATTTTTTGACCCGCTGCAATGGTGCGGGTCAGCAGCGTCCCTGTCTTTTGGATGGCTGCGGCCATGGTATTGAGTTGCTCGAAACATTGGATATGCTGATTTAAAATTGTCTGAAACATCGCGGGGATCCTTGGTTTCACGAATTACACGGGGCGCCTGCTACTGTTTGGCATGACCGGTTGTCCTTATTTACGGCTATCAGCTGTCGTCCATCTCATAAACTGCAGCCGCCAGCAAAGGAATCATAATTTCGTGATGCCCGGTCAACGCGTAGCCCCTGCCGCCGTTTAGCACCGGACGCTGAACCACATTGACCCTGGGCCGATAATGCTGAATCATATCAAAATTAGCGGTTGTAAAATCGCTGACATCATGGCCTAAATTGCGCGCCACCGCAAGGGCCTTCAAAAACACTTCGGGCATGATCACCGCGCTGCCCAGGTTGAGCACCACACCTCCCTGCCCTAAATTTGAGACCGTATGTGTCAAAATGCGAAAATCTCTCAAGGAGGCCTCTCCAATGGCTGCCCCGCTGGCTGTTGGATGTTGATGGACAATATCCGTGCCCAAAGCGACATGAAGGGTATAGGGAATTTTCATTCGATACGCTTCGGCCATTAGTGTCCGCTCCAGATGAGGACTGTCTTGATCTACCAACATGGCGCCCACAGCCTCGCCAAAGCCTTCTTTGCCATCCGAAGCCCGCTCAGCAGCAGCATTGATCAACGCTGCTGTATCAGCGGCCATGCCGAAGGACCCGTCACCCAACTGAGCGGCCACATCTTCAGAGGTGTGTCCGCAACATGCCAGTTCCGTATCATGAACAGCGGCGCTGCCATTGGACGCAAAATGGCGAATATACCCTTTCGAGGCTAGATCGGCCAATATGGGACTGCAGCCGGTTTTGATCACATGCCCGCCCAACATGACCAGCACCGGTTTTTTCTTTTGCTTGGCCTGAACAATCGCCTTGGCAACCGATTTGAGCTCCTTTGCCTTTAAAACCGTGGGCAGCCGGTCTAGAAATTCGCTGAACCGCATACCCTGATAGGGCGGCCTTGCCTCATGATCAGTGGTTACTTTTGATGTCCGTTTAACAGCCTTGTAAGTACGCAAGCCGGAAAGGTCAATTTCATCATATGGCATGTAATCGTTCCTGTAATAATTGTTTTAGATGGGTTCCACCCAAAATACATCAGGGAGTTCAAATTATTATTTTCATACATATAACATATTGTATTGTAAGGCAATGGGTAGCACACCGATAAACCAGGGTGCCTGCATTCGGATTTTTCGATGGTACTAAAGCCCAGGTAAGGATTGACATCGGTCAAACCCTAATTATCCAGGGCATTTCTATGCTGAATATTTACAAAAGAGCTACCTTCATATACAACGTATGCGACAGTGGCTTTAAGGCAATTGAGAAGTACATTCTTTCTGCCGCCTATATGCCCTGGGTTGATCGCAAAGGCGCTGAAGAAAGCCTCGAGCATAGGAAAGGATATGGATTGAAATTGTTGCCCAAAATAGAAATCAAAGAACGACATCGCAAGATCCTGCGATTTATCAAAAAAAACACCAAGCGCCTTATCTTTACCGGCGTCTGCAGCCTGACAATTGCCGCCTCTACATCGGTATTCGGCTATCTGATCAAGCCGATCATTGATGATGTATTTGTTAAAGGGGATCCCGTAGAGTTGCTGGTGTTGCCCTTAGTGATTGCTGCCGTCTTTCTTTTAAGGGGATTGGGAAGATACGGACAAGAGTACCATCTGAACTATGTCAGTGAAGACACCATTCGTCAATTGCGCAATCAGCTATACAACCGCATACAGGATCTGCCGCTGGCCTTTTTTCAAAAAGAACGTACCGGCGGACTTATGTCAATCATAATGAACGATGTCAACATGCTAAAAAACATGGTCTCTATGGCGGTTACCGGCGCCTTACAGGATACCGCCTCCATTATGGGACTGACGGTGATCATCTTCTATCAAAACTGGCGTATGGCGATTATCGCCTTTATGATTTTACCGTTAGCGTTCTTTCCGGTCTTTGAATTGGGGCGCCGCGTCAGACGTGTGCGCACTGACTGCCAGCGCGCCATGGCCGATCTCAATGCATTCTTGCATGAGACCTTTTCCGGAAATAAAATTGTTAAAGCTTTCGGCATGGAAGACCACGAAAAAAATCACTTCTATAAAAAAACCGATGCCCTTTTCAGACTTGAAATCAAAGAGGTCATCATCCGCGCCCTTTCATCTCCCTTAATGGAATTTTTAGGCGGTGTGGGTGTTGCCTTTGTTATCTGGTATGGGGGATGGGAATTCTCTAAAGGCAAAACCACGCCCGGGACCTTTATGAGTTTCCTCGCTTGTGTGATACTGCTCTATGAACCGGTAAAAAGATTAAGCAACTTGAATAGTATTGTTCAAAGAGGGTTAGCGGCCACAGATCGCATTTACGATATCCTCGAAACCCGAATAGACATTAAAGATCCATCCAACCCTCACCCCATCCCCGAAGGCGCTCACACGGTCAGCTTTGATAATGTAGAGTTCAGCTATGGTGAAACCCCCGTGCTTAAAGGTGTTGATCTGATAATACCCCAAGGGCAGGTATTGGCACTGGTCGGTATGAGTGGCGGGGGCAAAACCACCATCGCCAATTTGATACCGCGATTTTTTGATGTCAATAGCGGACGAATCTGTATTGACGATATTGATATTCGGGAGTTTTCCGTGGCGGATTTACGCAAAGAGATCGCCGTGGTAACCCAAGAACCGATTCTTTTTGATGAAACTGTTCGCGATAATATCGCTTATGGGAAACCCCAGGCATCCGACGATGATATTATTGCTGCTGCCAAGGTAGCCTACGCTCATGATTTCATAAAAAAATTCGACATGGGATACGACACCAGGATCGGGGAACTCGGTGGAAGGCTGTCAGGTGGCGAGAAACAGCGGCTTTGCATTGCACGGGCTTTGATTAAAGACGCACCGATATTGATTTTAGATGAAGCGACGTCATCATTGGATTCTGAAGCGGAGGCCTTGGTGCAAAAAGCACTGGAAAACTTGATGCGCGGCCGCACCACATTGGTGATTGCCCACCGGCTCTCAACAGTGGCCAATGCCGATCAAATTGCGGTCGTCATTCAGGGACGCATTGCCGAACGCGGTACCCATGAAGCGCTTTTAGCACTCAATGGAGAGTATACTAAATTGTTCAAGATGCAATATTCCGGCGGCGCCAAGAACGCCTTGACGCCGGACTTTCCCGAGCGGTAAAGCCATGAATCTCATCAACCAGCTACTCTATTTCATTACCAAAAAATTATTTGACTTGTTGGGGAGTTTCCCAACCCATGCCAGGGAGTTGATTGCCGTTTTTCTGGGGCGGTTGCTCTACGCTGTCGACCACAAACACCGCCGCATCGCCATTGACAACCTGACGATAGCTTTCAGCAAAGAAAAATCCAAAAATGAAATTGAGCATATTGCCCGTGCCGTGTTTGTAAATCTAACCAGGATCGCCTTTGAAACCGCATGGTCATTAAAGGTGCGCGCGGAAAAGTTACCCCACCATTTTCACATTTCGGGCCGGTCACACTATCAACAGGCGCAAGCTAAAGGCAAAGGTGTTTTGCTTTTAGGGGCTCATTTTGGCAACTGGGAAATTCAAATGGTCATCGCCCATATGATGGGTATGCCACTTCATGTGTTCTACCGCCCACTGGATGTGGCGTTTATGGAGCATTTCGTTAAAGCGTACCGTTCACGATTCGGTACCGTGATGATCCCCAATCATCGTGCAGCCATGCGAAAAATCTACGCGGCACTCAAAAAAGGCTACCCTGTGGGGCTTTTAATGGATCAGGGCGTCGATTACGACAGTGGCGTATTTGTCGATTTTTTCAATCGCCGGGCGGCCACCAACCCGGGAATGGCCATTCTGGCGCTTAAAAGCCAAGCACCGGTGTTGCCCTTTTTTCTAATCCGAAGATCCAATGGATTCCATGCTGTCTTGGGACCCGAATTGCCTCTTATCAAAACCGGCGACCCGGTCAAAGATATCGAAGAGAATACGCAACTCTATAACCGTGTCATTGAAACCTATGTGCGAAAATTTCCAGATCAGTGGTTTTGGGTACACCAGCGCTGGAAAAACCTCCCCTTTTGTCCTTGGCCCAGAACAAACCCCAGGGTGAGCAATCGCTATTAGCTGCCGATACCGTGCTTTGGCCGAAAGATATGATTCCGAATCGATTTTTGAATACGAAAACTATTCTTGTTCGCTCTGCCAACTGGGTGGGTGACGCCATCATGACGACCCCGGCCATGCTTGCCATTCGCAACAATTTCCCCCAAGCCCATATCACGCTTCTGGCCAAATCCTGGGTGATGCCGGTGTTTGATCATAATCCGCATCTAGACCGCTTGATGCTCTATGACTCGAATGGACGACACAAAGGCCCCGTGGGGAGATGGCGCCTTTCGCGGGATCTGAAGCGGCACCGATTTGACCTGGCCATTCTCTTTCAGAACGCCTTTGAAGCGGCACTGATTTGCTGGCTGGCTGATATTCCCCAACGCATGGGTTTCACCACGGACGCGCGCTCCCTTTTGCTGACCGACCGGATTCGTACCTGGCCGGATCTCAAAAAAGGCCATCTGGTCGATTACTATATGGGCCTGCTTACCAGCGCCGGACTAACGGCCGGGGAACGCAAACTCAATCTGTTTTTCACCTCCGAAGAAAAAACAAGTGCCGCGCAAACACTGTCGGCGCTGGGCATACCTGCAGGCGCCACCATCATTGGTATTAATCCGGGTGCGACATATGGAACGGCCAAACGCTGGCCCGCGGATCGGTTTGTCGCGTTGAGCCGTCGATTGATCGGGGAACACCAATACCGCATCCTGGTATTCGGAGGTCCGGGAGAGGCACAGCTCGGGGATGATATCGCCACTCGCGTCGGCACCGGGTGCATCAACCTGTGTAATAAAACCAATTTAAGAGAGGCCATGGCGTTGATTGATTGCTGCCATGCTTTTGTCACCAACGATTCCGGATTAATGCATGTGGCGGCAGCATTGAACATTCCCCAAATTGCCATTATCGGTCCCACGGATCCGGCAGCCACCTCTCCGATCAGCCCTGCCAGCCGCCTGATCCAAAATATCGGCAGCTGTGAACATGCGCCATGCCTAAAGGTGGACTGCCCATTGGACCACCGCTGCATGACCACCATTGATGTGGACAGCGTAATAAAAATGATGATGGAAATAATGGCCTGGACAGACCGGACATGATCCCTCAAGCACCTAAAGTTCTGATTGTCAAACTCAGCGCCATCGGTGATGTCGTGCATACACTGCCGGCGGTCAATGCATTCCGCCGTTATCGCCCTGAAGCACAAATCACCTGGTTGGTGGAAGAGGCCTCCGCCGATCTGGTCATCGGCCATGGTGCGGTTGATCGTGTGCTGGTATCCAAGCGCAAAAGATGGTCCAGGGGCTTGCGTACCCGCAATTGGCGGCACCATCTTGGGGAGATCTTTTCGTTTATTAAGCAACTGCGTGATACCCGTTACGATATGGTATTGGACTATCAGGCCGCGCTAAAAGGCGCCGCACTCATTGCTTTGACGCGGGCAGATCGAAAGATCGGCTTTGGTCCAGGTATGGCACACCAAGAGCACAGCTATTGGGTGTTGAATGAGAAGATCCCCATGGTCAGCATGGAGATACATGCCCTGAAACGCAGCTTGATGCTGATGGAAGCCTTGGGCATACCGGTTGAACGGATTGAATACAACTTGCCGATCTCGCGTTCGGCGATAAAAAAGGTCCAGCAGTTGGCACGGACAGAGGGACGCCGAAGCGGACCATCTGTGGCGATCAATCCCGTAGCCCTGTGGGATACCAAGTTATGGTCTTCCCATCAGTTTGCCGAACTGGCCGATCAATTGATCGAAACCTATCAGGCCAACATTTATTTCACCGGCGGTCTGTCCGATAAAGGAGAGATTGATGGGATCATCCGGCAGATGCAATACCACGGCGTCAATCTGGCCGGGAAGACATCATTGATCGAGCTGGCCGCCCTCTATCAGCAGATGGTGTGTGTCATTACTACCGATACCGGCCCTATGCACATCTGCGCAGCGGTGGAAACCCCGGTTGCGGCCCTGTTCGGTCCCACCGCCGAATGGCGAACCGGCCCCTATGGCGATGGCCACCAGGTCGTTTCAGTTCCCATGGATTGCCGGCCATGCTTTAAACGCCACTGTGATCATCGCCGCTGCATGCAATCGATAACAGTGGCCGATGTCATGAAGCGCGTCGATGGGTTTATTTAAAACGAATAGGGCTTATCTAATTCCCGCAGAACCTTCGGTTCAGAAAAATGCCATCTAAGAACCTGAAAATTGCGCTGGAAGCGATTGCGGATGCTGCGTTCAATCCCTAAAGTGATCAACACACCCAAACCGTTTAAGAGTGTATTGGTCAGCAATCGGATACCTATCAGAACCACCGAGACGAAAAACTGGCCGGGGTGCCACTTTTTTAAATATTGATAACGTGCACGATAGAACAACATGCGGGATCTGGCGCCATGCCCCGCACTTTGACCCTGGTCATGAATGATCTTGGCCGAAGGGACGTAGAACACTTTCCATCCGGATTGCCAAACGCTTCGGGCCAAATCGGTCTCTTCAAAGAAAAAGAAGTATCGCTCATCAAAACCGCTGAGTTCATCAAGGATCTGTTTTCGAATCATTATGCAGGCGCCGATGCATGAATCCACAGCCACTGGTGCTGTGCCGAGACGTTTGGAGTTCAGATATCGCCTGGGGAACATCCGCTTGAGAAGGGACTCACTGATCAGCAGTGACAACATCGTGGGAAAGGCAGCCACCGAGTTCTGCAGCGAGCCGTTGGTGTTGATCAACTGACCGCACACCAAGCCCACATCCTGCCTATCCTTCATAAAATCAAGCAGGTTGGCAACAGCGTATGGGGTTAACTGGGCATCGGTGTTCAGTAAAAGGGCATAGGCACCCTTCATGATTTGGAAGGCTTGGTTGTTGGCGGCACCAAAGCCCTGGTTGATTTCATTAGTGATACATCTGACTTGAGGATCATGTCGCCGCACCGCATCCACCGAGCCATCATACGACCCGTTGTCCACCAGCAATATCTCATAAGACATGCCGGTGCAGGTGGACCGCACCGAATCCAGGCAACGCAGCAATAGGTCCCGCGTATTCCAGTTGACGATGATGACGGAGAAAACCACACCGCTATGATCTGATTCCGCTTTTGTCATAAATCAAGCATATCGTTTTTTAAATTCAGGTCCCTGAGAATCATGTAACGGAAAAAGACGCTGACGAAGGTTGATGCACCGATGATGACGCCCACGCTGCCGTCGAGAAATCCCAATCTTAAAAAATAGGTCTGAAGCATGGCGAAAACCGCATGGGAAATCGCTGTCCACGCAGAGGCCCGGCGGCCTTGTTGGTACATCTCCCGGCCTTGATGATAGGCATACCAGTAAGCGCGGTTTAAAAAATCTTCTGGAGATGTATACGAGTAGTGAAGAATGGGATTGGAAAGACGCCCAAGGTCAGTTGACACTTGAAGTGAGTCGTGAATCACATCCGTACTGAAATGGGCTTGACCTTTTTTGAAGACGCGCTTCACCCAATCGGGCCACCAGCCGCCATGCCGAATCCAATGTTTCTGATAGTAATTCTTCCGACGCATAGCATAGGCGCAGCAATCCCCATTGGCAACAGCCTCTCTTATCTCCTGAGCCAATTCCGGTGTTGCCCTTTCATCAGCGTCTATGGAGAAAATCCACGGCCCTTTGGCCAGTTCCACAGCGCGGTTCTTCTGGTCACCCTGGCCACGCCAGGCTTCAATAAATACTCGGTCGGTGTACTTCTTGGCCAATGCCACGGTGCGATCATCACTGCCGCTATCCAAAACCACGATCTCGTCGGCCCAGGTGAGGCTTCTAAGACAGTCTTCTATGTTTTTCTCTTCATTTTTTGTGATGATCGTCGCAGAAATGGCCTGTCCTTTTGAATTCATAACCCGATCCTGATATCGTTTTTTTAAGGCACCGGCTGTTCCGGCAAAAAGGCAGCAGTCGACTATGCGCCGGCAGATATCAATTTTTCAAGAACCAACCGTTCAACCGATCCGACACGATGCTGTTTTTTGGCGTATTTTTTTCCGGCATCATAATAATATTGGCATTGACGGGGCGGATCACTCACGAAAGTATAGGAGATCTCAACGACCACCCAACGCTGTTGGTTGTTTAAAACAAAATCATAAGCCATGCAAATAAAACCGCATGCTTCAGATATTCGATGTGCGGTCATCACGCAATCTTGAGGCAATTCATCGACATACTCAATCATGCCCGATCCGGAAGCACGGAAATCATTTTCCCGGTTGATCCTGGCAAAACCGAAGACCTTGTCTCCGACCACCATCACACGAATGTCGCCCGAATTGTGAGCACAATATTCCTGAGCCAGAAATGGATACCGCGTTTCGAATGAATGGATCAACGATACACCTGTCGAACCCGCACCTTCGCTCTCTTTGCGCACAATGGGGAAAGTCAGCACCGACGCTTGCATAAAATTGGCAAGTTCCGTTTCACTCTCGATCCATTTTTGGGTCGGTGCGGGGAAACCTTTATCCAGGAAAAAATCCGCCTGCTTCCGTTTATCATTGTATAATTCAACGGCCAGGGGATCGGGAAAAATATTTTCCGGTCCAAAAAGCGCCGACAACTCAGGATAGAGGGACTTGAAGGCCGGTGCCCTTTTATCGTTGAAACGGGCGACGAATTTATCGCCGGGCTGGTGCTGTTTATCTATTTTTCGCAAAAGGCGTTTCGGTGATTTAGGGCGATCCAACAGGTTGTCGAATTGAATCTCTACCGCAGAAACACCCAATTCACGAGATGCATTGAGAAAATTATCCTGCCAGATACGCGACGCCCCTTCCTTATCACGGTAAACAAATATTTTCACGATAACCAATCCCTGTGGCGGCCCCATCCAACAGCCGAATCCGGTTCAATGGTCGCCATTTGCTTGTAGCACTTTCTGATATTCCCTTTCATAGCGGTCCACCATGGCCGACCACTCAAAATCATGCGCACGTCTAAGGGCATATTCACGAAGGCGACGATGCAGCGTCTTATCTGATAAAATAAGGTCAATTTTCTGCGCCATGGCCTCAGGATCGTCAACAGGGATTAAAAATCCCTCCACGCCGTCGCGTATCTGCTCCTTGTTGCCCTCCACTGCGGTGGCGATTATCGGTGTGCCAGCTGCCATCGCTTCCAAGTTGGCATTAGAAAACGGCGAGTGCCGAAAAGGACACAGATAAATCTCGGCATGACAAAACAAGTTCATGGAGGTCGGCCTGTCACAATAGTTCATGTAGTAAATGCGATCATCCAAATCCAATTGCGATACCAGTGCATCAAAATCCTTTTTCTTCTGATCGATCCCCAATACAACCAATTTTAGATCGGGAAAACTGTGAGCGACCTGCCCGAAAGCCCTAACCGCAATATCATAGCCTTTAACCGGTTTGAGTCCACCGGCAAAAAGCAAATAAGGCGGTGAGACAACAGGTGGATGGGATTTAAACTGCTCGATCTCTCCAATGCGCACCCCGTTATGAATGGTCGCTATTTTAGCATCCGCAATGCCGTAAGCCTGAATGCGTTGATGTAAAAAGTCTCCTTGAGCAAACATGAGCTTAACTCGTGAAAGGGCCTTGGAGAGTTTTCTTTGCAATTTAGGGTAACCCTCCACCGTGGAAAAACCACCACCCACGGGGCGACACACATACGGTACCCCCGTCATCTTGTTGAAAAAGTAAGCAGCTATCGTTTCATGGTATTCGCCTTGACAATGGATCAGCTCAAAGCGATGCTTTAAAAAAGCAACCATCAGTGACGGCAAAGCGCTACCGACCAAAAAGCGTTTTGATCGCGCCCGAAGTGCACGCACATTGGGATATGTCATTTGAAAGGCATTTCGGTATTTCCCAGACTGGGGTGCAATGACAACACATTGATGCCCACGTGAGACCATGTCCTTGACCAGATGGTGGAGAAATATTTCCGCGCCGCCGAGTTGAGGCATAAACAGGGAAGTCAAAAAGGCAATACGCATAATCAACCCCATTGTGGGTATCCGGATGCTGCGATCTTGATCGAACCCTTAATCACTTTTGTCCTTTATAATCGGTGCTAGGGGCCGACGCAAAAGCCACATGACCCCAAGCATATCAACGATACCCACCCAGAGACGGTTATGCAGCCCATATTTTGATGTCCCGCGTTTCCTGAGACGATGATTGACTTCGATGGAAATCACTTTACCCCGATTACGCATCACCAACGCCGGTAAAAACCGATGCATATGATCGAACATCGGCAGCGCCTGAAACACCTGCCGGGCAAACACCTTTAACCCGCTGCCCGTATCGGGTGTATCATCCTTTAGCATGCGTGAACGTATTCCGTTAGCAATACGTGAAGAGATACGCTTGAGCCAACTATCCTGACGCTTCTTCCTTCGCCCAACGATCAAAACCGGATTCGCCTGATGGTCTTCTTGTGCTCTGAGGTTATCGACCAACCCGAGAATATCCGCCGGATCGTTTTGACCGTCCCCATCCAATGTGGCGATTAAATTACCCCTGGCCATTTGTACACCTGTGGCCACCGCAGCGCTTTGACCGAAATTGCCGCTATGAGCTATAAACCGAAAAACGGGGATCTCAACCGCAAGCTTTTTTAACAAGGTTGAGGTACCGTCCCTGCTGCCATCATCGACGTAAAGGATCTCATAGTTAATCTTTCCTTCAAGGGCAGCTTGAATTTCATCAACCAACGGTTCAATATTATCTATTTCATCATATACCGGCACGATGACCGACAACTCCACCGCCTCATTGTGTATGTGATTTTTGATATCCATTTGAGTCATAGTGATTCTACAATTCTCCTAACGTTTGCAAAGGGTATCAGACTTTCCTCTGACGTAAGATATAATAGGATCCCTTACCACTTTGCGGCCAGCGTAATATCTCTTCCAGCTCAAAACCTGTTGGCAAAAAATGCCTGAGTTGGTCGGGGTGTCGAACGGCAACCTGTGCATCCTGTTTTTCCAGCAGCAACTTCGCTGCTGCTCGATAGGTGATGCGCTGTTTCATCAAGTTCAAATAAAATTGCAAACCATAGGGCGTATCGACAAAATAGAGCGACTGAGTGTCATCGGAAAATGCCGAATAATGTTCGGCCATTTGCTGCACCTGTTTTGTTCTTTCAAACCATGGATTGGTGCTTGGATCAATTATAAAATAGTAGACCGAAAACCAGACCAACATCACTATCCAGGCACCAATGGTTGCAGGTAACAATAAGCGCGACCGACCGTGTTTTTCAATCCATTGGGCCGCGAAACGTCCTGCCAATAAGCCAGCCGCCGGCAGCAAAGGAAAAAGGTGATCCGGCCGCTGATGGGGGAAAACCGAAAAAAGCGCTACCCCAAAGCATAGATAGGCAGCCATAAATCTATCAAAACACAGCGATTCCTCATTTTTCACCGGCTTGCGCCATACTTTCCATAAACCGACCACCGCCAGCAAAGACCACGGGAAGAATCGACTGATAAAATAAAACGTGGGCATGACAATAAAAGCCACACCTGGAGAATACTTCCCAGAACTCCAGCTCGCATGTCCATACAGTTCGATGCCGATGATTTTCTCTAAGACCGCATCACCCAGTTGCAGATAAGCCAACCACAGCCACCCCAATCCAATGATTAGCAACAGGGACAAGCCAAAGGCATGTTGAAGCCATGGGTTCCGGCCGAGCCGTCGATGCCGCTTTTGCCCCAACAAACCAATGAATCCCCCCATTGCCAGCACCAACCCCAAGGGCCCTTTGGTCAAAGTCGCAAGGGTGGCCGCCAGCCAAAACCAGACCCAAGACCATCCTTTGCGCCAGCATCCATAGCCGATACACGCCGTAGCAAAAGTAGCAAATGAAAACAGCGCATCGGTTCGAGCAAGATAGATAATTCGCAAACCAATGGGTGAAAGGATTAAAAATACCCCACCTAAAAAAGCAGCTTGCCGCCCCATCGGTTGTCGCCCCATAAAATACATCAGCAAGCAACACCCCAATACAGCCAATGCACTGGGAAAATAGAGTGCAAACGCATTGATCCGGCCGGTCACAAGTATCAACCCTGCCCCAATCCAGGTGTATACCGGCGGCTTTGAGCACACCTGTCCATTGTCATCCACTTGTACGATCCAATGGCCGTTCAATGCGGCGTCAGCCATGTAAGCTGCGGGTCGCTCCTGATCTTTATCCAGCAGGTCTGAAGGGGCAGTCCAGCGCAGAATAAATATGGAGGCCCAAATAACCATCAGGATGGACAAGAGGATAGCCGGTCGCCGAATATATAAAAGATGTGGTGATCTCATAGCATAACACATGCGAGGTTATCTATACTAATCAATAACAAAGACTCACAAAGTCAAGTCATGGGGCGGGCCAGATAGAGAGGCTCTTGAATGGCCTCCATGACAAGCTCTTTGTCCATGGAAATCAGCGCCTGCCACACGATTGAAATATCAGGCTCCTTAAAAACCGAACCACACTGTTCAATGGCGTAATTTTGGGTATTCAGATTATCCTTCTCTTGACGCGTGAGAACAACGACGGCCCCGGGGTCCAAATTCTTTGGCACTTGCCCCTGACTATAATAGTTTACCTTAACACGGCCTTTCGAAAGCGTGTACATCTGTCGAAGATAATTGGCACGCTTGCCGGACCATACGGATGCAACCCGGCCAGCTTCCATCTCGGGTAAAATGCAACCGATAAGTGTCTTAGACGGTGCAAAATCAAACTGCGGGAGGACAAAACCCCGAACATCTGCTGTTGCGACAAGCAATAAAAGCCCTATCACCATGGGCGCCGGAATCTGTTTGATTTTTATTGCCTCAAAAATGGTCCATGCCACAGCACCAAGCAACAGCACCCCGCCCAAAAGCAATTGCCAGTGTAAGATGAATCCCACCCAGCTAAAACTCAAGCCCAAAACACCTAAAAAGATCAAAATGATGCCACAGCACCATTTCCATATTTTCTGGATTCGGGGCTGGTCGAAAACGTTCCAAAAAAGAGCCGCTAAAAGAACGCAAAACAGCGGATAAGCGGGTAACAAATAACGCGTGCGGTTATCTGTGCCTCCGGAAAAAATGGCCAGTAGCAGCACAAACCATCCGAGGATGAACACGACTTGTTGCCGGTGCTGCACGACAAATCGGCGAATCTCTTTTGGCTGGGCCAAATATCCCGCCAACACAATAAAAGACCATGGAAATAAATTTCGAAATACACCCCAGATGTATTCTGCGATATTTAAAATGATATTTAATTTTGAAACCGTTATCTTTCCGTCCACCTGATCTCTATAAAACCGCCACAGATGTTCGCCTCCAAGCTGAAAGTAGACATAAAGATACCAGGACAGGGCAATGACCAATGCAATGGCCATAAGGGGCCAATGATAGACCGGCTTAAAGATAGACAGCCCCTTTCTGGTGATAATCAAGTACAGGGCCATAAAACCAATCAGAACCACTCCCAAGAGGCCCTTGGTCTGAATAGCAAATGCAGCCCCAATATAGGTCAACAGATAATATCGTAGCCGGTAGTCACTTTCTATCACAAGCGCAAAAAAACCATATAGACTTAAAATCATAAATAAAACTTGCAGCATGTCTGGGGTGGCACGTACGCTGAGCACGATAAACTGCGTGTTTGAGGCTAAAATGGCAGCCGAGAGCATGGCGATGCGACGCTGTTGAAAAAGTTTGACGGAAAACTGATAAGTTAACCAAATTGTCGCCACACCCGCCAACAAAAATGGCAGCCGGGCGGCAAATAAATTGATACCAAGGGCTGTGTAGCTGGCAATCAAAACCCAGTAGGTCATTATGGGCTTTTTAGTCCGAAGTCTGCCGTCCGCATAATGGGGGTTCAACCAATCTGAATGCTGGACCATATAAACAGCTGAGTCTGTATAGAAGTGCTCATCACTGTGATAGGTGGACACCTGCGGCAGGACAGGTAGCAAAGAAATAAAAAAAATTAATAATATTAATATAATACCACCGCCATGAAAAACGGTGTTGTTTACAACTGTATTGTTTGGCAATCGAGAATCCAGTCCACCATTTTAGTAAAGGGCAGTTACGCGGCTCTTAAGAATGCGGATGTATAACAATGCCTGATGGGTGTGTCAACCAACCTGAACCCTTGTTGGGCGGCCTACGTTTACAGCTAACTATTCCATTTTACATATTTATAATAAAAGCAATGCGCGTTTCCAAAGGCTGTTCTAAAATCGATCCCCTGTTGATTTAATCCCGGTTTGTTAGTAAGAGACTCGATCAATTACAACCGCATAACAACATCATTACAAATGTATCGTATGGGTTAAAAGTGTCTTTTATGGCCTGCTGCAAGCTTCGTTGTTTGTGAATCCAAATGAGAATTGTCTTGTTGAAGTCAAAATTAAAATGCTGGTTGTCAATGCCGATTGTCTGGGTATTGATAGGGGGTTTCATCATACGCCTCTATTCAGCCGCAATGCGAACCATTATTAACCCCGATGGGGCCCAATATATTTATCAGGCCAGCGCTTTTTTTAATCTGGAATGGTCGAAAGTACTTGCCTGTAAAATAGCTTACCTATCCCCGCTGCCCATTTGTATTGCCGGGGCCTTCGCCGTTTTCAAAGACTGGATCGTCGCCGGCCAGTTGGTTAATGTGCTGTTTGGATGGGCAACACTATTACCGCTCTACCATATCTTATATCGTTTTTTCGACCGCAACGTCTCAACCCTGACCGTCTTGATTTATGCGCTTATACCGGTTTTTGTAGACGGCAGCAGCAATGTAATCCGCGGTCCGATGTTCTGGTTTTGCCTCTGTTTGGGGATGCTATTTTTTGTACGTCAGTGGGATGAAAATGCCAAAACGGGTCGTTTCAGATACGACCTGATCACCAGCGCGTCTTTTTTTCTATTGGCTTCCTGGTGCCGAATTGAGGGCATCGTTTTTCTAATCGTCCCATTTTTGTATCTGTGCGTCACTCAAAACGAACACAAATTCCAAAAATGTTGCCTTTTCCTGGTACCTATCGTGGTGATTGGATTGGCCGGCGCGGTAGCGGCACTGGGAACATCCGCCGATATCAATACCACCTTTCGGATCAGACGGATTATCAATAAGGTCAGTCAGTTTGCATATGACTTCCACGACCTGGAAATTTGGATAGGCAATATGGATGACACACACAGTGGACTATATGCACAATTTTTAAAGCGTTCGCGTGAAACCTTGATCCTGATCCCCTTGGTGGTAATTTTCCACAATTTTTTAGAAGGCGTATTTTACCCCTTTGCGCTTATTTTCTTCATAGGGCTTTTCGGTCTACGGCAGCAATACCACCATAATCGCCGTTCAGCCTATTTTGCATGGCAGGCACTGGCTGGTTTTGTCGTCCTCTATATGCATGTGATTCAAACATGGATTTTTTCCTACCGCTTTCTAGCCGTGCTCATCTTTCCCGGGAGCATCATAATGGCCGCAGGGGTGAAAAGAACAATCCAGTTTCTGCATAACCGGCGCCGGTGGCCTCAGGGGAAAGCCGCTGTTTGTTTTACTATCGTATTAATTGTCCTTGGGTTGCCTAAAAACCTCAAACCTGAAGAGCGCGATAAAGCGGTTTACCGTCAGGCGGCCCAGATAATTGAACTGCAGATGAAGGCAAATCCATCGGCACAAATTGCGGGATTCGAACGTACACGAGCGCTGGAGTGGATTATACTTTATGCTCACCGCGATACCACAAGCATCCCCTGCTCCATAGGTCTGGAGCATGAGATATCACCGGATTACAATCAATTCGTTGCCAACTTGGATTTGGCGGGTATTGACTATGTTCTGTACGAAGAACGTTTCTGGCCCCATAATGTATTAGACCTGCCATCTGCGCCTTACCAGAAGGATTTCCGGCTATTGGGGCAATGGCAACATCCCGACAGTAAAAAATTTATGCTGCTTGGACGGCGCCGGGTGAACTAATATCATGCTGTTTATCCAGGCCTGTTGACCTAAAAAAATTGATCCAACAACTGCTCCAAAACGACATGATCATCAACATTGCGCGCATGGTCGCGCAACCGGTCAGGCGACCACAAAGGTTGTTCGATCAATTGCTCAAGGGCTGAAAATGATGCGCGAATCCTCTGAGCGCTCATCGGAGTTTTAAGAATGATGCCGTTTTTACCTTGTTCAATCCAATCCGCATAGCCGGTTTTGTCACTAACCAATACCGGCAAACCCATGGCATGCCCTTCAGCCGACGCCCCACCAAATGGGTCGTAATGGGACGGCAATACAACGGCTTTACAAAAACTAGCATATCGCCACCCTTTGGGTTGGGGACCCAAAAAATGGACCCGCCCTTCAATCCCCAGTGATGAAGCGATACGTTGAAAGGGTCTGCTGGCCCCTTTGCCCACGACGATCAAGTGATAATCAGATGACATCGCACGCAACCCTTTTATCGCAATATCCAGCCCTTTATGAAGAAAACCGCTGCCAAGAAAAAGCAATGATTTCCAATTCGGGTCCAAACCATTCTCACAGCAAAGTGTTCGCCCTACTGCCTCTCTCTGTAAATATGTCTCTTGCATCTCTTCCCAACGAATACCGCTATGCACCAAGACCATCTTGTCCGGTTCAACACCATAGTCCTTTGCAATGAGATCCATGACCATAGTAGAATTGCAGCGGATCTTTTGTAAGAGGGGATTTTCAAATCCTTTGCGTTCCAGATAGAGCATATAGCGGTGAAACAGGCTCATATTCAGATGAATTCGGGCCAGCGGACTTGAGTATCGTTTTTTTATCTCCAGGAAGGTCTTATGGGTACCCCCACCGGCATGCAGATGGGTAAAGCGCGTAACCTTATCCAAAGCTAGAATACAACCGCAAGGATACCGGCTAAGATGTCGATTAACCGCTAGATTAAACGCCCACGCTTTTAGCAGGCGGTGTCCGCAGGAGATCCCAAGGGGTACAAATGTCAAATGGGGATGCGTTATGGGCCACTTTTGACGCGGCAGGGTCAATACCCTGACTTTCAACCCTTTTTGGAGTAATCCGTCAACCAAACTCATTGCAACGCGCTCCACCCCACCATAGGATGCATACGAACTGCGCACCAAAACTATTTCCTGGGGATATCCCACTAACGGTTCCAATCATACTTTGGTGTTATAATTTCGACCAACTTGATCTATGATGAGCTGTTGCCACTTTTCTTGGTCCGGTCCAAAATCCATAAAAATTCCCAACACGATGAGATCCATTGATAATCGCACCTCATGGGGAAGCTTGACATAATCTTTATCGGTGGTAACCAAACAATCGCTGCCGGTGGTTTGGGCGGTGCGGACAATATGTCTGATATCAGATACATTGTATGGATGATGATCGCTAAACCCCATCACGCCGCCTAGCTCGGCACCCCATGTTGAGAGTGAACTCCAAAACGCGTTGTTATCGGCCAATCCTGAGAAAGCAAACACGCGCATCCCCTTCAATTTGCCGCGGTCAGCAGCGGTCAACTGGTCCCCAAACCCTCCGGCAGGCCTTGTATGGGCAGGCAAGATCCCCCTTAAAACGGACCGGTGACTGGCATGGAATACAGGCTGGGAGCGTCGCCTGAAAGGTTCCATAGCGGCACCTGGGGTAGCGATGTTACAGCGGGTCAAGATCACCGCATCTGCGTCATCGATGGCGGATGTTGGTTCGCGCAATGTCCCCCGCGGCAGCACAAATCCATTACCAAAAGGTTTGCGGGCATCTAACAAGAGCAAGTTCAAGTCGCGCTTTATGCGCAGGTGCTGAAAGCCGTCATCCAGAACAAGTACATCGGGTTTAAACTGTTTTAATGAAGTTTTTCCGGCGGCAACACGGTCCTTGCCCACCACCACGGGAACATTTTGAATGAGGGAAGCAATCAGATAGGGTTCGTCTCCGGCATGGCGGGCTTCGCATAGAATGTTTTGACCGTCACTGACCACGCATCCGTTCTTTTCGCCCGAGCCTCTGTATCCCCTGCTAATCACCGCAACCTTCAAACCCATATTCCTTAACAGTTCGGCCAAGTGCAGTGTTAATGGGGTTTTGCCCGCTCCGCCGACGCACAGATTGCCCACAGATATTACAAAACATGGCAAGCGATGACGGGTAATAATACCCCTGTCATAAAAAATCCGCCGGAGGCGCATGATGGCCCCGTATAACCGGGATAGAATATGAAGTCCCGAGGCCAATGAAAAAAATGGATCAGGTCCCTTCCGAACCATAATGGCCGCTATTTTGGTTTCCAGTTTTGTCATAGTCGCTAAGATGCGCTTCGGCTGTCCAGACCGTTGGCGGTCATGTGCCTTGGGGATGCTATATTTACAGATTTCAACGTTTTGGACACGGCACCCTGGTGAGACAGAACCACCTGTCGTGCCTGTTGTCCCATGGCGGCGGCCACTTCAGGGTTGTTCAACAACCGGGAAACAACCGTCGCCAGGTCATGATGATCCGTTAATTGGATCGCACCACCGGACTCCAGAAGCCATGCAGCAATTTGCCGAAAATCTCGCATATCCGGACCAAAAACAACGGGTTTTCCATAAACAGCGGGTTCCAATGGATTGTGCCCGCCTTCCTGTACGAGTGTGCCCCCCACGAAAGCCACATCGGCGATGCTAAATAGATCTTTTAAAACACCAATGCAATCTACCACAATGACATCAGGAAAAGCATTTAATCGATCTTCAAGAAACAGCGACAAACTTATAACCGTCAACCCCCTGCGGCTGCACATTGATAGAACCTTTTGCGCCCGCTGTGGATCTCTGGGTGCCAGAATCAAACTAACCTTTTTATCCGCTTTATAAATGGATGTATATGCATCCAGCAAAAAATGCTCTTCACCTTCATGGGTACTGCCGGCGACTATGATTTGGCGGGTCGCGGCAATTTGCAACTTTTTCCGCCATTGCGCTACGTTTCCACCTCTGACGGCCATGGCCACCCCATCAAACTTAATGTTTCCAGAGACTATCAATCGATCTTTGTTCACACCCAATTGGATGAGACGCCGGGTGTCCAATGGTGTTTGCACGCATATCTTTTCAAAGGCATTAAATAATTTTCCAGCCAGCCATTTAAATCGCCGATAACCATTCCAGGCACTATCAGATAAGCGCATATTGACCATATAAACCGGCACCCGGCGACGTTTCATCTCGATAAGGAAGTTCGGCCATATATCGGTCTCCACCAAAATGACCGCCTGTGCTTTTATTTTGTTCGCTACAGCGCGTACAGAACAAATCCAATCATAGGGGAAATAAGCCAAATCTATTGCCTGTCCTGCAAAGAGCCGAGATGCAGTCTGATAACCGCTAAAAGTGGACACCGTGAGAACAAGATGCAACCCAGGATGGAGATTTTGAATCCTTGCTATTAAGGGTTGGGCGGCTGAGACTTCTCCCACAGAGAGTGCATGTACCCACAAACTTGCTGGGTTCTTATTTTTGTGCTTCGTTTGCCAATGGTACCTATGCCATCCAAGACGTTTGCGCAACGTCCGGCTTCGCTTGTTGCTGGTGACCATTAAAGGAATCGCCAAGGGAAAACCAAAGAGCAAACCTATGGTTATTAGGGTGTTATAAAAAAGCGTTAGCACCATGGTGCCTTTTCCAAGACGCTGAAATTTCGGAATTTGTGTATCCAGGACCATCCTGATTCCCTCGCGCTACCCATGCGTCGAGCCACGAAACAAAGCGGCTCATCCCACCATCTTTAATGGCAATTTATCCTATGGGGCGAGTCTGTGTAAGTCAATAAAACTATCTTATGCGCCACTAACAAAAACTGGATATCACAGCTAATCAAGCACCGTTCCGATCTGAACAGTGGTGGGAAGGCTATCCAATAGATGGGGATCGCAGATAGAATACCCTCTTGTTTAGCCGCCTTTGGAGAAACTTAACCTTGACACAAATCGGTAAATAAGGTAGCAAAAAATGTTTAATTTCAGCACCAAGTGATAGGTGACATCAATCCAACGGGTGCGATGCATGTCTTGTTGCATCGAGCTACCCGTTTTTTCGTATAAAGGCGTCATTATGGGAAACGAGAAGTCCATCGATTTTATTGAGCAGCGCAGACAAAAAATCAAGGAATTGCGCAACCAAGGTGTCAATCCCTTCCCCAATGGCTTCAAAGTTGCGCATAGCGTAGCGGATATTCGTCATTTTCTTGAAACAGAGAAAGAAGATGAAATTCAAGATGCTGAGTTCATAGCGGCAGGCCGTATCATGGCCATCAACAGTTTTGGCAAATCGGCCTTCATTCGATTTCGGGATCGCACCGGTCTGATGCAGGCCTATGTCCGCAAGGACAAAGTCGGAGAAGCAGCCTATACCAGTTTTAAGCAATACGATATTGGCGATTTTGTGGGCCTGACAGGCAAGATGTTTCAAACCAAAACCGGCGAATGGACATTATTGGCCCATGCCGTGGAACTGCTGTGTAAATCAACGCGACCCTTGCCCGAAAAATTTCATGGGCTTAAAGATCCTGAAAAACGCTATCGTCAGCGTTATATCGATCTCATCATGAATGAGCAGGTGCGCCACACCTTTGTTACACGCAGCCGCATTATCCAGACCGTCCGGAATTTTTTCCTTGAAAAAGATTACCTGGAAGTGGAAACGCCCATGATGCAACCGATTCCTGGAGGGGCGGAGGCCACACCTTTTGTGACGCATCACAATGCACTGGACATGGCGCTTTTTTTACGCATTGCACCCGAGCTCTATCTCAAACGCCTGGTGGTCGGCGGATTTGAACGTGTTTTTGAAATCAACCGCAACTTTCGGAATGAGGGTGTTTCCACGCAGCACAACCCCGAATTCACAATGATCGAGTTTTATCAAGCTTTTGCAACGCATGATGATTTAATGGAGTTAACTGAGACATTGTTCGCCAAGGTGGCCCAAACGGTGTTGGGCAGCACCTCTATCAACTACCAAGGTCATGCCATTGATCTTAATAAGCCATGGCAACGTCTCACTTTGGCTAATGCGCTCGAGCAACTCGGCGGTATGGATCGCCGGCTGATGACAAACCGTCAGGGCCTGATCGATTTTGCCAAGGCCAAAGGTGTTCCATTGACCAAGACCAAACGAATCGGTAAAATTATCACCAAACTTTTCGACGTGTTGGTTGAACCCCAATTGATCCAACCCACTTTTATCACTGGCTATCCGGTAGAAGTATCACCGCTTTCACGACGCAGTGACACTGAACCGGACATCACAGAGCGATTTGAGTTATTCATCGCCGGCTGTGAAATTGCCAATGGGTTTTCTGAATTGAATGACCCGGAAGATCAGCGAAACCGCTTTTTGCAACAAGTGGATGACCGCCAAGCCGGCGACGATGAGGCCCACCTTATGGATGAAAGCTACATCGAAGCGTTGGAGTATGGCATGCCGCCAACCGCTGGTGAAGGCATCGGTATAGATCGGCTAACCATGCTGTTGACGGATGCACCGTCCATTCGCGAAGTAATCCTGTTCCCCCATATGAAGGCCAAAATCCAGTAAGCTGATGCTGAACATCCAAACGGCCCGCTGAAAGATCTTACAGGATACAAAAAGCTGATGACATTCGAACTCTTCATAAGCCGCAGATACTTCAAATCCAAACCCAAGCAGACCATCATTGCCCTTATTACGCTGTTATCCATCATCGGCGTTGCCATTGGCGTGACATCCCTTATCGTGGTCATTGGCGTCATGGCTGGCTTTGAAACCGATCTTAAAACTCGAATTATGACCATCGAACCGCATCTTATTATTCAGAAAAAAAACCAAACGGCCATTGAAGGTTATGACGCCGTTGTCGACCAGGCCCGTCGCACTCCAGGGGTACTGGCTGCCTGGCCGGTAGTGGAACTGCAAGTTATGCTCAAAGCTCAAGAACGGGTAGCCGGTGCCGTGATCAAAGGGGTGGAACCTTTGGCCGCCCAGAAAGGATTGGCTATTGAGGGTCTGCAAACGTTGATGCGCAGCTCAAAACAGGATAATAATCCAACGCCGGTTGCATCATGGCCGCCTATTGTATTGGGTCGCGATCTCGCCCGCACCCTCGGTTTGGTCCAAGGCGACAACCTGTTTGTGGTATCACCCAGAGGCACTTTGACACCCGTGGGGTTTGTGCCTTTAATGAAACGCTTCACAGTGGTCGGCTTTTTTGAAACCGGCATGTATAACTATGACGGCGGCTTGGCGTTTATGCGCTTGGAGGATGCTCAGATCTTGGCCCACGCACAAACGTCGGTTAGCCAGGTTGAGATACGTCTAGATCGGATTTTCCAAGCTTCCCAAATCGGGCGCAATTTTGTATCCCAATCCAATGCAGATTTGACCTATCGCGATTGGATGCAATTAAATAAAAATCTGTTTGCTGCCTTGAAGCTGGAAAAAGCGGCCATGTTTATTACGCTGACCCTAATCATCCTAGTGGCAACATTCAGCATCACCAGTTCATTGGTGATGCTGGTGATGGAAAAGACTAAAGATATTGCAATTTTAAAAACTTTGGGCGCCACCGCCAAATCCATTCAGAGGCTTTTTGTCCTCCAAGGCATGTTCATTGGATTGATCGGAACAACAACCGGGGTGGTGCTCGGATCGGTGCTGTGTTACTTGCAAACCCATCACAACTTGATCCGGCTTCCGGGTGATGTTTATTATATAACTGCCTTGCCGGTGGACCTGCAACTCACCGACGTTGTCCTGGTTGCCTTCTCCGCCCTGGCCATCTGTTTTGTTGCCACACTTTACCCGGCCCAACAGGCTGCCCGGCTTAATCCTGTGGAGGCGATTCGTTATGGCTGATCAGCAAAACAATGCCTTATCGCCCATATCGAAAGCCGCACCGGTTATGTTGGAGGCCAAGGGGTTGTACAAAAGTTTTCATAGCACCAAACAACCCATTCAAGTGATTCGGGACCTAAACCTGAACCTCAGGCCCCAAGAAACATTGGCAGTGGTCGGCGCCTCGGGTATCGGCAAGTCCACCTTGCTTCACCTGCTCGGCACTTTGGATCGTCCCGATCAAGGTACGCTTAATTTTAAAGGGGATAATGTCCTGAGATATAGCGATCAGC